>CALCZA010000001.1 GCA_937906475.1 uncultured bacterium
CCATGCGCTTTGGAGTCAACCTGTTGCTTTGGACTACCCACGTAACCGACGAGCACGAACCACAACTGGCGTTCGTCAAGGAGTGTGGCTTTGACGGGGTCGAAGTGCCGTTGTTTGACGGCGATGTCGCGCACTACCAGAAGGTTGCTGCGATGCTGGACCGCGTCGGCTTGCAGCGAACCTGTTCGGCGGGACTCTCGGCCGAACACAATCCAATCGATGCCAGTGCCACGGTGCGGCGAGCGGCGGTCGAGCGTCTGAAGTGGGCGATCGATTGTGGCCAGGCACTTGGTGCCGATGTGTTGTGCGGGCCGCTGCACTCGGCGTTCAAAGTGTTTAGTGGCAAGGGGCCGACTGAGGACGAATGTCAGCGCAGTGCCGATGTCTTGCGCGAGGCTGCTGAGCACGCCGAACCGGCTGGCATCATGCTGGCGCCAGAGGCACTGAATCGCTTCGAGTGTTACTTGCTCAATACTGCGGCGCAGATGCGCAGCCTGTGCGAACGTGTCGACCATCCGTCATTGCGCGCGCACTACGATACGCACCACATGCACCTCGAGGAGCACGATGCGAACACCGCTGTCAAGGAGTGCGCTGAGGTGCTCGGGCACGTGCATCTCAGCGAGAACAATCGGGGTGTGCCGGGGCGCGGCCAGGTTGATTGGCGTGGCACGTTCGCCGCTTTGCAGGAAGTTGGCTACGACGGTTGGTGTGTTATCGAAGCGTTCTCTCGGTTGGACCCCGAGTTCGCCGCGGCGATCCACGTGTGGCGCGACTACTTTGTCGATCCAAAGGAAGTCTGCGTCGACGGCCTGCGCTTTGCCAAGGCCGGGCTCTTGTGAGTTGCGCCTAGTCCTTCTTCTGGGAGGACTCGACCTTCTGGAAGGAATCGAGCATGCGTTGCACTGCCGCTGCGTCGAAGCGCTCGCCCGGCTTGTTGTCCTGATTGACTTGCAGTGCCGGGAGGTCTGGCGTCTTGGATGCGACGCCTGCCGCGGGCACGTCCATGTGCGCGCACCAGCAGATCGCGTTAAGCACGACCTTGCGGAAGTTGTCTTCGCCCCAGTTCCAATGCACGTGACCACCAGTGAAGCCGAACGCGCGGCCGCCGTCGGCACGCGTGTGCGTCCAGCCAACGTGCTGCGGTTCTTTGGCTGCGACGGCAGCGCGCACGTGCGGGTTGCCGGAGTGCGGCCCGTCCTTCCGGCTCATCGTCTGCTGCGGCGCGATGGCGGACAGGATCGGCGTAACCGCTTCCATGCCATCGCGGAAGCGCATGTGGAAATACCACTCGTCGTTGATGGCGAACGGTTGCACGCCGCGCGTGATTGCATGCTTGGGCAGTTTCTTGAAGTCCGCGGTCCAGTGCGGGTTGACCGACAAGTGCGTTTCGAAGTAGCCGCCGAGCCAGCGTAGGAAGTTGTCGCCGGGCTTGCCGGTTGGAACTTCTACGGCGTAGTGCAGGCATACCAAGCCAACGCCGCGAGCCATCAACGCATCGACCTCGCCCATGTGGCGCATGAACGGATGGCCGCCGCCGCCATCGGCGAAGCTGACGATGACATCGGCACCGTCAAAGACGCTCGTGTCTTCGGGCCAGATGTTGATGACCTTGGTTTGCAAGTTCAGGCCGCTTTCGTTCAGCGCCTTCGCCAGCAACATGCAACCGGCGCGGTGTTCGTGCGACGCGTAGCCGTGGCTGCGGCGACCAGCCAAGAAAATGATTTTGCGGGTACGCTTTGGATCGTTCTCGACGACCCAGATGTTGCGGTAGACGACCGGGTTGCCGTGGTCTTGCAGGAACAAACCGCCGGGCTCTGAGCCTTCGGGGCGGGGGTGCGCGGTGGTCGCGTGCGTCAACGACAACTCGTCATGAATAAGAATGCCATTGAGGTGCACCGTCATGCGGCCGTGCTCAACCTTCTTGCCGTTCGCGAACTTGGCGGCCGTGAATACGATGTCGTAGGCCTGCCAGGTCTCCGGCGGCAGGCACGCGTTGACGATCGGTGGTGCGATCGAGTAGACGCCGCCGCATTCATTGTCTAGGCCTTCGAGGCCAAACGAATCGAGCACCTGACATTCGTAGCGGCCTTGCACATAGAGGCCGCTGTTGCCGCGGCCCTGACCGCGGGCTCGCGGCTTGTAGGGAGTTTTGAACTCAAGGTGGATGCGGTGGTCGGCGAAGCCACGTTTCGAATCACAACCTGCCGCCAGCAAGCCATGCTTCGTCAGCCGACCCTTGGCAAACGCATCGGCAGTTTTACCGTCAAACAAGACCACTGCATTGGCGGGCGGGGCGGCGCCTAGCGTCGGACTGCGTCGAACGGCCTTCTTCAGTTCGCCTAGCAGTTCGCCCTTGGCAGTGCGCAGCGAGACCACGCCGTCGCGTAGTGTCGCCGACCATCCCATGTCGTATTTGGCGACGCCATTGTCGAACTCGGCATCGACCTGAATGCGTGGGTCGTTACGGGTCCAGCCGGCGCCCGGAAGTCCACCGTCGTAGAAGACCATGTGCAGTTGCTCGCGGCCGTCCTTCTGAGTTCGCGCGACTAGTTGCGCACCGACCGTAGTCTTGGTCCAACCATCCGTGAGGCCGGGAGCACAGTTGCCGACATACTCGCCTTGGGCGTGGAATAGCGCGTCGTTGGTCGGTGGCGCAGTTTGAGCGGCAATGCCGGCGACCGCAGCGGTCAGGATCGTGAGGGCGAGTAATACGTGGCGAAACATGGCCCGCAATTAAACTCGATCGACCCCATCTGTGAGACCAGAAGCCTCGGAAAGGCTTGGGGTGTCTTGATGCACGGCGAGCGAATTGCGGTGTGAGTGCCGTTTTGTTCGTGCTAGTTGAGGGTGACCGTGGCCGGTTTCACCTGATCCTTGCCAGGCGCCGCAGGCCGTTTTCGTAGGGCGGGCTGGGCGCGGTCTGTGAATCCGCGCCGCGATCATGATTCGTGCCTCGCTGGTGCGCGCAGATGCTCGGCATGCGTCTAGTGCACGTGCGGCTTGAGCACGAACTCTTCGGAGGTGATGTCCTTGCCGACGGCCTGGAATCGCACGATGACGATCGACTGAAATCGTTTGCCTTGCAGCCAGCTGGCATCTTCGCCCGGCTGGGACGGAAAAATGAAATAGTTGGTCTGGGCGTCGCGGATGTTGGCGGTGCCGTATTCATCTTCGTTCGTGGTCATGTTGCGCGGTCGCAGCGTGACCTTCTTGCCCCCGACATCGATGAACTCGATTTCGATCGTGCTGTCGATGGCTAGGTCGAGCGGTTGGCTGAACATCGCGTCGCGGTGCAGCCAGAGTTCCAGGTCACCCTTGTCGTCGTGCAGCTTAAGTTCCAAGTGGCCGGCTTGCCCGTCGCCGGCAAAGGTTGCGGGAATGCCGTGATGGGGGCCTTCGATGTGTTCGTGACCGTGGCCATCGAGCGGCAGACTGGCGCGCTCGTCAACGTCGCCGCGGCGCATGCGCAGGATCACCCGGAATGGAGCCTTGTCGTCAGCTCCGGGCGTGACATGGAAGTGGTAGGCCTGCTCGGTCACCTCTCCTTTGGCCGATTCGCTGACTTGGGTGCCGTCCTGACTCTCGAGCCACACATACAGGTTGAGGTCCGGCCACTGTTGCACCGGGATGCTCTTCGGGATCACTTCCAGCGCGGCTTCGGTTCCTGGCACGAACTCGCCAAGCCGCACGATTTCGAACTGGTTGGCCGCGACGGTCACGGTTCCGAGCGATGTCGCGGCGCCGTGCCCAGATTCGTGTGAGGCGTTGGCCTCTCGCGGGTCTGAGACTGCATCCACTGGCTCGTTGTCGGCGCAGGCGGCCATCGTTGCAAGTAATGCGAGAGCTAGTGGAATGCGGTGTTTCACACCGTGAAGCATACGGCCGAGCATCATCGAAGAATCGAGATCTCGCCTTGCGTTGGCGCGCCACGGAGGCCGTGGCCGAGAACCTTGTCACCGCTGGCAGGCGAAGATGTGGTTATTGGTCCTGGCACCGTACGCACATCCTGGGGAATGATGGGGCTGCTGATGGAGTTCCAAGATTACTACACGACCCTGGGCGTCTCGCGCGACGCCAGTGACGATGAGATCAAGCGCGCGTATCGCAAGTTGGCCAAGGATTGGCATCCGGACCGCCATCCGGAAGACGAGCGCGATGAGGTCGAAAAGAAGTTCAAATCGGTCTCAGAAGCCAATGAGGTTCTGAGCGACCCCGAGAAGCGCAATCGCTACGACTCGCTGGGCGCGAATTACCAGCATGGGCAAGACTTTCAGGGGGGTGGTGGCATCGACCCTGAGCAGTTCGCCAACATGTTTGGTGGTCGTTCAGGCATGGGGAGTGGCGAGGGCTTCTCCGATTTCTTTGGCCAAATGTTTGGCGACATGTTTTCGGGCCGAGGGCGACCGCAGGCGCGGCCGCAGCGGGGTGCCGATGCCGAGGCGATGATCCAGATCTCGGTTGGTGAAGCACTGCTCGGTGGCAAGCGCGCTTTTACGTTCCGCATGCGCACGCCGTGCGATGTCTGTGATGGCAAGGGTCGCTTGACGAGCGGCGCGTGTCCTGCGTGTGGTGGACTGGGTGCCAGCAACCAACAGAAAAACATCGATCTGAAGATTCCCGACGACGTTCGCGATGGTCAGGTGCTGCGTCTGCGGGGCCTTGGCCAGCCAGGTGTCGCGGGTCCGGGGGCGTTGCTGTTGACGCTGAAACTGGTCGCCGACGATGTCTATAGCTTGCGCGGTTGCGATGTCGAGGCCGAGGTGATCATCGCGCCGTGGGACTTGCTCGAAGATACGAAGGTAAATGTCGCCGTGCGCGGTGGCATGGCGACGGCTCGGATTCCGGTTGGCACGAAGCCCGGCCAGAAACTGCGGCTCCGTGGTCAAGGGCTGAACACGTCAGGCGAAGCACGTGGCGACCTGTTCTTGGTGGTGCGGCTCGGCCTGCCGGAAGAGTTGTCCGAGCGGCAGCGTGAATTGCTAGAGAAGCTAGGCGAAGAATCGGACCCCGTGCGCGGCGGTGCAGCGAGCGTCGACTAGCACGCAAAGATCTGCCTGCTGCAACTCGTCACCTGCACCCAAGGCCCAGCCGTTCACGGTGATCGGGGCGATCGACAGCATTGGCGTGCTGACCGTCGTTGCGTCGCCGGAGTGTCTCGAAGAACTGGCCGGGCGCGCGGATGAATTGATGTGTCAGGTCAAGCGCAGCGGTCGCGGGCTGGCCCAGTTCGATGACTTGCGGGCGAGCGAGGACTTGCCGCCGACCGACATGCAGAAGTCGGGATCGGCAGCCTCGCGAATCGCGACCTGATCACTACGGCTGTTGTTTGCATCGTCGCTTTCGGCCAGCATCCGTCGATGGCGTTAGTAACGCTCAAAGACATCAACCTAAAGCTTGGCGATCGGCAGCTACTCGATTCGATCTCCTTCGTGATCGACGAGGGCCAGCGCGTCGGTCTGCTCGGCGCCAATGGCTGTGGCAAGTCGACGCTGTTGCGCATTCTGGCCGGAGAACTCGAGCCCGATGCCGGCGAGCGCACCGAACGTCGCGGCTTGCGGCTCGGCTACCTACCGCAGGATCCACAATTACCCGGGGAGGCGCGCGTGCACGCGGCCGTTTTGGCCGGGATTGAAGGTCGCGCTGAGGTGCTGGCCGAGCTTGATGCCGTGCATACGGCGATGGCCGACGACCCGAACACTGCGCAACTGGACAAGTTGCTGAAGCAACAGCAGCGCCTCGACGAGCAACTAGAGAAGCTCGGAGGCCACGATATTGATCACCGGGCGTCGGCACTGCTTGACTCGTTGGGTGTTCCCGATCACCAAGCGATCTGTGGCGACCTGTCCGGTGGCGAACGCCGGCGTGTCGCGATGGCGCGGCTGTTGTTGTCGAATCCTGAAGTGCTGCTGCTCGACGAGCCGACCAACCATCTCGATGCCGAAGTCACCGAATGGCTTGAGGGTTACTTGCTCGATGCCGGCGTGCCGTTGGTCTTGGTGACGCACGACCGCTACTTCCTCGATCGCCTGTGCACGCGCATTGTCGATTTCGACAAGTCGAAGCTGCACGAATACGACGGCGGTTATTCGACCTACTTGGTTAAGCGCGCCGAGCGTCTCGAAGCGGATGCAAAGTCCGAAAGCGCGCGCATGAACACGCTGCGGCGGGAGACTGAGTGGATCAGGCGCGGCCCGCCGGCGCGCACGACCAAGTCGAAGGCGCGCATTGGCCGGCACACGGCGCTGGTCGATTCGGCGCCGCCACCGAGCGCGGCGGATCTTGAGTTCATGATTCCGGATGGGCCGCGCCTCGGCGACTACGTGTTGCGCATCCAGGACGTCAGCAAGTCATTTGGCGATCGCACGATCATCGAGCCGTTCTCGTTTGAACTTGGTCCGGGCCAGCGCCTCGGCATCGTCGGCAAGAACGGCGCGGGCAAGACCACGTTGCTGCGCATGATCATGGGGCAACTTGATACCGATACTGGCACGGTCGGCATCGGCCCGACGGTGAAGTTCGCTGGCATCGACCAGAAGCGTTCGGATCTCGACGAATCGAAGACGGTCATCGAAGAAGTCGCCAACGGCAACGACTACGTGTTCGTCGGCGGCCGTTCGCAGCGCATCGAAACGTTCTTGGAGCAGTTTCTGTTTCCGGGCGAGATGAAACACGGGCTTATCAGCGGGCTCAGTGGTGGCGAGCGCAATCGCGTCTTGATCGCCAAGTTGCTGTGCGCTGGCGGCAACGTCTTGGTGCTCGATGAGCCGACCAACGACCTCGATCTGGTGTCGCTGCGCGCGCTCGAAGACGCACTGTTGGCGTTCCCGGGGGCGGCCATCGTGGTTAGCCACGACCGTTGGTTCCTCGATCGCATTGCGACGCGGGTTGTGCACATGGATGGCTCGGGCCATGCGCGGGTGCACGAGGGCGACTTGTCGTTGTTGCTGGTGCGGCTCAAGCAGGAATCGGCCGAGCGCGCGGCGCAGGCTACGGCTGCCAACCAAAAGGCCAAGGCCAAGGCCAAATTGCAGCAGACTGCTGGAACTGCGGTTTCGGCAAGCAAGCCGAAGAAGCTCAGTTCGCGCGAGCAGAAAGAACTGGCGCAGTTGCCGAAGAAGATCGAGGTGGCCGAGACGGAACTCGCCAACGTCGATACGAGCTTGGGCGACCCGAGCCTTTACGAGTCACAGAACGCGCAGCGCTTCGATCAATTGACGAAGCGGCGCAAGGAACTGCCCGGCCAGTTGGCCGCGCTGTATGCGCGGTGGGAAGAACTCGAAGCGCAGGCCGATTAGGCGTAGCGCCCGCTCCGGAACCTGAGTTACTTCGGCAGCACTGGTTCGACGAACGTCACGCCGTTGTCGAGGGACTCGAGGAACGCGACCAGTTGGTCGATTTCCTGGTCCGACAACTGACGATCGATCAGCAGTCCGTCCTTCGCGAACTTGTGGTCGAGGCCGCCGGACGCCATCAGCTTGACGGCTTCCTTTAGTGATGCGACGCTGCCGTCGTGGAAATACGGCGCCGTCTTCGAGATGTCACGCAGCGTTGGCGTCTTGAACTTGCCGTTGTCGCCTGCGTCCTTGGTTTTATTGGCGCGGCCGAGGTCCGGGTTTTCGGCAGCGAGGCCGATCCCAACGTTGTGATACGCCTTGTCGCTGAACAGCGGCGGCACGTGGCAAGTAGCGCAAGCCTTGGTCGCGAACAGTTCTTGGCCGGCCTGGGCGTCTGCGGACAGCTTCTTTTGGTCGTAGAGCGAGTTGCCACTGCGCAGCGTGCGCAAGAATGACGTCAGCGCGTTGACGATCGTCGTCTCGCTGGCGTCCGCCTTGAATGCCGCTTGGAACTCAGCCTTGTAGGCGGCGATGCCGTTGAGTGTTTTGGCAACATCCGCCGGTGCGCCACCAAGCTGGCCGGTCCACGCTGCGAGCACGTTGGACTCGAGGCCAACCTTGCGGCCATCCCAGTAGAGCTCCGGGTAGTAACCGACGTTGTACATCGTCGGCGAGTTGCGGCTGTTTTGCTTGCCGCTGTCCTTGATCGAGTGTGCGATGCCGTCGGTGAACGCCTTGTCCGTGTGGTGGCAGTTCACGCAGCCCATCTTGCCGCTATTGCTGAGGCGCGGGTCGAAGAACAGCTTCTTGCCGAGAGCGGCCTTTGCGGCGGTCAGTGCGTTGTTATCAACCAGTTCGAGTTGCGCATTTTCCAGGCCGAGTGGCGCCTGCAACGGGTCGACCTCTGCTTGGGTCTCAGCGCCGCAGCTGGTGAAAAACGAGAGGAGTAGGAGGGTTGAGAGGGTCGCGCTGCGCATCAGTTCAACGGCGTGTTTGGGCCAAAAGGGCGGAGTTGCCTTGCGACTTCATCCTAGCGTCATGCGGGCCTCGGCCACCTCCCCTAATCTCTCCCCACCTGTGTAACTGCGTCAGCGGCCTCTGCCCGGTTCTTGCCACAGGCTTACCGGGCAGGGTTGCGGTTTGATCCGCATGACGAACGCAGTTGCGGGTGTTTCGGGCTGCTTGCGGGAACTTAGCCGCGCTTAGCGCATGCGGCGCAATTGCCTGAGCAGTGTCATGTAGCGGCGATCCTTGGTCAGGACCCAAGCGATTTGCGCGTCGTGCATCATCGCATATTGGCTGTTGTAGCCACTAGCGACCCCGAGCACGGGATCGAAGCTGGGGGTCGTGGCAGGGGGCGCGCTCCGGCTCGACGATGCTTCGACGGCCTTGGCGGGGCGGCTTGCGGATGCCTCGGCGATGCGCACGTCACGCATGCGCTGCTGGGCAGCCTTGCCCGCGCGCCGGCTTTCGTTTGCCGTCTCGCCGACCTGCTTGGAAGCCGTCTCTGCCTTGACGATTGCGTCGAGGCTCAGGCCGTCCTTCTCAATCTTGAAGACGCTCTGCTTCGACAGCACGACCTCGCCGCCAACGATACGCACGTGGTAGCCCTCGTCGTCTGTCGCGACCAGAACGCCTTGGATCAGATGCGGGGAGGAGCCAGCAGCCGAGTTTTGCTGGGACTCTGGGTCGGTCAACCAGAACTTGTCGGCCTTTGCGGGGGCGCAAATCAGCAGGACGCCGGCGATCAGGGGGAGGTAGCGCATAGGAGGATAGTAGCATGTAGCAAGCCAAGTGGTTGGGCGGTTGGCCTAATGGGTGTTGGACTGAAGCGGCGCGCCCGTTGAGACTGGGCAATCTCATGCGCGCGATACTTTCCGATGTCCTCCTCGCGACCGTTCTGACGGTTACGGCAGTTGCCCAAGAGCAATCGGTGTTGACGCCGATTTTTGATGGCGAGAGCCTCAATGGGTGGCGTGGCGACCCGGCCGTCTGGAGCGTCGCGGATGGCGTCATCGTCGGGTCGACGCACGGCATCAAGCTGCGCGCGAACACGTTCTTGATTCACGAAGGCGAGTTCGCGAACTTCGAGTTGCGCTGCAAGGTAAAACTCGAGGGCAACAACAACTCCGGGGTGCAGTACCGAAGTCGCCTGCTCAAGAAAGGCACCTTCCGCATAGTCGGCTACCAATGTGATTGGCATCCGAACCCGCCGTACTCGGCGATGCTCTACGACGAAGGCGGTGGTGGCATCGTTGCCGAGCGCGGGCAGTTCGTGCGTTGGACCGACCAGGGACGCCGGGAACTTGGCCGTCTGGTCAAGCCGGCGGCAGTCGATGTCGGTGGTTGGCACGAATTGCGTGTTGTCGCGCGCGGCGATTTGGTCTGGCACGAACTGGATGGGCGCATCGTGACGGCGTTGCAAGATCAGCGTGCGGCGGCGCCGAGAAGCGGAGTTGTTGCGTTGCAGGCACACGCCGGCGCGGCGATGAAGGTTTCGTTCCGTGACATCTCGGTGCGTTCGTTGGCGAAGCCCGACGACATTGCATTGCCGGGTGCTTTGCGCGCGTTGCTGCTTCGCGCGGATCAGCAGGTTCCCGCGAAGCAGAGCCAGACACCAAATTGGCTGTGGGACCAAGATGCACAAGCGGACGAGGAACTGTTCTTCCGCCGTGAGTTTGCGGTCGGCTCGGCTCCTGAAAAGGCGCGGTTGTCGGTTGCCTGCGACAATAACTGCCGGGTCTACGTGAACGGCGCGCGCGTCGCCAACGATGACTCGTGGGAGTCGCCGACCATTGTCGACATCGCCAAACATTTGCAGGTTGGCGCCAACGTTGTTGCTGTGCACGGCTGGAACGATGGTGGGCCTGCCGCGATGGCGCTGCGCATTGCTTGGCAAGAAGACGGCAAGGACGTGGTCGTGGTTACCGATGATAAATGGCATTGCCACGACGACGACCCCGACGGCTGGGACAGGTCAGGCTTCGATGCCGCGAGTTGGCAGCCAGTGCGGGTGCTTGGCGAGATGGGGCAAAAAGGCTTGGTGTGGAGCGGTCGCCACGGAGCGACTGCGCTGGGGCAGCAGACGAATGCCTACGCGCCGCAGATCGCCATCGTCGATTGGGAAGTTGCTAGCTCTGACGCGACGCAACCGCCGCCGATGCGGTTGCTCGACATCCCGCGCGAACTCGGTTCGTGGGTGTCGTTGGCAGCCGATCCCCAAGGCCGCCTCTACTCGAGTGCTCAAGGTGGCGGCCTGTATCGCATCACCCCGGCCAAGCAGTTGGGCGAGCAGACGTCGATCGAACGCGTTCCTGTCGAACTTGGCGGTGCGCACGGCCTGTTGTGGTTCCGAAACTGCCTGTATGCAGTCGTCAACGGCGGCCAAGATGGGTTTTACCGACTGACCGATACCGACAGCGACGACATGCTCGATCACGTCGAGTTGCTGCGTGCCCTCGACGGCAGTGGTGAGCACGGACCGCACTCGGTTGTCGTAGCGCCCGACGGTGAGAACCTGTTGGTGTTGTGCGGCAACATGACCAAGTTGACAGAGCTATCGAGCAGTCGTGTGCCGACCAACTGGCAAGAAGAACGGTTGGTGCCGCGCATTGAAGACGCGCGCGGCTTCTGGGGTGGCTACTCGCCGCCCGGAGGTTGCCTCTACAAGGTCGATCCCGATGGCAAGCAGTGGGAGTTGATCTGCTGCGGGTTTCGCAATCCGTTCGATCTTGTGGTGCTGCCCAGCGGCCAGATTGTCGTCTACGACGCCGATATGGAATGGGATATGGGCCTGCCGTGGTATCGCCCGACGCGTTATCTGGCTGGTCAGAGTGGCGTCGACTATGGCTGGCGCAAGGGCAGTGCCAAGTGGGCAGCGGACTACCCCGAGGCACCGCCTGCCTTGCAGAACTTAGGTCCTGGCTCGCCGACCGGGATGGCCTACGTGCCCGGTCCTGACGGCGGCATCATCAGTCTCGACTGGACCTTCGGCACCGCCTACTTCGAAGGCAAACCATGGAACGTTGGCGCGCCATTCCCGGTTGCCGACATCACGTTCTCCAAGCGAATCGATGGTGGCGTGTTCGTGGTCACCGGTGGTCGCGGCTTGCCATCGCGCTTGTTGCGACTGGTTCCGGGCCGTGCCTCGGGCAACTACGAATGGAGTGAGGCAGAGGCGCAGCGCGT
>CALCZA010000002.1 GCA_937906475.1 uncultured bacterium
GAATGAGCACCGACCTTAGGCAGCGCTGCATGTGCTTGGCGAGAACACCGACGCTGGGTTCTTGTAGCGCGCTTGAGTGCCCACCTGGAACGTCGATTGCTGTCACGGTCGGTTGCACGTAAATCTGCCAGCCGAGCAAGTCGTCGGTGTAGATCTCGCGGAACGGCGTGTCGGCAGCATCGCCGTTGCTTTGGGTCGCGCGGAACAGCACGACGTTGCCGCTGCGGAAGATGCCATGCGCGACATGTTCACGGTGGGCCACTTCATAAAGTTGCATGAAGGGCAATCCGGTTGCCTGAGTTTCGGCTTTGGAAACCTGGGCCCTTAGTTCTTTCACCTTCTGCGCATTGCGTCGTCGCTCAAATCGCGAACCGATGGTGTAAGTCAGCCAATTGTACGCCTTCTTTGCGAACTTCGGCAGGACCGCGAACCAGTGTGCAACTGCTGACTCGCCTTGGGCTGGGCGGAACAGATCGCGAATGCGCTCGAGTCGGGCCGTGGCCACTCGCAGGCTTCGCTCTTCCGCGCCGCTGGCCGGAGCATCAATCAACCCAACAAATAGGACGGAGTCGCCTGAGTCCTCGAGTTGACGAGCCACCTCGAATGCGATGACTCCACCCGCGCACAAACCCGCGAGTAGGTAGGGGCCGGATGGTTGCACCGCTCGGATACGGGCTACCTTGGCCTTGGCCATGGCCGTGATCGTTGTGTGCAGAAACTGTCCCTGCGCCAGCTCGGGCTCAAGGCCATAAACTGGGTGGTCCGGGTCGAGCAATAGGGCGAGCGATCGGTAGAGCAGGACTTCTCCAAGGCCGTCATGGACGAAGAAGATTGGTGTGGCGCCGCGACCGGGTCGAATCAAGAGAGGGGGCGACGCTGCGGCCGCAGCAGATGCATCATCTGTTGCAGCAGTGTTCACGGTCGCTGGGATACTAAGTGCAGGGGTGTCCGCTTCGCCCTCGTCACTGTCAGGCTGTGGCGCAACGTAACCTTCTGCCACCATGACTTCGCACAGTTGGCGAATCGTCGGCGCCTGGAACAAGCTTGAGAGTGGCAGGGAGACACCGAAGTCTTTGCTGACTCGGTTGAAGAAGCGCACCGCGATCAGGGAGTTGCCGCCCAGTTCGAAGAAGTCGTCAATCGCACCAAGGTCGCTGACGCCCAGTAGCTTCGACCAGATCGCGGCCAGTTCTGTTTCGAGTCCTGGTAGCGGTGGCGTGAAGTCGCTGGCCAAGGTGGGCCGGGAGAAGTTCTGAGCATCTTCACCATCATCGGCTCCGCTGAGACGCATGGCTTCGAGCGTGAGCTTGCGGCGCCAGACTTCCACGTCGACGGATGAGGCGACGACTTGTTCCGCTTCCGTCTGGGTCATCACGCGGTCGAAGGCGATGAGCCCTTCTGCTGGCGTGATCGCTTCGCGCAGCAAGGCTTCAGTTGCGGCGTTCTGCTTGGGCTTTTGATTGCGGTCCGAGTTGTTACTGGACGAATTGGCGATGCCCGCGTTCTTGTCGATGCGCTTCATCGTGAAGCCTTCGATGCTGATGCACTCCAGGCCCGTCTCATCGAAGATGCGAATGTCGAATGATGCCGCGTCTCGGGAAGACTCTGGTCGCAATCGCACGTGGCTCGTGCATCGCTGCGTGACCGGTGCCGCAATGCGAATGCGGTCGTAGCCGAACGGGACCAGGAAATCGGTGCTCTGCTGGAAGCCCGGAATGAGGCCCTGCGCAGCGCCCGTTGCCATGTCCAGCAGTGCTGGGTGGTAGGCGAGCGTCGTGAGGTCGTCGCTGAACGAAGGGTCGAGTTCTAGATCGATCACTGCTTCGCCCGCACCTTGGCGGATGCTGACAAGGTTCTGCCACCGCGGACCAAAGCAGACGAAATCTTGGTCCAGAAACCCGTCGCGCGTCGCGACTGGCTGTTGGCAACGATCGCGGAGTATCGCCAAGTCGGCGCGGTCTCGTACGACGCTACAGCGCCGCATTTCGGCGGTCATGTAGACGACGTTCCCGCCAGTTGAGCTGATCGTTACAACCGAACCGTTGTCCTGCTGTTGGATGGCTATTTGGAGTCTTTGCTGTGCTCCCGCCGCAACTTGGAACGGTTGCAGTATCGTGACCTGGCTGAGTTCGACGGCGTTGGCGGTCGCATGGCTTAAGGCAAAGTGTCCCGCCTCGAGGAAAGCAGCGCGTGCCAATTCGACGAAGCCAGTTCCAGGAATCACAGCCTGGGCTGAATTGATCCGGTGCTCACTGAGCAGCCAGTGAGAGGCGACGGTGAAATCGGTTTGGTAGCGGCGGCCCGCGGGGATTGGTTCCCACGCATCGAGCCATGGGTGGTCCGTGCGCCCGGCAGGCAGAGGTTGCTGAGGTCGATCAGGCCCGGCTTCAGCGATCATCCCGACATCGCGCCATGCATTCCAGTTGATGGCGACCGTGCGTCCTGGCTTGCGTCGTTGGCGGTCTTCGGCAAAGGCATCGAGGAATGCGTTAGCGGCCGTGTAGTCGACTTGGCCGGGCAGACCCAGAAGGCTTGCGATACTGGACATGACCACGAACGCCTTCAGGTCTTCGTTGATCAGGTCGTCAAGGTTACGTGTGCCTTCGACCTTGGGTGCCAACACCTCTCGCATCTGTGCGGTGGTCTTCGCTTGTAGCGTCGCGTCGTCTATGACGCCGGCGGCGTGGATGACCACATTCAGCTTACCGAAGCGTTCGCGTACCAAGTTGAGGGCGTTGCGCAAGCTGTCGGGGTCGGTGACATCGCCCTGCACGACCATGACTTCTGTACTGTCTGCTTCGATCGCCAGAAGCCCCTCGATCCGCGTACGGACGCTGGTGGTGGTTTCCGGGTCGGCGAGCAGATGTTCCCAGTTGCTACGCTCAGGCAGTGAGGAGCGTGACAAGAGCGCTATGCGTACCTTGCGTTGCTTCGCAAGATGTTGCGCTAGGACGCGGCCCATGCCGCCTAGTCCACCAGTGATCAGGATGACGTCGCCGTCGGCTAGCCACAACGGTTGGGCGTCGGCTGTCGGGAGCTGCGTCGGGCTCAGCTTTGGTGTCCAGCGCTTTGGCGTGCGTAGCGCGATTATTGGCGCGGTTTCGCCTGAGAGCAGTTCTTGCGCCAGCGCGCGGAGTCGGTCCGCGTTGGTTGCGCCGTCGGTTGCATCCAGATCGATAAGTCGGGTTGGAAATTCCGGCAATTCGCGCGGGATGACCAGCGCTGGCCCGGTGCTCAATCGTGCGATGGGATCGAGCGGTTCGCCGGCAACGGAGAATGCATTCTCTGTTACGAGTGTGAACGTTGCGGCTTCCAGTGCGCTGCTCATGGCAAACGCCATGCGAGTCGGCGCAAGGAAGCTACCTTCGATTGTTGTCGCCGGTCGCGTGCCGGTGTTCGTTCCGGACGAAGTGTCGCTGCCCAGCAACATGACAACGTGCTGTGGAGTGCGTTCTCTAGTGCGAAGTTGTTCGAGCACGCTTTGGTAGGCTTCTGCTTCGCCAAGCATGATTTCGAAACTGCCGTCAGACAGCAGGCGGAAGTGCTCGCCGTGATAGGCCAGCACAGCCTCGAAGTTGCTCCCCGCTTGCTGTTGGAGCGCTTGGGCAAGTGCGTGACTCTGCTCCATGCTGTTCGAGATCAGCAGCCAACGTGATGCTGGTGCCTCAGCGGCTACTACTCGTGGCGTCAGATCCCATGAGACTGTCGCAAACCACTCATCAAGGTTCTCTCGCTTGTATGGTTCCGTGTCCTCGCCGGCCTTGGTAGCGCGGGCGTCAACCCAGTACGACTGTCCTTCAAACGGATACTCAGGTAGTGGTACCCGATTGCGCAGTTCCCCATCGTAGAGCGCCGTCCAGTCGCAGTCGGCGCCTGCGGCCCACACCTTTCCTAGGCTGAGTAATGCGTAGTCGACGTCGTCGGCGGCTTCGCGTGGGTGGCGAACGGAGTTGTAAGCGTGTGGAGCCTTGGTGGTCTGGGCGCCGACGAGAGTCGTGAGCGTTCGTCCTGGACCGATTTCGAGGAACACGCGACTACCAGCTTCTAGGATTGTCTCGACACAGTCGGCGAAGCGCACCGTGCTGCGCAGATGTTGGACCCAATACTCAGGGTCCTGTGCTTCGGTTGGCGTCAACCACTTGCCCGTCAGGTTGGATGCGATCGGTGTCTTGGGTGCTTCGAAGTCGATGGATGTGCAGAAGGTGCGGAACTCATCGAGGATGGGCTCGAGCAAGGAAGAGTGGGCCGCGACATCGATGTGAATCGGTGTCCAATCCACTTCTTGTTCCGTGAGCTTTGCGGTCAGTGACTCGAGCAGTTCACGCGGTCCCGACGCCACGCAGAGGTCGGGTGCATTTACGGCGGCGATGCTGAGGCCCTCGGGCATCATGGCTCGCACTTCGTGCTCTGGCAGCGAAATGCCCGCCATCCGGCCAGGCGGCGTTTGCTCAAACAACTTGCCGCGCAAGGAGACTAACCGCAGGCCATCACGGACCGAGAAAACACCCGCGAGGCAAGCAGCGACATACTCACCCATGCTGTGGCCGACGTAGGCCACCGGTCGCAGCCCCCAAGATTCGAACAACCGAGCTAGGGAATACTCGATCGAGAATAGAGCCGGCAACGCAAGCGATGGCTGCTGCAACTGCGCGGTCGCGGCTTTGGCGTCTGGCGTTGCGGCAAATAGCAGTTCGCGAACGGCCGGGCCGCAGTGCTGATCGACGATGCTCAGACACTCCTCGAGGGCGTCTCGGAAGGCCGGTTCGCGTTCGTGGAGATCGAAGCACATGCGGGCATACTGCGCGCCACCACCTGGGAATGTGAACACGACACCGGGGTCGTTTACATCTGCTGCGACGGTGCCGACTCGAGTCGGATTCTCGCCGTTCAGGAGACTTGCGGCTTCAATCGAAGATGCCGCAACTACCGCGCGTCGATGCGCGAGACTGCGTCGCCCCATCGCCAGCGTGTAGGCGACATCGCCGAGATCACACTCGGGGTTCTGCGTCAGATGGTCGGCCAAGTTGCGACTCATTTGATCGAGTGCGGTCTTAGTCCGGGCCGAAAGCGCGAACAAGTGTCGGTCGCGCCCACCCTCGCCGGGAAGCGGCGGTGGCGGTTCTTCGAGCACGACATGGCAGTTCGTACCACCGGCTCCCAGTGCCGTGATGCCCGCTCTCAGCGGTTTGGAAGCGTTGCTGCCTGAAGGACTCCACGGCGTGCATTTCGCGATGACGTGGAACGGGCTGTCGTCCATCGCAAAGCGTGGGTTAGGCAGTTCGAAGCCAAGCGTGGGCGGTAGAACACGGTGCTGCAGGGCAAGTGCGACCTTGATGAGTGATGCCGCGCCGGCGGCTTCGCCAAGGTGACCAATGTTCGATTTGACCGAGCCGATGCCGCAGAACTGCTTGTCCTGCGTTTGGCTTGAGAACGCCTGTTCGAGCGCGGTGAGTTCGATGGGATCGCCAACACTCGTGCCGGTGCCGTGACCTTCTACGTAGCTAATGGTGCGGGCGTCGACACGCGCAGACTTCAGGGCCGTTTTAATGACTTCGGCTTGGCCATCGACACCGGGTGCCAGGAAGCCGGCCTTGACAGCTCCGTCGTTGTTGACGGCGGACCCCTTGATCACGGCCACGATCGTGTCGCCGTTGTCGAGCGCGTCGTTGAGACGTTTCAGCACGACGCAAGCGCTACCGCTTCCGAACACGGTGCCGGAACTGCGGTGATCGAATGGCCGACAATGTCCATCCGGAGACAGGATTTCACCTTCCTTGAAGTGGTAGCCGTGTGCCATCGGCAGGGCGATGGTCGAGCCGCCGATCAAGGCCATGTCACACTCGTTGGCCAGCAAGCTTTGGCGGGCGAAGTGCACGGCAACGAGTGCGGATGAGCACGCGGTTTGCACGTTGATGCTCGGTCCCCGCAAGTCCATGTCGTAGGAAACCCTGGTCGCCAGGAAGTTCATGTCGTTGGCGGTGTGCCGGACAAGGAATTCACCCATGGACTCGGTGATCTCGCGGTGGCTGCGGATGTTGTTCATCCAGTACAGCGGAGCGCCAGATCCAGCGAATACGCCTACGCAGCCTTCCGCGGCCAGTCCTGTGTTGCCAGAATTTTCTAGAGCTTGCCAGGCAACCTCCAGGAACAACCGGTGCGCAGGATCCATGACGGATGCGTCGCGCGGACTGATCCCGAAGAACGCTGCGTCGAACTTGTCGATGTCGTCGAGCACTGGGCAAGCGCGAACGTAATCAGGGTTCTCGACATCACGACGCGGAACTCCCGCGCGTAGCAGTTCCTCTTCACTAAGGCGGCGGATGGATTCGACGCCTTGGATCAGGTTCTGCCAAAATTCGGCAACGCTGTTGGCGCCCGGAAACCGACCAGCCATGCCGATGATTGCGATATCATCCTGGGCCGAGTCCGCTGGGCTTGGGTTGGAGTTCAGTTCACCCAGTGTCATGATTCTACCCGTGTCATGATCGAGAGTGCTTGGCCCGCGCTTGACGGCGACGCTCGGCGGCCGATGACAAGCGGTCTTGGCGCTCGGTGCTGGCGGTTTCGGTGGCGCCATTTGGCGTGCCTAGGTGTTCCGCGAGCGATTCGATGGTGGGATAGCGGAACATAGTTACCAATGGGACCTTCTGGCCAAGCACCGTTTGTAGTTGGCTATTGGCTTCCACGGTCAGTAGAGAACTGGCTCCCAAATCGAAAATGTTGTCCTTGCGGCCAACCCGTTCGACACCGAGTACGTTTCGCCAGATTCCGGCGATCTTACGTTCCAGATCGTTGCTGGGAACGACATATGCCTCCTGGTTACCTTGATGATTTTCGATTGGGTCTGGCAGTGCCTTCCGGTCGATCTTTCCGTTCGGTGTTAGCGGCAGGGACTCAAGCATCACGAAGGCTTGCGGCACCATGAAGTCCGGCAGGAACGCTTGCAGATGAGCCCGCAACTTCTCGACCAAGTTGTCCGAATCCATGCGCTTGTGTGGCGTGTTCGAACTGGCGGCGGTCGCGTCGTGTGCCGGCACCCAGGCACCAGTTGGTGCGTGACCCTTGCGTCGTAGCAAGGCGTCGAAGGTCCCCAACTCGGTGCCGAATCGGATCTCGACGTCGTATTCTGGGTGAAGCGCGCGCACGGCGTCGGGGTCGATGCCTTCAGCCGCTTGCGTCAGCGTTGCGCACAGGGATTCAGCAGTGGTCGAGGCGTCGCCGCGAGCAATCGTCTGGGCTGCCGCTAGGGCGCGGTTCAGGCGGGCATCTGGCACGCCTGTCAATTGCAGCAATGCCGGGGTGCTTGCCAAGGCTTGCCGGATCGCTTCCGTGGCAGTCGGGTGCTGGATGCTTGGAATCGTCGCGAGATCTAGTGTGAGTTCCGGTGTGCCGGAGCGGAGAACCACGTCGTATCGGAAGTCGCGCATCTCCGTGGCATGCGTGCCACGCTTGTTTTGCATGGAGACGAGGTGCAGTCCAGGCACTTCCTCACTGATGGTTGTGAAGAACTGTTTCGCGAGCAGTAGTTCCGTGTCGAGAGTCTCTCGCTCAGCGATGCGATCTGTAAGGGCTGCGGTCGAAGTTTGTCCCGGCGCTTTTTGTAGCTCGACCAGAGTATGGAACGCGTTGGCTGCTTCGAGGCAACGCACATCGCCGAGGAAGATTGCGCCGCCTTCACGGAGCACCCGGGAAGCTTGTGCTAGTACGCGTGTCAGATACTCCGCGCTGGGGAAGTACTGCGCGACCGAGTTGATGATGACGACGTCACAGCTGTTGTCGGCAATCGCGTCGAGCTGGTCTGCTGAGCGATTGAGGAGAGTGACCTTGCGGCGCTCGTCGTCGCTCAACTCGTTGCGAATCGATTCGAGCGCGACGGGTGAGAGATCGACCGCGGTGTAGTGCTCGACGTGCTCAAGGCACGAGTAGAGAATCATGCCCGTGCCGCAGCCAATCTCGAGCACTCGTTGCGGGCCAAGGTCTCGGATGCTTTCGATCGTTTGGTCCAGCCACTCGCGCATCGCCGCGGTGGCGATCGGTTCGCCCGTGTAGCTGCTGAGCCAGCCCGATGTGTTGAAGCGCGCTGGAGCTTTGTCGGCACCGGAGCGCTTTGCGTAGGCGGAATCCCAGCGGCTTTGCCAATCAGCAGTTTCGCTAGTCGGTGTGTCAGCTGCGTCGGTTGCGCTACCTGCGGCCAAAACGTAGCCAACGAGTTGCGACTGACTGGGACCGTCCTTCACGGCAACGACGGCTTGCTTGACCGATGGGTGTCGCTGTAAGAGGGTCTCGATCTCTCCGAGCTCGATTCGGTAGCCGTTGAACTTGACTTGCTGGTCGAGTCGACCGAGGTATTCCAGCGTGCCGTCGTCGGCAAAGCGGGCCAGGTCACCGGTCCGGTAAATGCGGTTGCCGGGCTGGAACGGGTCCGCGACGAATCGCTCGGCAGTTAGATCTGGTCGGTCTAGATAGCCGCGCACGACGCCATCCCCGCCGATGCAGAGTTCTCCAGGTGTGCCCAGCGGCAGGAGCTGCAGTTGCGAGTCCAGGATGCGGATTTGCGTGTTCGCGATCGGTTTGCCGATCGTGATGCTGTCCGTGTTGTTTCTGTCGATTGCCTCGGTCGTTGACCAGACGGTGGTCTCGGTTGGTCCATACATGTTGACCAGGTCGACCTGAGGCAGCTCGGAGGTAATCGTCTTCGCCAAGTCGCTGGTAAGAGCTTCGCCACCAACCAAGAATTTGCGCAGCGACTTCATCGAACTCAGAGTGCCGTCTGCGACCAGAATGCGCGCCAGGGAAGGCGTGCACTGGAAGTGCGTGATCTCCCTACGTTCGAATTGCTCGCGGATCGAAACCGGGGTGCCTTGCGGAGTGGCTGCTGCGGCGGGGTTTGTTGCTGCCGGGTTTGCTAGCCGGCGTAGTTCGTCAAGGTGCTCGAGGTTCTCAAGCACGGTGTCGGGGTCGATGCCGAAGTCTATGAGGCACGCGACTTCGGTAGCGCCGATGTCCTTGAGTTGTTCGACTAGCTTCAGGGCGCGCTGGGGTGTGCCGAACAAGCCCGCTGTGTCGAAATAGCGATCGAACGCGTGGTCGAGTAGCGCCGCCATGTCGTCGTCATCGAAGCGTTCTGGATCGAACGCCTGAGCCGTGGCGCCGCCGCCAGCATTGGCTGCGGAAGGTTGCTTGAAGGCGGGGAACATCCACGGCGCTACCTTGACGAGGTCATAGGACGTCGTGAGGTAGTTCCCGAATGGTCCGCGCGCCAGTTGCTTGGCCTTCTCGTCGTCATCGGTGACGAACGTGTGCAGCATTACGGTGACGATGCCGTCGCCCTCGTGGCCGGCTTCGCGGCGCGCCTCGCGATATGCCGCAAACTTCGTAGCTAGATCTTGGATGTCCTGACCCAGCATGTTGGTCAGGATGTTGTGGCCGGAACGTCCAGCGTTGCGGAACGTCTCGATGTTGCCGGCGGAAGCAATCCACATGGGGGGGCGAGGCCGGATCGGTCTTGGCAGCACGCTGACTTCGATTTCCTCGCCGGCGCCGTTCTTAACTTTGATCTTCTCGCCGGCCCATAGGCGCAGCACGGTGTCGATGGACTCCTGCATCACTTCGCGTCGACGCTCGAAGTTCTCTGGCTTCAGAACGAAGTCGTTGACGTGCCAACCACTAGCAAACGAAAGGCCGACACGGCCTTGCGAGATGTTGTCGACGACGGCCCATTCCTCGGCAACCCGGATCGGATCGTGTAGAGGAATCACCACGCTGCCGGCGCGCAGTTCGACCTTGCTCGTGATCGATGCGATCGCCGCAGACGTCACTGCGGGATTGGGGTAGAGACCGCCGAACGCATGGAAGTGGCGTTCCGGCGTCCAGACCGCCACGAAATCGTGGCTGTCTGCAAACTTTGCGCCGTCCAACATCAGCCGATAGGCGTTGGTCGTGGCGGTATTGCTGCTGTCTGCCGCGAAGTAAAACAGACCAAAACCCATGGGCCGTTCGGTTGCCACGGTTTGTGACTGCGACTTCAGCATCGATGCCTTGTCGCCCTCTTCCTGGATCACCGTTTCGAAGCCACGGCAGAGTGTCCAGAAGATCTCAAGCACCGAGATGTCAAACGAGATGCTGGTGACGGCCAGCCATGTGCCTGGCTCGCGTCCAACCCGCTCGTCCATGCCGGCGAAGAAGTTGGCTACGTTGCGATGCTCAATCATGACGCCCTTCGGGCGCCCGGTAGAACCTGACGTGAAGATGACGTAGGCGAGATTCGCCGGCGTGGCGCTTGTTGTGGGGGAGGTCGGTGTCGACTTGGTCGCGACCGGTTCCTCGACGAGCACCACTGCGGCGCTGTGCTGCGGTAGCTGGGTTTGCAGGTGGCGTTGGGTGAGCAGCCAACGTGCGCCCGAGTCCTCAAGCATCATCGCCAATCGCTCGGTGGGATAGGCTGGGTCGAGCGGCACGTAGGCGCCGCCGGCTTTCAGAATCGCGAGCAGTCCAACCACCATGTCCAGCGAACGTTCGATGGCGATGGCGACCATTAGATCTGGACCGACTCCGAGTTCTTGCAGGTGGAGCGCGAGGGCATCTGACCGTTCGTGAAGTTCGCGATACGTCAAACTGTCGTCACGGAACACCAGTGCAGTCTTGTCCGGAGTCCGGTCGACCTGCGCCGCAAACAGATCGTGAATGCACGAAACGTCGACACTGTCGCGATGGGTGTTCTGGAACGCCTGCAGCAAGAGATCCTGTTCCGCCTTCGGAACGATCGGCAACGTGCCAACGGAGGTGTTCGGATGTTCGCTTGCGGCCTGCATCAGGTGAACGATGCGGGCTCCGATGCGTTCGGCGTGAAGAGCACTGATCGCGTTGGTGTCGAACAGCAACTGGAGCTTGTCGCTTCCGGATGCCAGGCTCAGTAGTAGGCGCACCCCTGCGGGCAGCGCCGTTGGACTGGCGTTGAGAGCGACCGCGATGCTCATTTGACGCTCAGTCGCGGACTTGCCGCGCAAGGCCGAATAGCGCATCCAGATATCTCGTGCGTAGGTGCCACGAGCCGTCGCCGTTCGCAATTCTTCGCCGGCATGATGCTGCACGGTTTGCCAGGTTGCTTGCGAGTCGACTTCAAACGATAGCGGCACCGTCGTCGAGTAGAGTTGGGTCAGGTCGTCGGGGAGCGTGGCGACGCAAACCGGAATGTCGACGGTCGTCACCTCATCGTTGGTCCGGGCCGCGTAGACGGCCAAGCCTGCAACGAGCATTGCGTGCTGCGATTCGCTTGGCAGCGCCAATAGAGCGCTTGCTAGTGGCACGTCCACGCTGGCCGTTTGGCCCGTTGGTGCGTGCACCTTGAGTTCGTTGAGTTGTGGGATGCTGAGGGCTTGTAGGCGCCGCATCCAAAACCGCTCGGACTTGGTGACTTCGCGATCCAAGTTGCTCGCGGCCTCTGCCAGGGGAACTGCCAAACCAGGCAGAGTGGCACCCGCAAGCAATCCATGCTTGGCGAGATCAGCCTCTCGGATGGCATCGCCTTCTAGTGTCGTCAGGTTCGTGCACGTCAAGGCGCCCTTGGATCCCTGGACCGTGATTCCTTCGGCAGTGCTGCTGAGAAGAGCGCCGGGTGATGCGTCGGAGTCTGGTGCCGACACAGCCGAACCGATGCAGAGGAACTCACCAGACGGTGTTTGGAGTTTGGCTTGAGCCAACCAGTTGTCTTCGCTGCCGAAGTCAAAGGCACGTATTACGCGCAGCAAGTCCTCGGTGGGTTGGGTCCAGTCGAGTGCTACGAGGCCCGGTCGCTCCGACTTGCGGTGAAAGTGTTGCGCGGGAAGGCCAGGCGACTCGTTGGCCGATCCGTCTTCTAGAGACTGAATCAGTTCCGCGAACGAGCGGTTGGCGAGTTCCGCAGCGCGCGCTGCCACAGTGAAGGCCGTATCCTGCTCGGTGATCGGAAAGGACTTCTGCAGCAGGTAGGGACCGGCATCCACGTCCTTGGTCATGCGATGCCACGTGATGCCATGCTCGGCCTGGCCATCGAGGATCGACCAAGTTGTGGCATGGAACCCGCTGTAGGCCGGCAGCAACGAGTCGTGGTAGTTGATCGCTCCCAAGCGGGGCATATCTAGCACCGCTGCGGGCGTGACCGCATGGTTGACGATGCTGAACAGGTAGTCGAATGGCTCGCGGCCCAGCGCTGCTACGTAGTCTTCGCCAGCGTCCGTTCGTGCGATGCCGTGACGTTGGGCCCACTTGGCCGCGAGCGGGCAGTCCGAGACCACATGCACCACTTGGTGCGAGCGACTTAGTAGGTGGTTCCCGCTAGCTATTAGCTGTGGACCTCGGCCGATTAATACACACGCGAAGGAGGTAGTCATTTCCTAGTGAGTAGTTGAGGTTCCCCGCGACTTTTCGGTGCTGGGGTGCCGACGTTTTTGGCTCTTGCGAGTCTTGTGTGAGTGCCACAGTGCGGAGTGGCGGGCGAAGTCAGTGAGCAGTCTAGGTGACGAGTTTCGGGACTTGCGTTGCAGCCATAGCCGAACGCCTCCGAGGCAATAACTTAGCATCCAAGCCGTGTCGGCTACGGCAGCATAGAGTCGGCCGTAGTTCTTCGCGAAGTAGCGGCGGCGAGATTCGAACCAATACGCCGGGATGCGTCTGAACTTCTGGGTCTGTTGGTTGACCCCAGTGCTCTGTCCGGCGATGTGCATGATTTTGCTGTCTGGCAGATGCCAGCACTCAAGGCCAGCTCGTCGAGCCTGAAGGCAGTAGTCGGTCTCCTCGAAGTAGAGGAAGTAGCCCTCATCCATCATGCCGATTTGCTCAATCGTCTCGCGGCGAATCATCATCGTGCAGCCGCTGACCCAATCTACGCGAGCTGGCTCGCTACCCATGGGCATGCAGACAACCGAGCGAGACAGCAGCCGCGTAACTATCGATAATCCGAAACCCCGTTCTATTTCGCTGAGGATACCGGGGAATCGAAACGCAAAGAGCCAATTTTGGCCATCAGCCTGCTCGATGCCACCGCCGCAGATGGCGGCGTTGCTGTTGGCGACCATGAACTCGGTCAAGGCGCGCAGGGCGCCAGGTCGCACAACTGTGTCCGGATTGAGCAACCAGAAGAGGTCCGGTGGCGCGGTCGACCCCATGGCCGCCTCGATCGCCTGATTGTTGCCGTAGGCGAAACCGCCGTTGGTTGGAGCCGGCAGCAGTGATGCCCAAGACTCCCAGCCATCAGCCGCGATGGCTGCGGAAATGTGGTCGACGGAGTGGTCGCCCGAGGCATTGTCGACGACTACGACACTTGTCCCGGGCTGATTCATGACCTCGGGCTGGAGTGATCGCAGCGAGTCAACGACGTGTTCGGGTGTCCGATAGTTCACGATGACGACGAGCACCGACGGAGGAACCTTGCTCACGAAGGACTCCGGACCGCTGGGTGGTTTGGAGCGACTCGGCGGGCGCTGCCCGCTGGCTTTCGGTATGGCGGCCGCGCAACGGGTGCCGGGGCCCCTTGATGTCGGGGTGTATCGGTTGGTGTGCGGTCGTTCGTCGTTCTCATCTTGAGTAGCCGTAAGCCTATCGGCATCGACGCGTCCCAAGGATGATTATGGGTAGCCTCAAGTTCTGGTAATGAGTTCGGTGTTGGCAGGGGGTTTCGGAGGATCGTGTAAGATGCTTTTGATAAGTAGTTTAAGTCGATTGTGATCACCGTTCGCGGATGCCTCCATGCGAAATGGTTGGCTGAATGGTGGGTGAGTTCGTGGGGTGACCGTGACCAACAAGCCAGGCGGTTTCGCGTCGGACCCGTTCGTGGGGCCCTTGACGGCCTTGGGGTTGGTCCCAGTTGGCGCGTTTCGATGGTTCAGATCTTCAGGCGGTTGGTCCTCAACTGGCAAAGTCACTCCGTGCAGGAGCGATGGGGACTTTGGTGAGGCAGGGATGGACGTATGCACGACATCCCCTCGCGCTCGTCTGGCAAGCTCGCGAATGATACCGCGCTGTTTTAATTGTGTCAGATAGTGCGATGGTAGCTCGGTGAAGATTACTTGAACTCGGTGAGGGATGCCTGTGCCATCACGCCATGGTTGCTTCTGTATCGCCCCGTCCCTGTCTTCATTGGGGTTTCGTGTCGACGGGACGCCACCATCTCTACAGTTGTCATGCGGGCACTTGGGGGCTCATGATAACTG
>CALCZA010000003.1 GCA_937906475.1 uncultured bacterium
GCTCCTGCGGCCTGCGGCTCTTTCCTGTGATGCCAGGTCGCGGGGCGGCCTGGCTTGATTCGCCAGTGACCGCACTATGGCCCAGCCCTACGGTCGGGAGAAATTAATCATCAGATCTGGTTATTTGCGATCTTGTATGCCTCTGCCAGACGAAGACCAAAAATTTGTGCCAGGTAGTGGTTTGCGTAGTCGTATTTTTTGAGCAACCGCCGAAATACCCTAGTAAGGCACTTGCGACACCGTATGTCATCGTCATACTGAACTGCGACAGTGCTCGCACTATGCCCCGCCCGCCTTGCCCCTCGGCCGGCCGTGATTACTCGCCATGAAAATCCCTCAAAGTTCGTCTCCTTCTCCCGATCAGGCGCCAGGTGGCAGGTCAGTGATTCGTCAAGGGCGCTCGCTACGCTCCGCATACCTCGTCATCGGTTGTCTGTGCTTGGCTTTGCCATCCATGGTCGCCGCCCTGCCAGATCCGTCCGTCCTAATCTCAGTCATCATTGATGACGACCATATTGATGGGCTCATCCCGGCGCATGCCTACGCGAACTCCTTAGAGGGTGGCCCGACGGGCACCTTTGAAGATGCGGGCAGGGAAATCAACACCACTAATCTGCAATCCAATGGAGGCATAGATGTGCCTACCGGTGCGAAGCCGAGCCCGCTCTACGGAGCTCAAGCCTTTACGCAAATGATGCTTCGTTATGAAGAGTTTGGGCCAAAGCCGCTAGGAGCGGCAACTTCAACTTCCGGCGGATCGCCGTTTCCTTCCCCAACAACCACGGCCTCAGGTCCGGACTTTGTTGCTATGGATTCGTTCCTTGGTCAGGAGGTGTCTGGAATCGAAGCGTTGCCTGTGCCATATCCAACGGTTCGTTCGAACGTCCTCGATCTAAACCCGTGGAGTAACTCGGTCGCGAGTTTCTTGGGTCGTCCAGTCACAACCTCCCCAGCAGAGGGTCGTCCACCGGGCATTAGCTGGGCCCATCAGCGTTGGGCGGAGTTTATGCCGGAGCAATACTTTGTGACTGCGCAAGCGGGCGCGCACGATAATTCAGGGCTGCGCGATTCTCTGCAAATGCACCAATACTCACATGGTGAGTTTGCTCCTGGTGGTCTTTATCACAACGTTGCCGGCCCAGATGTCGCAGGTAACGCTCAGCCTCAATTTGATGGCACTGCTGCCGGGGCAGCTTGCCGACTACACCCGGCGTTTCCTATGCAGGATGAGCGGTCAGTGTGGACATTCGATGGCACGTTCCCGCCGAAGTTGTTGATGGCTCGCTATGGCAAGCCGATACTTTTCCGTCACTACAACGCATTGCCAATTGATCCATCTTCCAATAATGGATTCGGCCTGCACACGCTGACGACACACGAACACAACGGCCACAATCCATCGGAGAGTGATGGCTATGCCCAGTCGTTCTTCTTCCCTGGTCAGTTCTACGACTACCATTGGCCAATGGTGGTGGCTGGACACGACTCCATCAACGCCAATGCGAATGACGTGCGGATGGGCACGCCTGATGGCAATGGCGGCATCGAAATGCTCCCTGGCGATTATCGCGAGGTCATGAGCTCGCACTGGTTCCACGACCACATGCTCGATTTCACGGCGCAAAATGTCTACAAGGGCAACGCGGCGACGATGAACTACTACAGTGCCATCGATCGTGGCAACGAGTCCATTAATGATGGCGTCAACCTGCGCCTCCCTAGTGGTAGCGCACTTGATTGGGGTAACCGCGATTACGATGTCAACCTGACGTTTGCCGATAAAGCGTGGGACTCTGAGGGGCAGCTATTCTTCAACATCTTCAATCTCGATGGGTTTCTCGGCGACCAGATGGTCTGCAACTGGCTGTGGAAGCCCTACCTGGATGTCCGAGCACGTCGTTACCGCTTCCGCCTCTTGAACGGTTCCGTTTCTCGCTACATGCGCATTGCGCTAGTTGAAGAGGTCCAGGGCACTGGTGGCGCGATTGAAGGGGGGGACGGTTCCGGACTTTCCTATAACTTGGTTCCGTTCCACATGATTGCTAATGACGGCAACATCATGGAGCACTCCGTTGCGTTTGATGGCACTACTACGTGGGCCGGCTATGAGAACCGCCTTGGCACCCTGCCGGAACAGGCAATCGCTGAGCGTTATGACATCGTCGTCGATTTCTCGCAATTCAATCCTGGCACCAAGCTGTTCATGGTCAACCTCTTGGAGCACAAGAACGGCAAGCGGCCAAATGAAGACATCCCGATCGAAGAAGTGCTTAACGGCGACTATCACGATCGCTCGCAAGCTCCGTTTGATCAGCCGACGCCTGGTGCAAATAACCGATATGACTCGGACCCGTGTGTCACCCGCGTCCTAGAGTTTGTTGTTCACGAATACAGCGGCACGGACTTGAGCATGGATCCTGCGGACTATGTCTCCGGTAATGGTAACGGTCCTGGTGGCACGGATCTGAAGATGCTTCCTTTGCCGACCTTTACGCAGGCTGAATTGGACGGCGCAAATCGGCACACGTTTTCGTTCGGTCGCTCAAATGGCACCGACCAAGCGCCATGGACCCAGAAGACCGACGGTGGCGGCGGTTTGTATGGTGACACGCGCCGGATCTCCACATCTGTGAACCGTTCCCAGGTGGAGCTTTGGACCCTAAAGAATGGCGGTGGCGGATGGGCTCACCCGATTCATATTCACTTTGAAGAAGGGCAAATCATCTCGCGTGGTGGTGCGGCTCCTCCTGAGTGGGAGCGCTGGGCCCGTAAGGATATCTATCGCATTGGGCCAGCAGATGAGACTGGCGACGAGATGGTGATAGCTTTGCGCTTCCGCGAGTTTGTTGGGTCTTATGTCGAGCACTGCCACAACACTCAACATGAGGATCATGCGATGCTCATGAGATGGGATATCGAGAATCCTGGTCAGGTGTTGGTAATGCCTACTCCTATGCCTAGCTGGGACGGAGTCAGCTATGTGCAGACATATGCTCTCTCCACTCACCGGACCGGTGATCCAGATGCTGTCGATGACGATGAAGGGAGGTCCTATGGTCACTTGCTGGGTAGGTAACCGCTTGCTCCGAACTGCATCGGCATGCCTAGCAGTTTCCCTTACTTTCGCTACGGGAATTGCTGCTCAGGCGTCGGTAGCAGTCAATTCGGATCGAACTTCTGGTGGCTCGCGTTGGGGGGCTGGTTATTTCCCCAACGTAGCTCTGACCTCTCATGAAGGCGAAGAGTTGCGATTCTTCGATGACCTGATTGAGGGCAAAGTTGTCGTCATCAACTTCATCTACACGACCTGTCCTGATGTGTGCCCGCTCGAGACCGCTAAGCTCGCTGAGCTTGCCGCGATCCTGGGTGACCGCGTCGGGAAGGATGTGTTCTTTTATTCGATCACGATCGATCCACTCACTGACACTCCCGAAGTCCTAGCGGCATACGCGGAGATGTATGGTGCTGGACCAGGATGGACGTTCCTGACTGGCAAAGGCCAAGACATCATCTCTATTCGTAAGAGCCTCGGGCTTTACATTGAGGAGATTCAGGGTGAAGAATCAAAAGATCACAACACCAGCCTAATCATCGGCAACCAAGCTACTGGCCGGTGGATGAAGCGTTCGCCGTTTGAAGACCCCTACTTTCTCGCCGATCAGGTGGGTAGCTGGCTTCATAATTGGACGACGCCGGCCACTAACCAGGACAGCTACGCCAATGCACCTTCGTTAGGTGATGTCTCGTCTGGTTCGGTGCTTTTTCGAACCCGATGTGCGTCTTGTCAT
>CALCZA010000004.1 GCA_937906475.1 uncultured bacterium
TAGTCGAGGCCCAAGCCACTGGAGAGTGCTTTGGCGAGCATCGTCTTGCCGAGACCGGGAAGCCCTTCCAGTAATACGTGGCCGCCGGCTAGCAGGGCGACGAGCAAGTCGTCGACGAGTTGATCTTGGCCGATGATCTGCTCGTGGATCTGGCTGCGCAGTGCGCCGACCTTTTCGAGTAACGCTTGGGCCTGCTGCTGGATGTCCGCTTCGTTATTGGTGTTGCTCATCACGGCGTCTCATTTATCCAGTGGTCGAGGTTGCGTTCGGCTGCGTCGGGCAGCACGGCAACGATCATCTTGCCAGCTTCGTCGTTCCGTTTTGCCAAGGTGATGGCTGCGCAGGTTACGGCACCGCTGGCGGGTCCGAGCAACAACGACTCTTCGCGCATCAATCTTTGCGTCGTTTGTCGCGCTTGCTCGTCGGTCACAGTCAGGATTTCACTCAGTTCTGCCGGCGACAGGATGTCGGGAATGAACCCAGCGCCTAGCCCGGCAATGTTATGGACGCCCGCCTTGCCACCACTCAGAACCGCGCTTGTGGCTGGTTCGACGCCAATCACGCGAACGCCCAGCGGTGCGAAGAAACTCGCACAGCCTGCCGCAGTCCCGCCCGTGCCAATCGGCACGACCACGGCCTCGACCTGGCCGTCGGTGTCGGCCCAGATCTCCCGCGCCGTCGTCTCTTCGTGCGTTCGTGCGTTCGAGCGGTTTGTGAAGGCCTGCAAACACACCGCGCCAGCGGTCGCTTTGGTCAGTTCTTCTGCGCGGGCCATGGCGCCGCGCATGCCAGCCGCCGCGGCGGTTGTGACGACCTCGGCACCGACCGCCAGCAGCAAGTTTCGCCGGTCGGGGTCGATGCTGGCTGGCATCGTCAGCACGACGTGGTAGCCGAGACGCCGACCGATGATCGCAGTCGCAAGTCCAAGGTCGCCGCTACTGCACTCGATGATCGTGCCGCCAGGCTTTAGGAAGCCGCTGTTGGCGGCGTGCCGGATCATGCCGAGCGCCGCGCGGTCCTTATTGCTGCCAGACGGATTCCACGCATCGAGCTTGCCGACGATCCGGCTGCCAGGAGGTGATAGTCGGGCAAGATCGATCAGGGGAGTTCGTCCGACCAACCAGGTCATGTCGGCAGCAATGCGCACCATGAACGAAGCGTAGCTTGGAGTGAGGGGCAGGCCAGACGATGATGTGCGGATGGCGTTTGGGCGCAGAATCTCTTGTTGGTTGGTGATGCCGTGGTTGGTGGCGTGCTCGGCGGTGGCTCCGGACCCGTCGAAGGCCACGATTGACGATTTACCGATAGTTGCTCTCAATGACGAGCAAGGCACCGCCTGCGCCCAGTTAGAGGGATCGGCCATTGAGGCCGTCGAGCAGCGGCGTTACGCGGAGGCCGAAGCGTTCGCCAACCAGGCGCTCGCCATAAACCCCAGGTCGGCCCGCGGTCGCGCGGTCTTGGGCATGGTCAAGCTCCAGATGGCCTCTCGCCAGCAGCCGAGCGATTGGTTTGCCGTTCGGGCAGCCGAGGTGGAAATGGAGCTCGCCAAGCAACTCGAGCCGAAGAACGCGTTCGTCGGCTGGCTGCACGCAGTCTTCTTGGCGGAGTCCGGGCACATGAGTGCCGCTGCCGCCGCCGCCGAAGATGCTCTAGTGCGTTCGGTTGATGCGTCGGCCAGTGAGCGGGCGGAGTTGCTTGGCATAGCTGGCACCTATCGTTATGAACTGGGCGAAGAGCGTGCTGCCCGGCCGCACCTCGAAGCCTACGTCGCGCTGCGACCCGATGATTCCGCGGCGCACTTCCGGCTGGGTTCGAGCTTGCTGAGCATTGCGAGGACGCCGCAAGGCAGTCCGCCACCCTACTCGGTTGCCAGGGCGGAAGCCGAAGCCGCGGCGTTGGCGTTCGCTCGCTGCTTCCAGTTGGCGCCAGGCGACGAGGATGCGGCGCTGGCCGTCGCGACGGCTTGGATTCGTGCGGCTGAGTTGGCGGACTTGCAGGGCAAGAAGCAGGCTGAGCGCGATGCGCTCTACGACAAGACGGTCGACTACCTTCAGAAGCTTACTGGACAGTTTCCGGCGAATGCCGAGGTCTACTTCCGTCTTGGGGTGCTCGCATCGATGCAGAAGCAACCGAAGGTCGCGCATGTTGCCTACCTTGCGGCGCTCGATCGCGATCGTGACCACCTTGGCAGTCTGCTCAACCTCTCGAGCTTGATGATCGCTGATGGCGACGTTGGCTTAGCGAAGTCGCTGCTGCTGCGCGTGATTGCTACAGAAGGCGTGTCGGATGGCTTGACCAGCAACGAGCGCGAACGAATCGTGCGTTGGTTGCGGGAGTCAGGCGACGCCGCTCCTGAAGAACGTGCAGCGGGCGGGGATGCTGCAGCCGCGAACAGTGCTTCTGAAAACAGTGCGTCTGGCGGTTAGCTCGCGTCCGCGGCCTGTCTGAGCGGGATCGCTGGACTGGCGCGCAGCAACTGAGTGACCCAGAAACCGAGTGGGGGGCCGCATTGCTTGCGGCCGCGCACCACGTTTTGACGAGCCTTCGAGGCTCTTAGATTCCGAGGATGCTGTAGCCAGCGTCGACGTAGATCACCTGACCGGTGATGCCACTGGACAGCGGCGACATCAAGAATGCGGCGGTGTTGCCGACATCCGCTTGGGTGACGTTACGACGCAGCGGCGCCTTGTGGGCCATCGCCTCGAGCAGCGTGCCGAAGTCGCCGACGCCCATTGCGGACACGGTTTTGATCGGACCAGCCGAGATCGCGTTGACGCGCACACCCTTTGGGCCGACGTCGTTGGCGAGGTAGCGCGTGTTCGCCTCGAGTGCGGCCTTCGCAACACCCATGACGTTGTAGTTGGTCACGACCTTCTCGGCGCCGTAGTAGCTGAGGCAGATGACACTCGCGTCACGGCCTTCCATCATTGGTAGGGCGCCCTTGACCAGGCCGATCAGCGACCAGGCACTGACTTGCTGCGCCAACGCGTAGCCTTCCCACGAAGTGTCGACGAAGTTGCCGCCGAGTTCTTCGCGTTTGGCGAAAGCGATCGAGTGCACGACGCCGTCAATGCCATCCCAGGCCTTGCCGAGTGCTTCGTAGAAGCGATCGATATCACCATCGACGGCAACGTCACAGGGCGCCATGAACGGCGGCTCTTCAAACTCGCCGGCGAGCTTCTTGACCGATTCGCCCATGCGGTCATTTTGGTAAGCGAATGCGAGCTTCGCGCCTTCGCGATGTAGCGCTTGTGCGATACCCCAAGCGATCGAGCGCTTGTTAGCGACGCCGAAGATCACGACGTTCTTTCCAGTCATCAGGCCCATAGTTCTGTTCCTTGTCTCAGCGGCGCGAGCAAAAAAGTAGCGCGGCCACGATAGCGCGCCACAGTTCTGGGTCACGCGTCGAGCGTGCGCGACTGCCGGAAGACCTTGCGCGACGGAGTCGTCCAGGGCGTATCCGAGCCCAAGGAGAACCACTGAAGCCGTCCGATTCTCCTGACCGTGGCCGCATGCGCCGTCATCGTGATGCGGTGGTGAGTGATTGCATGGCGGATGCTGGCGACCGCTTCCCCGACCGTCACCGAAGCTCCGAAGTGCTTCAGGATTGCCGCCTTCAGGTCATCTGGATCGCAATCGTGCAGCACCCCAGGCCCGGGCAGTTCGATTTGACCGGCGTTGGGCTGGTCCGCCGGAATGCGGTAGCCGAGTGCCTCTCCGGCTTTCTGGACGACGATGGCTCGTGAGGAGACCTCGACGGCCTGGCGTGGCGCCTTTTTGACCGGCAACTGATCGGTCAGCCCTTTCCGCTTGGCGACGCAATCCTTGGCGATCGGGCACTCGCCGCAACTGGGCGACGTCGGTTTACACACGATCGCACCGAGTTCCATCAGCGCTTGGTTGAAGTCGCCTGGCCGGTCTTGCGACATCCAGCCGAGCACGACCTCTCGAATAGCGCGGCGAGCCGGGCCAGTGCCGATCGGTGCATCGAAGCCGCGATGTCGCGACACGACTCGCTCGACATTGCCGTCCACGGCGGGTTCGCAATGGCCGAACGCGATCGATGCGATGGCACCGAGCGTGTAGGGGCCGACGCCGGGCAGCGCTGACAATTGCTCGAGGTCGCTTGGCACGGTGTCGCGGTGTTCGTCGGCAACCCGAAGCGCGCCGTCGCGAAGCAAGCGCGCGCGTCGGTAGTAGCCGAGTCCGCGCCAAGCGACCATCACCTCGTCATCACTCGCTTTCGCGAAGGCGCGCGGCGTCGGGTATTTGGCCATAAACCGCTTATACGGCTCACGAACAGCCTCGACGCGTGTCTGCTGCAGCATGATTTCGCTGACCCAGATCGCCCATGGGTCGCGGCTGCGACGCCATGGCAGGTCTCGCTGCACGTGGTCAAACCAGGCCAGCAGGCGCTTGGCCGTAGTGCCCAATCGATCAGTCTCCGAGGCGCCCGGCGTCGGTGGGCGGTGTGTCAAACTCCAGGCCGAGGCGATCGCGTAGATCCTGCTCCGCTTGCTCGAGCAGTTCGTTGAGGGCCACGGCGTCGTCCATCTCAGCGACCAGCACAATGCGGATCGCCCGGGCCATCATTGTGCCCTGGACGCGGGTCCGCAGGCTGATCTTCGGATGCTTGGCTGAGATGTCGGCCAGCGCTCGGCTGATCGAAGACTCATCGTGGCCGTGGTAGTCGACCGCTCGCTCGCCGCGCACCGTATCGGGCCCGGCGGCTGCCATGACCGGCATGACGTGCGACGTGAAGAATCGCTGCATTTCGGCCGGTACGCCTGGCAACAGGAAGATCGTGGTCGGGCCGTGGTCCAGTTGCACCGCCGGCGCCGTGCCAACCGTGTTTTCGTAGCACGTTGCGCCCGTCGGCAGTTTGCCCATGCCCCGGCGCGCATCCGTCATGTCTGGGTTCGACACGACTTGCTTGGCGAACAGTCGCCGGTAGGCGTTCTGCACGTATTCCAAGGCCTTAGCGTTCTCCTCTAGCTCGAGCCCGGCGGCGTTGGCTAGGCAGGCGCGCGTATTGTCGTCCCAGTTCGGCCCCATTCCGCCTGTGACCAGCACGAACGTGGGTTTCTGCTCGATCGCCCACTTCAGCGTGGCGGCCATCTCGGCCTCAACCCGGTCGACGACCTGGATAGTCCGGACCCGGTAGCCGATGTCGTCAATACGGTTGGCGATGAAGGCCGCGTTGCGGTCCACGACGGTGCCTTCAAGGATCTCGCGGGAAACGACCAGAATGATGACGCTCTTATCGAACAAAAGTTGGACTCCGGGGGGGGTGCAGGTGGGTGGGCTGGGCGTGCGAATCCCGCCAAGCTTCACGGACTACTGTATAGGTTTGTCAGCAATGTTGAAGCGGCTGGCCAAGAGGGCAAGAATGGTCCTTCCTGAGTCCGTTCAAAGTCCGAATCCCGCCCGCACATGACTGACACGATCCCGCCCGATGGCGGCCGCATCACTGACCTCCTGCTCGAACGGGAGATGCGCGAGAGTTACCTCAACTACTCGATGAGCGTGATCTTGAGTCGCGCTCTCCCCGATGCACGCGACGGCCTCAAGCCGAGTCAACGACGCGTGCTGGTGGCGATGAACGACCTCAACCTCGGTCCGCGCAGCAAGCATCGTAAGTGTGCCAAGATTTGTGGCGATACGTCGGGTAACTACCACCCGCACGGTGAGTCCGTTGTCTATCCGACCTTGGTCGGCATGGCGCAACCGTTCTCGACTCGCTACCCGTTGGTCGACAGCCAGGGCAACTTCGGTGCGATCGATGGCAGCCCGCCGGCCGCCATGCGATACACGGAAGCGCGCATGGGGCACCCGGCGACCCACTTGCTCGAAGACCTCGACAAGGAAACCGTCGACCTCGTCGAAAACTACGACGGCACGCGCATGCAGCCGGTCGTATTGCCGGCGCGCTTCCCGGCCCTGATCTGCAATGGTTCGACGGGCATCGCTGTTGGTATGGCCGCGAGTCTCGCGCCGCACAACCTCAGGGAAGTCGCGCGCGCACTCGAGTTGCTCTACGACAAGCCGGACGTCACGCTCGATGAGTTACTGACGATCGTGCAAGGACCAGACTTCCCGACGGGCGGCACAGTCATGGGTCGCACGGGCATCCGCAACTCGTATGCGACAGGTCGCGGGCAAGTCACTTGTCGCGCCAAGTACCACGTCGAAGAGAAGAAGGGGCGCAAGCAACTCGTCTTCACCGAGGTGCCGTTCCAGGTCAAGACGACGACGATTCTCGATCGCATCAAGTACCTCGTCAAGAATGGCCAGATCGACACGATCTCGGATGCCAACGATGAGACCAACAACCGCGTTGGCTTGCGTCTTGTTGTCGAACTGAAGAAGGCAGTTGAAGACGAGATCGTCACGGTCAATCAGTTGTTCAAGCTGTCGCCGTTGCAGAGCACGTTCTCGATCATCAACCTGGCAATCGTTGATGGCCGGCCGCGCACGCTGCCGTTCAAGACGATGCTTGAGTGCCACCGCGATCACCGCGTTGATGTGATCACGCGCCGCACGCGCTACTTGCTGCGAAAGGCAGAAGATCGCCTGCACATTCTCGATGGTCTGCGCCTCGCGGTGGGGAACATCGATGAGGTCATCAAGATCATCCGTTCGTCGGCCAACTCCGACGAAGCGCGACAGCGCCTAATTGTCCGATTCGAGCTCTCAGACATACAATCGCGTGCCATTCTGAGCATGCGCTTGTCGGCCCTGACTGGCCTCGAAATCGAGAAGCTGGACGCCGAGTACAAGGAAGTGTCCGACAAGATCGCCTACTACAAGACCATCCTTGGGGACGAAGAAGTGCTCTACGGATTGATGCGTCAAGACCTGCGCGAGATGGTCGAAGCCTACGGCGACGATCGCCGCACGATCATCAGCGACGAAGAGGTCGGCAACTTCATTGCCGAAGACCTTATTCCGGAAGAGATGATGGTCGTGACCGTCACGCACCAGGGCTACATCAAGCGCACCGCGCTCGATCAGTACCGAACGCAAGGTCGCGGCGGCAAGGGTGTCAGTGGCGCCGACTTCAAGGAAGGCGACTTCCTGACCAATCTGTTCGTCGCATCGACGCACGATTACCTGCTGTTCTTCACCGATCGCGGCCGCGTCTATTGGAAGAAAGTCTACGAGCTACCGAGCTACGGCCGAACTGCCAAGGGGCGTGCTCTCATCAATGTTGTCGAGACCCAGGAAGACGAGAAGATCACGATGATCTTGCGCGTCGACCAGTTCGACGAAGACCGCTACCTGATCAGCGCGACCATCAAGGGCCTGGTCAAGAAGACCCCGTTGAACGCTTACAGCCGTCCGCGTGCTGGCGGCATCATCGCGCTCGGTCTCGACGAAGGTGACTCGCTCGTTGGCGTCAACATCTGCAGCAAGGGCGACAGCGTCGTGCTCGGCACCAAGAACGGCATGTCGATTCGCTTCGATGAGTCGGGTGCTCGTGCGATGGGTCGCAGTGCGGTTGGTGTTCGCGGCATTCGCCTCGATGCAGACGACCAAGTTTGCGACATGGTCATCACCGATGGCACCGGCACGCTGCTGACGATCTGTGAAAACGGATACGGCAAGCGCACCAACGTCGAGGAGTACCGTTCGCAGACGCGCGGTGGCAAGGGCATCATCGATATCCGCACCACGGAACGAAACGGCAAGGTCGTCAACCTGTTGTCGGTGACCGCCGAAGACGAAGTCATGATGATCACCAAGGACGGACAGATTGTTCGCACCGAGGTGAGTGGCGTCAGCGTCATCGGCCGCAACACGCAAGGGGTGCGCTGCATCTCGCTGCGCAAGCAAGACAAGCTCGTCAGTGTCGCGCGCATTCCGCAGGAAGAACCTGAGGAAGTTGAGGGTGCAGATGCGCCCGAAGGATCCGGTGATGGTGACGCTCCAGTTACTCCGGATGCGACCCCGGATGGGGCCTCGGGCGGTGGGCCGGATGCGTCCCCGGACGCGGCTCCGGACGATGGGCCAGACTCGGCACCCGATTCGACGCCCAAGGGCGAAGAATAATGGGTGCCTACCTGGCTAAGTTGATCGACGACATGAAGGCCGCGATGCGCGCCGGTGAGAAAGAAAAGCTCACCGTCGTCCGCATGTTGATCAGCGACATCAAGAAGAAGGTCGATGTCGAAGGCCGGGACCTCTCCGATGAGTCGGAGGCTGCGATCCTGCAGAAGTCGGTCAAAATGCGGTCTGACACCATTCAGCAGGCCAAGGACGCCGGCCGCGACGAAATCGTCGCCAAGGAGGAGGTCGAGATCGAATGGGTCAAGGCCTACCTGCCGCAGCAAATGACGGCCGACGAGGTCAACGCCAAGGTCAAGGAGGTCGCTTCGGCGATCGATTTCCAAGGTGGCAAGGACATGGGTCGCTTCATGAAGGAGTGGATGTCCAAGTACAAGGGCCTCGCCGACGGTAAGTTGGTTCAGGCAGCCCTTCGCTCGCTGGGCTAGCGGCCTGGCAGAGCAGCATCCCAGCGGAGCTTTGGCCCGCGATGCAGAGCGGTGCCAACAAACCCGTCAGCCAGCGGCCACAGGAGTGCCAGCTCCGCTACTTGCGCCGTTCGAACAGATACGGCGAGTGCGCCGGGTAGCCTAGCAACGGCTTGATGGCCGCGGGCTCGCTGATGATGAACCCAGGCTTGCGGACATAGCCCGCCATGCCGGCGGCAAACAGTTGGGCGAATGAATCCGCGGGATTCTTGTCGATGATGATCGCTGCGAACCGTTTCTCGGCCAGTGCTTTTACCGGATTCGCGATCAACGCTGCGAGCGCCTCGCGGCCACGTTCTGGCAAGTGCGCGAGCTTGGCTGGATCCGCGAGAGCTGCTAAGTCGAACATGCCATCCGGCAGCTTTGGCAGCATTTGCATGACATCGAAGATCGCCTGGCCGTGGGCGCCAGTGCCCTTGCCGGCGCGATAAGCGATGTGTCCATGTCCGGGGACCCAGACGGGGCCGTTTTGTGCTTCGACGACTGCGCGCAGTTCGTCGTGGGCCTTTTGGTGCGAAGTTGGCGGAATCAGTGTCACGCTCGGGCTGCGCTGCCAGGCTGCGTAGCCAAGCCACCCAAACTGCACGATCAGGGCGATCGGTCCAGCGATGCGCATTACCTTGGATGCGTGGCATGCGGCAATCGGGCCGAGCACGCAGGCGCTGGCAAAGCCATACATCATGACGTTGTCGAATCCGCCAACGTGCATGCGCGACATCCACGAACATGCGATGCCGCCAATGCAGAACGCGGCCAAATACGGCCACTTGCCGGTGCCGTCGCGCAGGCCTGTGGCGAACCCAGCGAGGCCAAGCACCAGCAGTGGCAGCATCGGCACCATGTCTTCGGTCCAGAAGCCGAGCTTGCGGTCGCCCACCCAGCCGTGGTGTTGCGGCATCTGGAACAGATAGAGCGTCGACCAGCCGTCGGTGGCGAGGTGCAGTAGGCCAATCGATGCGCTCATGGCTACGACAGAAACGAGGCCGAAGCGAATCGCTACGCGCCAATCCCAAAGCAGAGCGCCAACGCCAACGACCGGCAGCCACATCAGTGCTGACTGTTTAGCCAACAGCGCCAAAGTGGCTAATAGACCTGCCCAGAGCCATTTTCGCTTGCCGCCATGGCGAAGTTGATAGGTCGTCGCGATGCACAAAAACACGAACAGCGAATCGTTGCGCGCGAGGTCATACCACCACGCGAGCCACCCGTAGCCGGCGAAGAACAGTCCTGTAGCGACCAGTCCCGGCACCGACTTGTTGGTCTCTTTGCGCACCCAATGGCCGATCAGCAGCGCGCTACCGATTGAGAACGCGACCGCGATCAAGCGCAGCGCCAGGATGCCGTCCAAGCCGAACTTCATGCCGAGCCCGCCGAGCCAAAACAGCAGCGGCGCATAGAGAAACGGCACGTGTTCCGCCTGCGGTTCGCAATACAGCGGTAGTCCGTCGGCGACGCGCGAGGCATGGTCGGCGAGTGCGCCTTCCATCCATTCCAGTTCGTGCGGATAGAACAGTCGCTGGCTGACCGCGAACAAGAACGCGATCGTTGCGATGGCCGCGAGCAGCAACAATGCCCACCACAGCGGGGAGGTTCTGTTCGGTGACGAGGTGGCGGCGGACGAGGACATGCGACAGAAGCATAGACCGCGCTATGCTTGCGCGCCTGTGATGCGTGCTTTGCTCGCCATAGTGCTGCTGTTCGCAGTCGGCACCGTTGTGGTTCTCCGGTGGGGGGCGGGGGGTGATGTGCCGATGCCGCCCGGTGGCACCGATGTGACCGAGTATGGCGACGATCCTACGGAAACGGGCGACCCCGGTCCGGCGATCGAGGTGCCGCGCATCACGCAGTTACCCGACGGGGTGGTCGCGACGCGCACTGAACTTGCGGCCATCGACCCCGAGGGCCTCACGGACAAGGCGACTGCGTGTTTGCGCGTCATCGATCACATGACCGAGAAGACCATCTCCGGCGCGTTCGTGCGCAGCATGTACAACGGTGCGGATATCGTCCTCACCGATGAACGTGGTCTCGCGAGCTTGCCCCTGGCTGATCCGGCCCAACTGGCGGTCGTGTTTGACGGCTATCTGTTGCGGTTGGCGCCGGTGCAACTGGGTTCGAGCGAAGCCGAGCCTCAGACCGTTCGCTTGGTGCCCGATCGGTGGTCGCTGCGTCGCCGGTTCGCATTCGTCGGCCCCGACGGCAAGCCCGTGAACGAAGTGTTCGTGCGCTTCAAGCCTGTCGGACAACCGCCAAGTGCGCGTATCCCCGTGCCAGCAGGCGACGCAGTGCTGCGCCGCGCATGGTCTGAGCACACGATGTTGGCGATGCGCGCGGTCAGCCGTGATGTCGTGGTGCAACTCGGACGCTACAGCGCGGACCGTGTGCACCAACTGTCTGGCCGAAGCCCGATGATTCGTTTTGCGGTGCCTGGTGACTTCGTGCTCGAAGCATCGGCCACGAACGGCCTCGTGGCGCGCGTGGAAGTCGCGGTGATTCCGGGTTCGGAACCGCCGGCGCAAGTCGTCAACATGACCGCTGGCGCTTCGATCCGCGGTCGAGTTGCCAACTTGGCCGGCAGTTCACTTGCCGGCGCCGAGATCACTATTCAGGGCGGTGATCCGCTCGGCTTGCGAGCGACCACCGCGGCGAACGGTACGTTTATGATTGGCCCGCTGCCAATCGCTCGGTCAACACTGTTAGTGCGCCATGGAACCCACGCTCCGGTCGCGCACGGTCCGGTCGCCGCCCCGAGCAAGAACGTGCAGATTAATCTGACGCCGCTGACTCGCACACCGCTGCGCGGTCGCGTGCGCGCGCGTCCTGGACTCGCGCCTCTGGCCAATGCGACGATCACTTGGCAAGTTGCCGGAGGGGCTGCAATTACCGCCCAAACTGCCTCAGATGGCACTTTCGAGTTGCAAGCTGCCGGCGAAATCGCGAGCAAACTGATCGTGCAAGCGCCCGGACATGTTCGCTACGCGGAACTTGTCGATCCCAACGCAGCGTTCGCGGACTACGACGTTTGGCCGGGCGATTGGGCAACGCGTGTCGCTAACGGCACCACCGCGTCACTCGAAGGTGTGGTTATGGGAGCGAACGGTTTCCCGCTCGCCAATACGCCCGTTCGTTGGCGCTCTGACAACCCCACGGGAGTGTCCGGGGTGCCCGGGCGTCGCGTTCTCGAAGGCGCTGTCTTGCAGTTGCCCGGAGTTGCGACAACGGACGCGAGTGGCGCGTTTGTCATCGAGACCAATCAGTTTGGCCACGGCGTTGTCTTGCTCGTGTCGGACACGACCAAAAACGTCGAGGCGATCGCGACCGCTGGCCAAAGCAAGAAGGGCCTGGAACTGCATCAATGACTCTTCAACCTTGGACAAAACTCGGCGACGAAACACTCGCTCGCCACCTCGTCTTCCATGTGCGTCGTTCGCGTCAGCGTTCGCCGCGTACCGGCGTCGAGATTCCGTTCTTCCTGATCGATACGGCCAACTGGGTCAACATCTTGCCGATCACCGAAGATGGCGAGATCGTCTTCGTGCGCCAATGGCGACATGGCAGCGAGCGGGTGTCTCTCGAACTGCCAGGCGGCCTGATCGATCCACATGAAGACGAACCGATCCAAGGTGCTATTCGGGAATTGCGCGAGGAGACCGGCCACACTGCCGCGCAGTGGGTGCCACTCGGCGACAACAACCCGAATCCGGCGATCATGAGCAATCGCTGTTACGTCTACTTGGCGACCGGTTGCCGCCTAGCCGGCGAGTTGCAGCAAGACCTCGGCGAGGACCTCGAAGTGGTCAAGGTTCCCGAGCAGGATCTCGACGGCCTCATACGCGCAGGTGGGATCGATCACGCAATCGTGCTTGCGACGATCGCACTTTGGCGGGCGCACACGGCTGGACTTGCGGAATAGCGCTCTAATTACGGCATAATCTCAGCGGGTTCGGCCACCACGGCGAGTTGACAGAGGTTCCATGCAGCGCCAACTAATCCCCGCCATCCTTCTTTTAGTCGCCGCCGTAATTGGTTGCATATGGTGGCTTTGCAGCGATCCTGCTGCGCCACTGCCGCCGCCACCCGGAAACCTCGAGCAACCGAAGGACGGCGGTCCCGAGGTCGTGGCCGCCGAAGGCCACGTCGATGCAGGCGCACCCACCACGAATCTGCGCGATGCGGTACTCAGTGGCACCAGCGCGCTACTCTCCGATCCCGACATCCGCGCCGGCCTCTGCGGATTTAAGGGCCGCGTCGTCAACCACTTGAAGACGCCGGTCGCCGACTGTGGCGTGCGCATCTACCGCGGCGCGATGGATTCGATCCTGACGCAGACCACGGACTTGTTCGCCGATGCGCCGGACTTCGACCCGCAATATATCGCTGGCGAAGTGCAGACCGCAGATGACGGCAGGTTTGAGATGACGGGCGTGTGGCCGCGCGGATTCTACCTGATGTTCGCTGGCTTGGGCACCGACGCACCGACGCACCAAGTGATCACCAAGGCGCCGTCGCCCGGCGAGATCGTCGACCTCGGCGACGTTGTGCTCAACGAAGCCGGCGTCATCGTCGGCGAAGTCTACGACTCGGATGGCAATGCCATGGTGGGAGCGTTGGTGCGCGCCGCCGATGTGCCTGGCGCGTTGGCGGCGTTCTTCCCGGCCGAGCGTTTTGATCCCGAAGGCGCGCTGTTGATCCGTGAACCACGAGCGCCAGTGCGAGTTTTGAAGATGCCGCCGTGGGTCAAGGACGCGTTTGAGCACTTGCCGATTCCGACCACGCGCACCGATCTAGAAGGCAAGTTCCGCCTTGTCGGTGTCATGCCCGGCAGCAACATGTTGGCGACCACGACGCGCGGCTTCTTGTCGGACGTCAAATCGAGCGTGCAAGTTCGTTCGGGCCAAGTGAAGGACGTCGGCCGCATTCGGTTGCGAGAAGGCGAAGAACTTTACGCGAAGGTGCTCGATGAGAAGGGTAAGCCGGTTGCCGGTGCCGAAGTCATCGCCGGTTCGACGTTGTCGATGGTCCCTGTTGACCTAGCTAGCTACCTCGGCGAGACCAACGAACAAGGCGAGATCGACGGCATGGGCTTCTCGCCTGGCAAAGTTACTGTTGCTGCACGCCGCTCGAACAACCACGCGTGGGTGTTGGCCGAACCGCAGTCGATCATCTCCGATGTGATCGTCACGTTGCCGGCACAGTATGCGATCACGGTCAACGTGCAAATGGCGGACGGTACTCCGGTCAAGGACGCGCGTTTCCGTTTGTTGCCTGGTAAGAACGGTGAGGGCGCCGCGGAAATGTTCATGTTGGGTTTCTCGAAGCCCATCAATCTCAAGAACCGCATGAAGCAGATTGAGGACGGCATCTGGCAGGTGACCGGCCTCAATAAGGGTTACTACACTATGCTCGCCGACGTCGAAGGCTTGGCGTCCGGTGTCGAAGGTGTGAACCTCGACGAAGAAGACGGCCAGTGCACGATCAAGCTGGCTGCGCCGGACCTGTTCTCGGTGTTGGTTGTCAATCAAGACGAGCAACCGATCCGCAATGTCGCCATCTTTGCCGAGGCTCGTGGCGAGCGCATGACGGGCATGCCAGTTAATTGTGGTCGCACGGACAAGGCCGGCCGCTTGACGATCAACAAGATCCAAGCCACGACGTTGCGGGTCAGTGCCGATCATCCGCGTTGGGGTATCGTGCACGGCGAGACCAAGCAAGATGAAGAGTTGGTGCTGCGCCTGGTCGCGCCTGGTTCGCTGCACGGTGTGCTCAGCGAAAACGGCCAGCCGCCACTGCCCGGAAAGTTCACCGTCGCGGTCATGTGGCGTCGTAATGGTGGCGCCCGCGGGCCGCTAGAAAACACGCCGCAGTTGATCACCGCTGGCCTCGATGGCTCGTTCACGGTGGGGTCATTGCAGCCAGGAAACTATGGAGTCACGGCGCTCAGTTCACTCGACATGGTGCGCTCACCCGGTTCCATCTTCGACATTGCGCAGTCGATGTTCGTTAACTCCAATATGAAAAACGAGCGTGTCGATGTCGTCTCCGGCCAAATCGCCGAAGTGCGTCTCGAAGTAGGCAAGAAGCCGCTCGAAGGCCCAACCGCGCAGTTGACTGGATCGGTCATGGTCGACGGCCGCATCGCCAACGGCTACACCGTTGTGGCGCGAACCAGCGGCAGTGGGGTTGCTGACCTTCGCAGCGCAGGCTCCCCAAGGAGAGGTAGGAGTGGTCGCTTTGCTGGCGAGGTCGATGAGCGTGGCCGCTTTGATCTTGGCATCGTCTCAGCTGGCAACGTATCGATCAGCGTCACCGGTAGCGAAGGTGGCCTCTTCATGGGCCGCGGCAACAGCATCTGGTCGAGCAATATCGAGTTGAAGGAAGGCGAGCAACGCGATCTGACGATCGACATCACGACTTCGACCATTGCGGGCACCGTCTACTTATCCGATGGCAGTCCTGGCGCGGGAGTGTTCGTTTCTGCGCGCGGTCGACTCAAGGCCGATGGCAAGCAAGGTGGCAGTTCGCGCCAAAGCATGGTGACCAAGGCCGACGGCTCCTTCAAGTTCAAGCAGGTGCCGGAAGGTGTGTGGTCGATTGATCTGGAAAAGAAAGATGGCGATGCGCGCTGGCGAGGCACTGTCAAGGATCTTGAGGTTGGTCCTGGAGCGGTTACCGACTCGCTGCGCATCGAGATGAATGCGGCGATGACCGTGAAGGGGAGTGTCTCGCTAGCCGCGCTGCCCGAGAAGCCGCGCTGGGTCTACTTAATGTTCCACCGCTTAAAGCCAGGCGATCCACCAACGGCGAGTGGCGATAAGCAATCTGGTATCAGTTGCCGCGGCGGCGAGTTCGTCGCCGATGAACTGACGTCCGGTCGCTGGCGCGTTGTTCTACACGCCCAAGGCAAGGAAAGCGCGCAGTACGAGTGCGGCGTCTTGGACGTGCCCGCGACCGGTTTGGCCGACGTCGTTCTCGTGCCACAGATCCGCTAAGCTGCGCGGCCGCTCAACTGAGTTTGGCCGCGAACCTCTGCGTCATCGAGAAGCGAAGGCCGGCGATAACATTGGTCGTGGACTCGGTTTCGAGCCCGACCAGCATGCCTCGCTTGAGCGGCATGGACATGTGGGGATGGCCGGTCAACAGCGAACCGAGTAGATGGCCAAGGTGCGGTTCATGGCCGATCAGTGCGACGCTGGCCGTCTGCGCTAGCAGTTCGCCTTCCAGCACGGCCAGTATTTCATCGGTGCGCGCATGCGGCACCAGCTTGGCTTCGTCGCGCCGTTCGCCGCCATAGCCAACGGCATTGGCAAACACGGCGGCGGTTTCTCGAGCGCGCCGGTAAGGACTCGTTAGCACCAACTCAGGTGAAACCATGAGTTTCTGCCAAGTTTTGCCAGCCCGAGTGAGCCGGTCCACCCCCTCGCCCGTTAGGCGACGTTCTTCATCGTCAGACCCAGGCCTTGGGTCTTCGGCAATCCCATGACGAAGCAGGTAGATCCACATGGCGGTAGCGTTCGGTATCGTAAAGCGCGTGGCAACCCCTCAGAACGCCAAGGTGTCTGCGGCGCGAAGACGGCGCCCTCAGCCGTCTGTCGGCCGGCCCTTCTTGATCACGATGTTGGTCGCTGCGGCCGGTGCGTCGTCGTGGTTGGCCTACGGCTATTACTGCGATAACCACGTTACGCTGATGTTCGCCAATGGCGAGCACCCGGTGCCGCCGCTTGAACTGACGTTCTATCCAGAACAACTCGCGTTCACCTCGCCCTCGCCGCCGTCCGCGATTGGCGAGCACCGTATCGAGGATCAAGCGAGCGTCGTCGTCGGCGACGAGTTTGTGCCGGGCCACGGTGTCGTGCGCTACCGCGGCGAAGGTGTGGGGACCGGATTTGCTTACGTGAAGCTGGGGCAGAAATCGACGATTCAACTGCGTGCGCCGCAGAGTTTGCGCGGGCGTGTTGGCGAACCGATTGGCTACTGGTTCATGGGATGGCGATGCGCCGGTGTTCGTCCGGTTGCCAACGCCGAAGTCGTCATCATGGGTGGTGGCGAGCACGGTGTGGATCTCGCGACCACGCGGACCGATGTCGAAGGTCGTTTCACGATCACTGGCTTTGACGGCGAACTCGATGCACTCGGCTTGCGTGTGCGCGCGCCGGGCTTCGTCATCGTGCACGAATACGTCGACAACTTGGAACAGCATGCCGGCGAACGTGCGGTCATCGCGTTGACGCCAGCCGAACCGCGTCGCGGCAAGCTGAAAGTCAGCGATGGCATCGATGCGTCGAAGTTGCGTCTGCTGGCGCGCGGCCTGCCCGGTGCGGACACGGTGGCGGATGCCGATGGTTCGTTCATTCTCGACCACATCCCCAACGATCTCGAAGCCCGCATTGTTGTGCATGGCATGCGTGACAACTGGGCGCAAACGCTGGCGCGAACCAAACGCAGCAAGGTTGCTACTGTGTCCGTCGTTGCCGGTGCTACCCTCGAAGGTCAGGTTCTCGACGATCAAATGCAGCCGGTGCCTAGAGCGCTGGTCTGGGTTGGCGACGAATCTGCTGTGCGTGCTGATTCGGACGGCAAGTATCGCTTGGTGCAGGTGCTGCCGGGTGAGGTGATCGTGACCGCGCAGTTGCAGACCGGTCGAGGATCGCGCGCGCGAACGAAGCTTGGCACGCGATCAGTGAAGCTTGAGCCACGTCGTCATCACACCGATATCGACATCACCCTGAAACGCTAGATGCAATTGATGCGAACCACGATGTCCCTGTTGCTGCTGGGAGCAGCCGTTCTCTGTCGCTGGCAAGATCCGAAGCCGGTTGTGCAAGATCCGGTTACGGGTGTATCAACCGCTCAGCAGGATCCCACGAAGCAAGGCGCGCCGAAGCAAGGCGCGGCCAAACAAGAACCAGCGAAGCCGACCAAGAAGCCCGCCGATAAGATGGTAGGCAAGCCGGAGAAAAATCCCTTAGAAGGCGTTTACCGGCTACGCCAACGCGTTACCGCGGGCGTCCCAGACGCCAAGCCGAACAAGGGATATCTGGCGATCACCGGCCGCTACATGTTCTTGAGCTTGGCATCGAAAGGGCCAGACGAGAAGTCGCCGCTGCTGCACTCCGGTGTGCGTGAGTGGATCAAGGTCGGTTCCGATGTGCGCACCACGGCGAAACTTGATTACTACACCGATGACGATGGTCTGATTCATCAGACGCCAGACGGCAAACAGGAAATGCGTCGCTTCGAGATCGTGCGGGGTGGGGTGCGCGTGATGCAGGGCCAGCATTCGTGGCTTGAGTTTGAGCGCGTCGAGTAGTTGTTACTGCGACCCTGATTCTGGCTGGGACTTCGACTTGCGACGCAGCGCGCGCAGTTCGGGCGATCGCATCGCCATGTGGGCCAGCACATAAACCAAAATGCTGACACCGATCGGCAGCATGAGGTTGCCCGTAGCGCGCACGAGCAGCGACGCATCGTCCGGCGCGACGCGAGCAAACGGTAAGACCGCACACATTGCGCCGGTTGCAATCAGTGAGCGAATCCAAGCTCTGCCGAGAATGCTGTTCTGAGGCGCCGCGTGGCGACGGAACTTGCGCGACAGCAGGACGGCGTTACCGAACGACGCGATCGAACTCGATAGCGTCAGCGCCGCCGTTCCCATACCCGTTGTCAGCAGCAAGGTGACGCTGATGATTACGTTGAGCACGATCAGCTTAGCCGCCGTGCGCGCTGGCGTTGACGTGTCGCCGACCGCGTAGAATGCGCGGG
>CALCZA010000005.1 GCA_937906475.1 uncultured bacterium
TTCTTGCTACAGGACCTCGTGACCGGCGACCAGAACGTGAAGTTCTTCATGCCCTTCGCCGACTTCGATCCGCCAGCGGTCCCGCAGGACGTCGACGTCTACTCCGAATTTCGACGTCTTTCGATTGAGTTCATTACGTCACGAAATCAACGGATTGCCAACGCATCACGTTGAACATTCTGCCGGTCGGCGTCGGGGTTATTCCGCCCGAGAACGCGATCAAGAAGACCCCACCCGAGAACCGCACCGGTTTGTCGCCTGCGATGTCGCAAGACGATCGCTGTTTCCCGTGCGCTCGTGCCGGTCCACGAGCGAGGCTCCCCGCCACTCCACGACCCATGTTCGCGTATTCGGCACAGCCTGGACCGTGGTCGCCTGCTCAACCCCGGCCCGGCCTCCGACCGCGGCGTCCGCGGCGCTCGCCAGCCAGTCCGTCGACGAGCCGGCGCAACACGCGGCGGGCTTCTTCAGTTGAGTCGTCGGTGAGTACGCCATCGGGTGACTTCGCCGGCTGTTTAGATCGGCCTCGGCTTGCTGCTGGGTTTGGGTCGTTGCCGTCGATCAGTCGTTCAAGTTCGGTGGCAAGCCACAGCGCCCATGCCCGGTTCTCGGCCAGAGTCACTTGCTCGTCAAGTTCCCGGATCGGCCCTTCGGCAAGTTCGGTGATCTTGCCCGGTAGGTCTTCGACGTCAATTTCGTCGATCCAGGCCTGCGCAGGGAGAATTTCGGAGAGAGGAGCAAGTAGATCGACTGCGGTCAGGAGGCGGTCGGGTTCGGTGTGGCCGACTGCTTCTGCGAACGAGGCCAATCGGGATTCGAGGGCTTCGTCGGGAGCGGGCCGGCGACGCAAGTCGACGATTCGACATGCATCGTTAGGCGCGAACGCCCGGTCGTGCACCCAGAGCACCGACGGGCCGTGGATACCCGCGACCGTGCCGACCGGCAGCACCACGAGCATGGCCGGTGGGAGAAGACGGAAAAGGTAGTCGGAGATGCCGTCGAGCGGTGTCACGATCAGCGCTCGCCCGTTGCTGGCAAGGTGTATCGCGACCTGTTCGAACCAGTCTTCAATCTCGGGCGGCGTGGCGGGTCCCGGATCGATAAGGATCCGGTCAGCGCCAACCGATTTCCGGCCGCCGCGCGCTAGCGAGTCGAAGCCTGGTGTGCCAAGGGAAGTCTCTACACCGAACAGACACAGGCGTGCTCGCCCGATCAGCGCCGCAGATGCGTAGTGATCGCGACCGACGGCGAGCACACCGTTTGCTCCTGCTGGCTTCATTGCTTCGACGAGTCGCCCTATCCGGAGCAGCGCCTCGCATTCGCCGCACGTCGGTTCGTAGACAATGTTGCCCGGGTGCGCCGACAGCACCACAGCGACGAGTAGGCCGAGCACGGACTCGGCGCGTTGCGGGTCGGCACGGTGCTCTGCTGCTAGTGAGGCGACGACTGAGTCGATTGCAGCGGCGAAGTGTTCGTTGTGGCGGTCACCGGGTTGGATCGCGCGCCACAGTGCATCGATTTCGCTCATGAGGTGTGACGAGCCAGGCTCATCGAGGAGCGACCGTTCCAGGATCTCCCTCAGAGTGTCCGGGTCGCGTGATAGCGGTCGGTCTACCGAGTTCGTCTTACGGCGCCCGGTTCGGGCGAGCGGCAACTCTTCGGCCCGTTCGATGAGGCGCGCTGCTGGAGCACCTGAGTCGAACAGGTCGGCGAAGGCATCATCGAGGCGCACGACGGCAACCGCGAGAACGAACCCTCGGATGTCGTCGCGGCGCGACCCGTCCGACAGTGAGCTGGCCGCCATTGCCAGGCGCCAGCGGTACACGGCGACCGCGTCGATTTCGCTGCGATCGCCGACTCGGTCCGAACTGACGTACCAGTCGATGATCTGGTCCAGGCGGTGGACATGTGACCGTTCGCTCTCACGCACCGTCAAGGGGAACTCGGGGTCACGGTTCCGGTCAGTGCGGAGTTGTGCAGCGCGAGCAGCGCTCAACCCGAGCAGACGAGCGAAGTCGCTAAGGCCAACCAGTTCATCGCCGAAATCCCGGCGGAGATCAGCAAGGAGATCATTACTCATTCTCAAAGCCTAGACGACGCGTTGAATTCCGCTGCGGAACTTGATACAATAGTTCCTATCGAAGACAGCACGCAACAACCTGAAGACAGAACGTGGAGACACACGATGGTTGATCCAAACGGACTCGAGCAGACGAGCGCCCAGGCCGATGTGGCCCAGGCCTGCATCGCCAAGACCGCACCGCTTCTCAAAAAGGCGCAGGCCAAGCTGGTCGACGCCGTCATCGCACTCGACACCGAACTGGAGGCATCATGACCAACACAAACTTCGGAGCTAGATCGGCCGTCGGCCGAGCCGCACCGCTCGTACTGTTCACGCTCGGCTACTTGAACATGCCGACGTTCTGGGCCCGGCGCCTCTACGTGACCACGTGGTGGCTGTCCATCCTGGGCATCCTCGCCCTGGGCTTCACCCAGGACCCCCCTGGCCTCGACGGCGCCCGGGTCATCGGGCTGACCGAACGGCTCAACTGGTTCCCGCTCCCGGCGATCTTCTTCGGTCTGGCCGCCTGGGCCGTCGTGTCTCTCGTCCGAGAGCTTCGACGGTCGAAGTACGAGTACGCCGTGCGCACGCTCGTCAACGAGGAGTTCGACGAGCAGAAGAGCGAGGCCGCCCCGGCACCGGCACCGGCCTCGGCACCTGAGCCCGCCACCTCGAAGATCATCATCCCGAGCTACATCGGCGCAGGCAAGCGCGTCCGACGGGGTGGCGTGACGCTCGGCGGCACGAAGATCAACGACCGTCGAGGCCGCGACCCTCGAGACATCCTCTAAACAACCAACCACCACCAAGGAGTAACCGCTATGAACAACCAACACCAATCCAACACCGCCGTCTCGGCCGAATACCTGCAGCTGCGTCTGTTCAAACTGGGCGACATCGACCCCTACGTCTTTGTCGATGAACTCGAAGGCTGGTCATTGACCAACGTGAAGGCCCTCGCGCTTGATCCCGAGGTACGAATCCGTGAACTCGCAGCCCTCAGCAACATGAACCTCGACGCAGGACTCCAACGCACACTGTGCACCGACCCCGCCGAATCCGTCGTGCTGACCTTGCTGTCACGGGTCGACCCGACTGTCGAGATGGTCCACCTCATCGCCGCCGGCCCCCACATCGAGGCCCGCCGCAACGTGGCCCGCCGCAACCTGATGACTCCCCTCCTCGAGCTGCTTGCCGAGGACAACGACACCACCACCCGCGAACTCGCCCAGGCCCGCCTCGTCACCCGCGGAATCCGAGTCGACACCTCGAGGGTCCGCTGAAGCCACGGCGCGACTTTGACGACATCTGATCGAAGAACTCCTCGATCAGCAAGCACCGTCGAACACGACGGCACACCAACAACGCGAAGGAGCCAGTAAGTGACAGACCAGACACAACATGACGTCCGAGTGATCGAGGTAACGATTCCCGGCTCGGAATGGGCCGCAGCGTCGGGCCTCTTGCGCATGATCATCGACGACGAACGACACGCGACCGGCCACGTCGAACTCTGCACGATCGACGGACGGCGTCGCTGGGCATCCAGCGACAGCTACCGGCTCGCCCACCTTGACGGTGGCCCCGACGGCGAGGACTACTCAATCCTGCTGTCTCCGGCAATCCTGCACGCAGCGGAAGCTTTCATGGCCGAAGCAGACGAAGCCACCCTCCGCATTGAGTTCGTCGACGATGTACCCACCGAGGTCACGATCAAGACGTCCAACGCGATCACGACCGTCGGCATCCCCGAATTGCCGTTCCCGGCAACAACGCACATGTTCGAACTCGAACCTGAAGAGATCGCCGCGACCGCGACCGTCCGCGGCAGCGCACTGTACGCATTCGTTCGCTCAAGGTTCAGCCGGATCGACGCCGCTGACGACAGCGAGGCCGAACTCGCGCACCCTCAGTACTGGTTCGGCATCCTCGACGGAC
>CALCZA010000006.1 GCA_937906475.1 uncultured bacterium
TCAGGCACGTAGGCCACATGAAAAAACTCGTTAACGGCGTCCATCACTTTCAAGACCACGTCTTCCCGCCTAGCCGGGAGGACTATGAGAACATGGCGAAGTGGCAGCAGAAGCCACTCGCTGTCTTCGTGACCTGCGCGGACTCCCGCATCATGCCGACAATGTTCACGCAGTCGGATCCGGGCGACCTGTTCTTCGTGCGTAACGCCGGCAACATCATCCCGCCGCACGGCGGCCAGGCTGGTGGCGAAGCGGCCACCATTGAATATGCCGTTTCGGTGCTTGGCGTCCGCCAGATCATCGTTTGCGGCCACTCACAGTGCGGCGCGATGAAGGCCATCATCGATACGCCCGAAGCACTCGAGCCGCTGCCCAACGTGCGCCAGTGGCTGCACCACGCTGACGCGACGCGCCAGATCGTCAACCACAAGTACAAGCACTTGAAGGGCGAGGAGCGCTTGGTCGCCGCAATCGAGGAGAACGTGCTCGTGCAGATCAACAATCTGAGCACGCAACCGGGCATCGCGATGCTGTTGGCCACGGGCGAACTCAAGGTCTTCGGCTGGTACTTCGACATCGCGACCGGCACGGTCCACCACTACAATCCGAAGACTGGGCAGTTCGAAGCGTTGACCCACGAAGACCAGGGCGTCAGCGCGATCCCGCTTCGCCACTCTTAGGCTTCGCCACACTTAGGGCCAGTTGGCAGCCGACTGGCTGCCAGCCAGCGCCCTGGCCGACGCCACAAACGGCCGGCAGCAAGGACGATTGCACAACCAGCGCGGATTGCCGCCGGTCTGCATTTGGAAAGCGGCGCAACCGACCCTATCCTGCTTGCCCCAAACCATGACCTACGACGTCCTAGTGATCGGTGCCGGCCCCGCCGGCTACGTCTGTGCTATCCGCTGCGCCCAACTCGGCTTGAAGGCTGCGATCGTCGAGAAGGAAAGCCTCGGGGGCGTTTGCCTCAACGTAGGCTGTATCCCCAGCAAGGCTCTGATTGCCGCCAGTAAGTTGGTGCACAAGATCCAGACGGCAGACGTCATGGGCATCAAGGCCAAGTACGAAGGCCTCGACGTCGGCGCACTGGTCGCGTGGAAGGCCGGCATCGTCAACAAGCTGACTTCCGGAGTCGGCGGCCTGCTCAAGGCCCACAAGATCGACACGATCATGGGCGACGCCAAGGTAGTAGCGAAGGGCAAGGTCGAGATCACGTCCAAGGACGGCAAGCAGACGCTCGAAGCCAAGAACATCGTGATTGCGACCGGCAGCACCCCCATCTCGGTGCCCGGCTTCGACTTTGACGGCAAGAACGTCTGGGGCTCGACCGAAGCGCTCGCGCCGAAGCAGATGCCCAAGCGCATGGTCGTCATCGGCGGCGGCTACATCGGCCTCGAACTCGGTCTGGTCTACCACAAACTCGGCACCGAAGTCCGCGTCCTTGAGTTCATGGATCGCGTGCTGCCCGGCATGGAAGCGGACCTCTCCAAGGAGATGGGTCGCTCGCTCAAGAAGAAGAAGGTGCCGGTCAGTCTCAACACCAAGGCCGTTGGCTACAAAAAGGTGAAGGGCGGCCTCGAAGTCACCGCCGAAGTAAACGGCAAGACGCAGACGTTCGAATGTGACGTCATCCTGTCGTGCGTCGGTCGCTTCCCGAACGGTAAGGGCCTCGGCCTCGAAGAAGTCGGCGTCGATGTCACCGATCGCGGCTTCATCAACGTCGACCACACCCGCCAGACCAACGTGCCCGGCATCTACGCGATCGGCGATGTCGCCGGTCAACCGATGCTCGCCCACAAGGGTTCGCACGAAGGCCTGATCGCCGCCAGCGCGATCGCCGGCGACAAGGGTGCCGCATTCGACCCGGCGTGCATCCCGGCAGTGATCTTCACCGACCCGGAGATTGCCTCGGTCGGCCTCTCGGTCGCCGAAGCCAAGGAGCAAGGCTTCGAACCCGTGGAAGGCAAGTTCCCATTCGCCGCGTCCGGCCGCGCCATGTCGCTCAACGAGACCGAGGGCTGGGTCAAAGTCGTCGGTGACAAGAACACCGACAAACTGCTCGGCGTGCACATGATTGGCCCGGAAGTAACCGAGTTGATCGCCGAAGCCGCGCTCGCCATCGAGATGGGCGCCACGGTGTCCGACATGGCGCAGACGATCCACGCCCACCCGACGCTTCCCGAAGCGATGATGGAAGCGGCCGAGTCGGTGCACCAGATGGCCGTGCACATCTTTCAGACGCCGAAGAAGTAAGTACGCCGCGAGCGAGAGTTCGCCGCGCTAGCGCGGCAATTTTGCTCCTGCCCTGACGATTCGCGGCATCGCAGTGCATCCAATCGACGGTAACGGCGAACATGCTGGCATGACGGCTGCGTTCACCCTGCTCTACGACAGCAAATGCCCCTTCTGCAAACTCGAAGTCGAGTGGCTGCAGAAGCGCGACGGCAAGGGGCGCCTGGGAGCAATCGACATTGCAGCCGAGGGATTCGACGCAGAACAATTCGGCTTGAGCAAGGAACTTGTGCATGCCCGACTGCATGGCGTGAAGGCCGATGGCACCGTGTTGGAAGGCATGGTTGCGATTCGTGCTGCCTGGAGTGCCGCTGGCCTCGGCTGGCTAATGGCCCCGACTGGTTGGCCCGTGCTGCGCTGGTTTGCGGACTTGGGTTACATCATCTTTGCACGCTACCGAGTACCGCTTGGCCGGTTATTTGGGCGTCGCTGTAACGAAGACGCCTGTTCGATCCGCTAACGCACCGACCTTCGGTCGCTGTCAGCAGCAGCATCGCTAACGATTCTTGGCCGCACCGATGCAACCTGCTCGGCCAAGATGTTGCCGGCAAGACTACCAGTGCGCCAAATCGCTTAGTCCGACTCTGACGTCGGGCCTTCGAGGTATTCCCGCACACACTCTTGGGCGTTCTCGTAGCTGAAGCCGCCCTCGCGTTCCTGCAAGTCCTGGGCGACGCGCACGAACAACGCGAAGCCAACGCGAATCACCGTCTCCATGCGCGACTGGGCATAGGTGCGAATGATCTCAACGTGCTCGCTCGTCGCCGGCCCATCGTTGGTGTCAAAGCCGTGCGCCACCGTCGCCACGTGCACGAAGTGCTGTGCTGTCCACTCACGATCCTTGACCTTGCTCGGCTCGGACATCCACAACGCAACGATACCACCAAGCACCTTGCGGTCGAGGTCGTCGAGCGGCCGCAACATGGCGTGCACCTCGTCATTGGTGGGCAACTGGTTCATGGCTAGATGTTGCCGTCAGCGAGGCAGTCGGCGCAAGGTTCCAATAATCGCGACGACCAGCATCACGAGGCCAAATGGCACCAAGGCGATGCCGATGCCCGGATCGCCGCCATGGCCGCCGAACGCGCCCAACAGAAAGCCTCCCGGCAACGCGATCAGCGCGGCGGTCAAACTGGCACTGACAAACTTCGGCGGTGCTTTGGATTCGCCGTCGCCGCAACCCTTCGTCAGGTGCGGCAACGTGGCCGCAAAGCCGATGTGCACCAGCGACAGAAACGTGCCGTGAGCGTGCGCCAACCGCCACAGCAAGCGCTGGGTTTCGTTGCCAACGGCTAGATACCAATCGGCCTTGAAGCCGTGCATCGATTCGAGCACGCCGCCGAGCACCACGAACACCAGCAAGCTGGTCCAACCAATGCGCAAGTGGCGTAACTGCAGGGAGGTAAATTCGGGCGTAGTGCTCATTCGCGATTCGGACTATTCGGCGATGTAGACGGGACGGTCGTCGCGACGGGCATAGAGTTGATCGAAACGAGATCGCAACAACCCACGTGGCCCCATCAGGACCTCGGGTTTCGCGCCACCACGATATTGAGATTGCCAGACCGACGTGACGTTGTCGACGAACGGTTGCAGCGCCTTGGCTTCGGCGACGAACTCGTAGCCGGCTAGAGCGCCGCCAACGCCGTCGAGACGGCGCAACGAACGCGCGGCGTTGAAGCGCACTACGTAGTATGGGTCGTCCAACAGACGTGCCAGGTAGGGAGCCATCCAGTCTGTTCCCGACGCAAGCTGGGCGGGTTGCCAGCCAAAGCTCCAAGCGGCCAACATGCGGGCACCGGCGTCGCCCGACAGCAACCACCGCGCCCCTGCGGCCACTTCCTTCTGCTCGACGGACAACGGCGGTGACGCAACTTGCCAACGCGCTTCCAAATGCTCAGCCGCCCAAGCAACGGTGCGGTCCAGATGGCATTGGTTGCAGGCATTGGGACGACCCGTGCGCAACTCGACACCAACATCGGGACTGGTGATCGCGTGGCTGCGCGAAGCCTTCATCAAGCCAACCGACGTGTGACTCATGTGGCAGTTATAGCAATTGCTGCCAACCGACTCGGGCAGGTGGTGCGTATGCGCCTGCAAGCCTGCCGGTGTTGCCAGCGACTCGTGGCACTGCGTGCAACCGATGTTGCCACGCATGCCAACCTGCAACTGATCATCGCGCCAATCGTCTGTGACCTTGCCGTCGGCAGCGTGCATGCGATGGCACGACGTGCAATCGATCTGCTGGTCTGGATCGCCATGGGTGTAGCACGGCGACTGCCGCATACCGTTGAACTCGCGACCGGACAACCGCACCTGCCCATCGGACCAAAACGAACTCTTGAAGAAGTTCTGGTTCTTGCGCAGTTCGCGTCGCAACTCAGGCGCATCGCGATCGCCGAGCCCAATCACCAAGTGCGAACGCTGCAAATCCTGGCCAGGCACAAACGGCGACCCCTGATCGCGCCAGGCATCGAAGTGCTCTTCTTTGAGAATCGACACCGAATGGCAATGACCACACACCTGTGCCGACCGCACTGGCTGCAAAGTCGCGGGGTTGGTGACCGTGTCATCCGACCCCTGTAGCCGCTGCATCAAGCGCCGCACAGGATTGCGATTGGCAGCGACGTGCGCCTCTCCCGGTCCGTGACACGCTTCACAAGAGATGCCGAACTCGGAGACATGCGTATCAACCCGACCGATGTCAACGCGCGGCCGCGCATCGGTCGTGTGACACATCGCGCAGCTCTTGTTCCACGCACCGGGTTCCGGTGGATCACGGAACTCAGGCGGTAATACGAACACCGACGTCAACGGCAACCAGATGCGCTCCTCGGTCTTGAAGCACATCGGCACCGGGCCGAGTTCGCGTCCATTGCCAGTCGAATACCACAGCACCTGCAGGTGATGCGAACCGGTCAGTTGCTCAATCGGTCGTTCGACATGCATCGGGTTGCGGCCGCCGCGATCAAACACCGTCCACAACTGATCGCCGCGCCACTCGAGCACGACCTTCTTGCCAAACCAATCCAACTCGAGTCGCTCGAACGCAACGCGCAACGCTTCGCGGGACACAACCTGCGTCATCGTGCGATGGTATGAACCGTGCCACGACGCATGTTCTCCGGGATGGCACGAACGACAACTCTGCGAGCCAACGTAGCCGGCCTCATGCACTTCGATCGGACGATCGACAACCTCGGATTCGCGTTCGCCGCCGTAGACAGTCGCCACGACGACGCCAGCGATCATCAACCCCGACGCCGCAATCGCCCCCGCCCGTGCCGCCATGCCGTCAGCCCACAGCCGCCACAATGGCAGCAGCGCAGCGACGGCGACAAGCAACAAGGCGAGCAAGATCATCAGCGCGAGAGTCTACTCGCCCCGGATCGGCACAGGCGTCGGAGTATGCGTTCTTAAGTATGTGGCCAGAGGATTGCCGGGATCGCACCGTGTCACCGAGTGATTCGCGGAACAGTTACCGAGGACTGACTACCTCAGTGGGCAACGGCAATGCCATGCCCTGTGGAGCGCGGATTGTTCCGGTAGACTTCTGACCGCCGGACGATCTGCATCCCTGCCCTCCACCCTCCGCACCCCATCTCTGTGAAGCACATCTCACTCCTCGCCATCGGGTTCACGCTCGCCGCCTGCTCGACCCTCTCCGCCCAATACCGCTACACGCAGCAAACCGGCCTGATCACGGGGCCGACCGTGCGCACCGAAGGTTGCATTTTGGCGGACATCGACGGCGATGGTGACCTCGATGCCATTTTCGCAAACGGCTACGTGCTATCGATCAACGGCCAGTCGATCCGGCCAACGGTCTTGATCAACAAGATCAATCAAGGCCTCGGCTTCGTCGATGAGTCGACGCCGCGCATTCCGACGACCGCGATCCGCGGCACGTTGGTGGTTGCATTCGACATTGAGAACGACGGCGATCTCGATCTGTTCTTCTCCTGCAATGGCAACAGCCAGCAACGCCTCTACGTCAACGACGGCACGGGCAACTTCACCGATGAGTCGGTGGCGCGCTTTGGCCCGCTCAACCTGTATGTCGCGGGTTGCGCCTTTTGCGACATCGATGAGGACGGCGACTACGACTTGTTCATGAATGACGAGCGCAGCAACGGTCAACTCAAGTTGTTCCACAACGACGGCGCCGGGCACTTCACCAACGTCACCTCGACGCACATTGTGTCGGCCCCGAAGTCGAACCAACAAGACGTCGTGCTCGCCGACGTCGATAATGACTTCGACCTCGACATCATCAACGTCGGCAAGTCGTCCGGCCAGCAGATCTTCTTCAACGACGGCACCGGCCACTTCCCGACCGTTTCGACCGGATTCCTACCCGCAGGCGGCAGCCTCAGCTACGAAGCCGAAGCCGCGGACCTCGACCACGATGGCGACCTCGACATCGCGATGCTGTCGGTATCAGGCACGACCGACGCGATCCTGCGCAACAACCTGATCCCGAGCGGCACCCTGTCGTTCTCCAACCTGACCAGCGCGCTGATCGGGAACGGCCAGGACGACAACGAATGGGCGCTCGTCGACGCCAACAACGATGGCTGGCTCGACCTGATCAACGGCTCGCTGACCTACAGTTCAGAGAAGCTCTACATTAACAACCAATCGATGTCGTTTACGCGACAGAGTGGCGCCAACGGCTTCTCGCCCGTCAACGACCCGACGCTCGACGTCGCCGTCGGTGACATCAACGGCGACGGCGTCACCGACGTCATCACCGCGCAAGGCGAGTTCGGCAACTTCACCAACCGCGCCTACTTCGGCAACGGCCCGGCCGACACCCAGCCGCCACGTTTCGTCAACGTCGAGCAACTGCCGGCGATGTCGACGACTCCCGATGGCTGGGCCGTGCACGCCGTAATCCAAGACTCAATCGTCGACGACGGCGAGACCTCGGTCGCCTCCGCCAGCCTCGACTGGACCATCACGCACGCTGCCGGCGTAGCAACCGGCACCACGGAACTTCGCTTCGTCGGCGGCCTGATGTATCGCGCCGACCTGACCCCGCCCGCCGGCCTAATCACCAACGGCGCGACGGTCAACTTCACGCTGACCGCGACCGACCGCCAAGGCAACAGCACGACCACTCCTGGCCAGACGTTCGACGTCTGCGGCTTCCAGAAATACGGCATGGGCCTCAGCGGCATCACCACGTCACTCGACGGCGCTGGCACGACGAGACCCGGTGACTTCCCAGTCATCTCGTGGACCGGCGGCCCCAACGCAACCGGCCTGCTCGGCGTCGCGGTTGGCCCGGATCAAATCGCGATCCCACAGGGCTACCTGCTATTCAACCAAACGAACATCATCGGACTGGTCCCGATCACAACGAACGGATCCGGCGTCGGCCAACTGACCGTCCCGATTCCGCCGCTACCCGCCCTGGCTGGGCTACACGTAGCGATGCAGACGGTGCTAAACCCGCCGCTGTCGCTGAGCAACGGCCTGTCGATGGTCATCTGCCCGTAGCGACTTCAGCAGTAATCGAGACCTGATTACCAATGCAGTTCCAACGCAACGGCACCGTTCTCAGCCAACACAACGTGCCGGCGGCAGACGACTCTTCGCAACTAGCAGACAGCAACGCGACCATCACTCAGCGCTGATTCGCTGGCCGAACGCAGGATCGCGCACGATGACCAGGATCAAGTCGCGCACCGTCACCTTGCCTTGCGCCAACAAGCGACGCACTTCGAGATCGACGCGCAAGCGATCGACGGGGCGAAGATCGCGTCCGATCGCATAGACGAACAGTTTGTGCGCCATCGTGCGGATGAACATCGGATCCTGCGCGAGCACCTTCTTGAGACTGACCAGACCATCGAGTTGGCGACCATCCGGCAACTGACCACTCGCATCGATCACGCCAGCGCCATCCTGCTCACGAAACCGGCCAATCGCATCGAAACGCTCCATCGCCAAACCGAGCGCATCCATGCGCACGTGGCACACGGCACACTTCGAATGCTCGCGGTGCTGCGCCATCTGTTGCCGCAGCGTCGCCGAGTCGTCGATCGCATCTTCGCCTTCAAACGAGTCGTTGCCGGGAGGTGGTGGCGGTGGAGCCTGGCCAAGCAGGTTATCGAGCAGCCACTTGCCGCGCTTAACCGGTGACGTGCGCGTTGGGTTCGACGTGATCGCATGCATGCTGGCATGGCCGAGTAAACCGCCACGCACCATGGCATCTCCGGTCAGCGTCGTTCGCACAAACTCATCCGGCGCGCCGGCATGCGGCAGACCATAGAACACGGCCAAGCGCTTGTTCACGTAGGTGAAGTCGCAATCAAGCAACTCCCGGACATCGCGCTCTTCACGCAAGATCGCCGAGAACAGCAACTCGCTCTCGCGCCGAAACGCGTGGCGTAACTCATCGTCAAAGCCAGCGAAGCGGTCCGGATCGGGCGTCGTGTCGGCCAATGCCCGCAACGCAAACCACTGCGCGGCGAAGTCGGTCGCGAGACTTTCGGATCGTTCATGCCGCAACATGCGCAACACCTGCGCGGTCACCTCATCCGAGTCGCGGAATCTCTGACCTCGAGTCAACGACCGCAGGTCCGCGTCGGGCGCGCTGGCCCACAGGAAATACGACAGTCTGGTGGCAAACTCGAATCCATCGAGTGGCTCCGCGGCGCGCGTCTTGGCCGAGTCCTCAAGCCGGAACAAGAAGTTCGGCGACGTCAGCGCGGCCGTCAGCACAAATCGCTGAACAGCCAGAAGTGACTCACCAGCCGCCAATCGCTGCGAACCAGCGCGCTGGAAGCGACCGCGTTCTCGCGCGGTTACCGGCCTGCGCCACAGTTCCGGCAGCATCGTCTTGATCATTCTGCGCAATCGCGCCATGTCGTTGCGCCCCGTCAACGACGCCTGCAACCACTGCTGCTCGGGCGGCACCGGGCGCGCATCCATCGGCCCAACTATCTCCAGCGCACCGATGAGCAAATTGCGATCACGAAGCTTGGGGTTGGGATGCTTGGGATCGTAGAAGTCGTTGATGAATGACAACGCGGTCTTGTGACGACCAGCCTTGAGCGTGGTTTCGACAACAAAGTCCTTCAAAGCCGTATTCGGCACCTCGATGACTTCGAGTCGCTTGCCGTCGAGTTTGAGCAGCATCTTCGCCGGTTCATCGCCAGCCTGACGAGCACCCGCTGAGATGCGCACCTGGTAGACACCATCGCGTGGCACCTCGATGGCTTGCTCGATCGTGGCGTTGGTGAAGAGATTTGCGACCCCGCCACTCATTGAGGCGCCGCGGTTATTGACCAGGCGCATCGCCTCTGCCTCAAACATCCGACGTTCGGGATTGGCCGGATCCTCACCATGGAACACGCCGCGAGCCACCTCGCCAGATGCAGCAAGGTACTTTTCGAGGTGCAACGTCGAGAACGTCAACGCATCGCCGATCGAGTCAAAGCCATAACCGAGGTCATCGGCCGGGAAGCCCGAGGTGTCGACTGCTACGCCAAGCAAATCGCGCACCGTGTTGCGCCATTGCCCGCGACTCAAGCGACGCACCGTGACCTGACCGGGGTCTACCGGCAACTTCGGCACTTCGCGTTCGAGCAGGCCATCGACATACGCAGCGAACTCCCGTCGCTCGTCCCTGGTGACTTCGCTGTCTTCGACCGGCGGCATCTCGAACGAGTGCACGCGTTCACGCATCCGCGACCAACGCGCCAACTGGCCAACAAGATCGACCGGTTGCACCGCCAGGTCCATTTTCCCTTTGGCGGACTCGCCTTCGTGGCAATCCAGGCAATTGATCTCGACGAACTCGGCGATGTGCACGGGCACCACCAGCGCCGCCTGCGCCGTCACCACGCCGGCACTGACCGCGACCACCAGAAAGCTAAGCAGACGAAAAAACATAGACGGCGCCATCCTAGCGTCGAACGCCACCGGCACGAGCACCCACCCCACACCGGCGCATCAACTGCCCATAACAGCGACGATCGCACGTTCTACAAGGACTTGCGGCCGCGCCGCGGTAGTCTCCGACACTGTGGTCCGCTCATCCAGCAGCCTGCTGTTCGCGCTCGTGCTCTTCCTGTCGTTCGCCCTCGTTCTGTGGTGGACGACGTTCTTGTTGCTGACGAGCGGCGAAATGATCGCGGCCAGCGACCGACTCCTGGCCGGCGACACTGCCGGCGTCGCCAAGGCCCTCGGCGCCAAGAGTGCCGAAGGCCTCGCCACACTCGGCTCGAAGCGCCAGTGGATGTTCGCCAGCGAAGGCGCGTTCTTTGTCATCGTGCTGCTCGGCTGCGGCTGGCTCTACCTAAGTTCGGAGCGACGCGAGACGGCCCTGCGCCGCAACCAAGACCGCTTCCTCGCGGCAGCGACCCACGAACTCAAGACGCCACTGGCCACGATTTCGCTACTGCTTGAGTCGCTGCGCGAAGACCGCGTGCCGGCCGAGAAGCGTCACCGCTACCTGACCAACGGCTTGCTTGAGGCCGAACGGCTGGAGCGAGGTCTGCACAACGTGCTAACGGCTGCCGGACTGCGTTCGGCCGGCAAGGCAACCAGACCCACCACCGGCAACCTCGCCGACGACGTGCGCCAGGCAGTCGAGGCGATGCAGGCGCGCGCCCTCGCCGCCGACGTGCGACTAGAAGTCGACACACCCGAAAGCTTGCCGGCGCCGCGCGACGTAGCAGCATTGCAGTTGGTGCTACGCAATCTGCTCGACAACGCCGTCAAGTTCTCGCCGCCCAATGCGACGGTGCACATCTCACTGGCCAAGAAGGCCTCCGAAGCCCACATCGTGGTTCGCGATGCTGGTCGCGGACTCGACCATGACGAACTCACCCACGCGTTCGAACCGTTCTTCCGCGGCGATGACAAGGCCAGTGGTGGTACCGGCCTCGGACTGCACCTCGTGCAAGAAATGATTCACTCCCACGGTGGGTCCGTGACGGCAGAGAGCGCTGGACGCGACCAGGGCAGTTCGTTCACGGTGCATCTGCCTTTGGAGCAAACTTCATGAGTCGCTGGATCCTGGTCGCCGAAGACGAACGCCAACTCGGCGAGATGCTGTGTGACAACCTCGGCCACGAGTCGTACCACGCCGAACACGTACTGACCGGGCCGCGCGCGCTCGAACGCATGGCGAAGGGCGGTATCGACCTGCTGATCCTCGACATCATGTTGCCGGGCAAGGACGGCTTCCAAGTGCTCGAAGAACTGCGCGGGCGCGGCGACCTTACTCCGGTGCTCGTGCTCAGTGCCCGCGCCGATGACCAAGATCGCATCCGCGGACTCGAACTGAAGGCCGACGACTACCTGACCAAACCGTTCAACCTGCGCGAACTGCTGCTGCGCGTCGAAGCGTTGCTGCGCCGACGCCCCGCGCCCGCTGCCGGCGATGACACGCTGCGCTTCGGCGGTAACGAAGTCGACTTCCGCGGCATGCAGGCGAGCTGCCACAATGGTGAGACGGCGACTCTAACCGCGACCGAGACCAAACTGCTGAAGTTGCTGGCTGGCCACATGTCGACCGTGGTCTCCCGGCGCGTCGTGGTTGAACATTTGTTCGGCAGCGCGGCACCGCGAACCGTGCGCACGCTGGACAACGTCGTGCTGCACCTGCGCAAATTGTTCGAGAAGGACCCGGGTAATCCGCGCCACTTACATACGGTGCGCGGCGTCGGTTTCCGCTTCGACGCCTGACACAGGTGCACGAAGTAAGCTACCCTGCGTGCATGCTTCGAATCGCGTGCCGCGCCGCTAGGGCCAGTCTACTAGTCGCCGTTGCGTTCGCCCTGAGCGCCCCCGCCGTCGGCCAAGACAAAGCCCCAGAGCTCTACGACCTGCACCTCCAAACGCCGAAGGGCACAACGGTTTGGTTCGTCGAGTCGACGACAACTGAGCAGACGCACAAGTTCGGGAAGCTGGAGTTCAAGGCGAACTTTCAGATCAACCGCACGTTCGGTATCACAATCAAGCAGATCGATGCGAAGGGAAATCGCATCGTCGAGATCCACGTCGCACGCATCGCTGGATGGGCGCAGGTCGCCAATGCCACCAAGACTTCATACGACTCGAACGATGGCCACACTGAGGGCCAGACCGGCAGACTCGACGCATCGACAAGCCGCATGATGGCCGCTGTCGGCCGACGCTACATCGCGCGCATCGACGGAAACGGCAAGCTTGTCGGGTCGATGGCCGGCATCGCCCACGAAATGCAGGGCAATCATCCGCAGACCAGCGTGCAAGACTGGGAACTAGCCGACCTCGCCGAAACGGCGTTTGGTCGCACGCCCGCCAAGCCAAAGGCTATCGGCGGCACGTGGAAGTTCGTGCAGTCAGGAACAGTAGACGCGATACGACTCGCTCGTCACGCGACAATGAAGCTGACCAGATTCTCCGATGACAAGCTTGAGATGACACTCACTGGCACGGTCGAGATCAGTCCGATCCCAATCCCACCACCAGCGAAGGGTTCCGGTCTAGGAAGTGCCGAGGCACAAGTCGCGCGCATGAACAAGAAGGTCGAGATCAGCAACGGCAAGTTGTCCGGCAAACAGGCCTTGTCACGCCTCGATGGGCTCGTGATCGCAACCGAGTCCAAGTCGACGTTCGATGTCGACATGGCCACTCCCGGTCGCAACCACACGGTTGAGATGATCATCAAGACCAATCTCACTCGCACGACCAAGCTAGACAATAGGGGGCGGCGTGAATTGACAGGACTGCCGAAGGACGGATGAGATCAGGCCTACAAGCTGGTGGTTGGTGACACGCCGCGTGAATTCCAAGTGGTCAGCGCGGGGCCGGACAAAAAGCACGGCACAGCGGACGACATCTCCAACCGCACCAAGCGGCGTTAGGCAAGCGTCAAGCAGCGCGTCGTCACGAAGCCACGAAGCCCGCTACTTCTTCTTGCCAGATTCGGAAGGTACAACCAACGAGCTGCGCAGCCCCTTCGACGCCGCCGCCTTGCCGTCGAGGCCGACCACGATCGCTTCCACGCGCGGCAGACTCTCAATCAACGCGAGCCCCTTCTCCGGGCCCATCACACAAAGCGCCGTCGCCAGCGCGTCCGCATATTCCGCATGCGATGCGACCACCGTCGCGGTGATGCAGCCCTTGCTCGGATAGCCCGTGCGCGGGTCGAGGATGTGGTGGTAACGAACCCCATCCAGTTCGAAGAAGCGCTCGTAGTCGCCTGACGTCACAACGCAGACGTTCGATAGGTTGAGTTCGGCCAGGGCGTGTTCCTTGTGGCGCGGATGCGCGATGCCAATCGGCCACGGCTTGCCCTGCTTCTTACCGAGAATGCTCATGTCACCGCCGACGTTGACAACGGCGTTGCGGATGTTGTGCTGCATCAACACCTTCATCGCCGCGTCGATGCCGTAGCCCTTGGCGATGCCACCGAGCCCGAGCCGGAATCCCGCGGGTAACGCAACCGTCAGCTTCGCAGGCACAATCTCGATGCGGCGGTAGTCGACATACACGAGCGCAGCCTTGACCTGCTCGGCGGTCGGCACGCGCGCCGGCTTGCGCTTGAAGTGCCACAGCTTACCGACGCCAGCGAACGAGATATCGAAGGCACCCCCCGTCAACTCGCCAACCGCCTGGCCACGACCAATCATGGCGGCCAACTCGAGCGGCAAGACTTGTGGCCCCTTGCCCGCGTTGTCATTGAGCGTCGACAACGGCGAGGCCCGCCAGTCCGTCATCAGGTCTTCGACGCGCTGCAGTTCCTTGACGGCCGCTGCAAGTGCTGCGTCAAGCTTGGCCGGGTCGGTGCCGATCGCAGCCAAGCGATACTCGGTGCCCATCACGCCGCCCTTGACCGTTCGTTCCAGCGCCTCCGTGGCAGCAGGCTTCGCGGCAGAGTTCTGGGCCACAGCCATCGACGCCGGAACGAGGATGAGGACGGCCGTGAGGATCAGGCGTGACATGCCGCTGACGCTACTTCATCGACGCTAAGTTCTCAGGCATGTGACTGCCTTTGAAGCGAAGAAGGCCTGCCGAATCGATCACGATGATCGTCGGCGTCTTCTTTACAGAAAAGCGCTTCGCCAGGGCGAGGTCCTTGTCGCGAACCTGCGGGTAGCTCAAGCCAAGTTCGTCGATACTCTTGAGGTAGAGGTCCTCGTCGACAGATCCATCCGGCCCGGAAACAACGCCGTAGAACGACATCGAATCTGCCAGCTCGACCGAAGCGGCGACCGCAGCCGGCGCTTCCTCGCGACAGGTAGCACACCATGGCTGCCAGAAGACGAACGTCGCCGCCTTGCCGCGCACTTCGTGAGATATGCCTGCGTCATCGACGAACTGCATACCGATGTGATTGCTCGGAGCAGGAGCGATATCGCCCCGCGATGCGCACGACGCGGCTAGCAACACCACAGCGGCGGCCACAGCGGCGGCCACGGCACGGCCTAGAAACTTGTCGACCATCCGATACTCCCAAACAGGTAATCAAGGCCATCACTTCGCGTCGTGTAGTCGAACGTGAAGTCCCAACGGCTCGCGGACGACGTGAAGTAGTCGAATCGGAAACCTAAACCATGCGACGAGAAGTCGCCGAGGTCGGCGTCCTGGGTGCGGAACTCCGGCAGCGCCGCTTCGGTCGCCTGCGAATAGCGCTCCTGATAATCGTCCGCAGCAGTCTGCGAGTAGAAGCGATAGCCGACGCGAGCCCGAAGCCTGTCCTGCACCAACCAGAAGTAGCAAGCAGGCTCAACGGTGAAGCTCGTCACGCCCCAGTCATCGCCATACAAGCGACCACCGAGTTCGAGCGCGGTGCTTTCGCCATACATGCGACGAACCCGACCATGCAGTGTCAGGCGTGCCCGGCTGCTGGGCAGCTCTTCAAAGCCTGTCGTATTACGATCCGTCTGCAACGCAGTACTCGCCAGGTAGTTCTGCGGCGTAATCGTGCCACCATCGGCGACAACACCGTTGTAGGGCGTCTCGAGGAAGCCACTTTGCAGCGTCAGGTTGACGCCCATCTCCGCGTGCATGCGCGGCGTCATCACCTGATACCAGTTACCAGACAGGTTGAGCGCGGTGCGGTTGTCGCTGCCTTCTGTTTCATCCCCATCGAAGCGAATGATATCGAGACTGTCGAAGTAGGCACTTCCGGAGAACTTCAACGTCGTGCTGTCGCCGTCGTAGTCCCTGGCATAGCTACCCCCCAGCCCGAACGACCGGTAGTCGTATTCGGCGCTGGCATGGGCAAAGGCACTGACCCGCGCATCTTCATCGAGAGCCCAGGTGGCACCGCCATCAAGCCCGAAGTAGTAGTCGCCGGTCGCGCCGCTTTGCTGCGTCCCCGGGTAGCTGTTCAATCGCTCGATGGACGCGCTAGAGACGTTGTCGTAGCTAAACTTGAAGAAGAGATTGGTCGAGTCCGAGAGGTTGTAGTCGTAGAAGACCACCGGTTCGATGACCGTCAGCGACTCATCAAGGAACGGGTTGCCGTCACCAGCATCGCCGTTGTTGTAGTAGCCGAGTCGAAACCCAAGATGGCCGGTGCCGGCTTTGCCGAGGCTGCCCTTTACCGGTGCGGTCCCCGAACCAGGCGCCTGCGTCGGCGACTGACCAACAACCTGCGGTTGGGCCGTGGCCGTCGCTCCCGTGCCACCGACCGGTCGCCCGCTCGACTGGGCCAACGACACACCAGCGAGCAGGGCCAATGCAGCGCCAAGCTTTGCTAGTTGGTGCACCCGCAACCTCCACCAGCCTTGGAGCCAATACCGCCAGTCGTCGCCTCGCGCGAGTAGATGACCTTCTGCATGAAGTTGTCGAACGACGGATCCGCGTCGAACTGCATCAACGCACTCGCCAAATGCTGCTTCTCGTAGAAGGCAACTGGCTGGCATGACGTCGACAACAATGCCGCGAGCAACAGTGCACCCAGCACAGGTGTGCGAAACGGTGAACGGGGACAATCGGAGGATCTAACCATGAACCACTCAGCTACATTCGAAGTTCGCCTACCGGCACAGACAGTCGAAACCTGACCGCCCCATGAACAGATCGGCGAAACTAGCCCGACTCTGTTGCACCGTCTCATGACAATGCGTTCATCAACGATGGCCGCCGCACCTTGGGACTACCCTGAGCGCGCCATTGCCTCGATGATTGCGGCATGTCCCAGCACAAGGGTTTGCACGTGCTCGTCGTCGATGACGACCCAAAACTGATGGCCCTCATGCTGCAGGGCCTGACCGAATCTGGCCTCATGCCGCTCGGAGCAAGTAACGGCAATGAGGCCCGTCGCCTGCTTGCAGAGCACTCGTTCCACCTCGTCTTGCTCGATGTCATGATGCCTGACAGCGATGGCCGTGACGTGCTCGCCGAACTTCGCGGCGCTGGCAATGACATCCCAGTCATCATGGTCACCGCGCGGGACACGACAGCAGAACGGGTCGAAGGGCTTAAACTTGGGGCCGACGACTACGTAGTCAAACCATTCGCCTTCGCCGAACTTCTCGCTCGCATTGACGCGGTCATCCGACGCCGCGTGGGCACGATCACGCTCGGCTTCGGGCCGCTAAACATTTCGCCAGCCGATCGAACGGCAAACTGTCGCGGCCAGATCATCGACTTGTCGCCAAAAGAGTTCGACCTGTTATCGGCGCTCGTTCGAGCCCGCGGCGAAACCCTAACGCGCACCAACCTGCTAAAGACCGTCTGGCGAACGCAGCATGATCCAGGCACCAACGTGGTCGACGTTGTCGTCGGCCGACTTCGGCGCAAACTTGAAGTTCTCGCCGGACCAAAGGTCACTGCGGTTCGCGGCCAGGGTTACCGCATGGAAACATGAGCGGCACAGCCCCAGCCACACCCTGGTCGATGCAGCGACGCATCACTGGCCTATTCTGCTTGTTGTCGGCAATCCCCGTGTGCGTTGCGACGGTGGTTGGCGTCTCCTTCTTGAGTCAATCGGTAACGACCGAACTCGAAGCACTCGTTCACGAGGAGCTTGAGGAAGCGCGATCAGAAACCATCGCGCTGCCCGAACCAGTCAACGCGTTCGCAGCAGTAGCGCACGGATTGGCAGAGTCGCACCCTGAGTTCCCGATGGGGTGGCGACTGCACAAAACGTCTGACGGGCAACACCTCGGCGACTTTGGCGATCAGATCTTGCTGCAGAAAATGCGGCCGCTGGCACCGGTCCTCCCCACCACCCATTCCGCAGTCGTATCGCTCGGTGACGGCGTGTTGTCCGCCACGACACGCCTTTCCGACGAGGTCACAATCACGCTCGTGCTCGATGGCTCGCATCGCATCGCGAAGATCAACAACTACTGGTTGTTCGGCCTCGCAACGATTGCGTTGAGTTTGCTAATCAGCACCATCGCGGCACGCTTCCTCGCCTGGCGCTTACAAACCTTGCTCGACGCCATCGCAAGCAGCCTGCACCAAGAGGAGCCCGACAGCAGCATGACGCCGTCACTGCCGAACGAACTCATCCCCATCGCAACCGAACTCAAGACGATGCTCGACAACGTTCGCAAACGCGCCGGCGAAGCGAAGGTGTTCACGGCAGGTCTAGCCCACGAACTACGTTCGCCACTACAAAACCTCATTGGACAAGCCGAAGTCGCCATGATGCGAACGCGCAGCAACAAGAACTACCAAGAACTGCTGCAACAACAGATCGTCGAGCTCCACGAGTTCGCGCGATCGGTAGACAACCTGCTACATCTGTGCTCCGCCGAGGAGCCAATTCACGAACCGCCAACCGAAACGTTTGATCTCGGTGACGAAGTCGCGGTGCGACTGCAGGCAGAGCGCGGCCACGCCGAAGCTCAGCAAGTGCAACTCAACATCGAAGTCCATGGCGACACGAAGATCCGCGCCGACCGCGAAGCCGTCATCCGCGCACTGCGTAACCTGGTCAACAACGCCGTAAAATGGTCTAAGCCTGGCGAATTGGTTCGCGTCAGCATCTATGGCAACGCCGAGGAGCTGCGCCTCGAAGTACACGACGAGGGACCAGGCATCCCGGTATCGGAACGTGAGCGCGTATTCACCCCATTCGCGCAAGGCAGCGTCCCGAGTGGCCAGCGGGCGGGGTTTGGGCTCGGACTGGCGATGATTAAAGCCACGGCGATACAACACCACGGCTCCATCACGATCGGCGACTCTATAAGTGGCGGCGCGCTGCTCGCGCTAGTGCTCCCGAAACTCAGCGAGTAGCCGCCGCGCCGCCTACTTCATGGCCATGCCGGGCAGCGGTTCGCCATTGGTCGTCAGCACCTGGAAGTGGTGCACACGGTGCGGTCCGTCGTAGGACCACACGACCTTCTTGTCGCGGTTGACCTCCATCAGTTTGGCACCGCTCTTCGCCGCGTATGCGGCAATCACTGTGTTGCCGTTGGGCAATCGCTGCACGCCGCACGCATCGTGGATGATGCCGCCAACGTCGTCGTTGGTTATCGACCAAACGACATCGCCCTTCTTGTCGACCTCAATCACCTTGTTGCCGTGGGTGCAACCAATGACGGTGTGGCCGTTGGCGAGACGAATCGCCGTGAACGGCCAGTTCTCCGCCTTGCGGCCCCCGAGGGAATCGCGGTCGGTGCGGATGACTTCGACGACCTTGCCATCCGGCTGGTAGCGCTTGACGGCATGCGCCAACAGGTGCGGCACCAGGTAATCACCGTTCGCCAGTTTGCGCGCCATGCGCGTCTGCATGTGGGCATTGTCAGTGTCGGGCTGCAGCATGACCTCGACGGCCACATCGCCCTTGTTCGTAATCTCCCGCAACCGTGGCATGGCACCGAGTTCCGTCACGAGCGTATTGCCGTTTGCCAAGCGCTGCACGGTGCCGAGTTCGCTATTGGGCTTCTGCAACTGGTAGCGCCACACCGGTTGCTTGTTGTCGCCAAACTCGACCGCCTCCCGCTGCCAGACGATCAGCACATGACCGTTCTGGAGCACCCAACCATCCCGCGCCCCCGCCTTTGGCGCCGACCACTGAGTCTCGCCATGCTCATCGATGATCCCGGTGAAGCTCGGGCCAGCGACAAATAACGCGTGGCGAATCGGCCGGGGATCTTGGGCGCGATCATCGGCTCGATCGTGGCAATCGAGCGCAGTATCGGCCACCGAGCCCATGCCAACGCCAACGAGCGCGACGAGTGGAGCCAGTGCCAACGGCAAAAGACGAAGCATCGGAGAGGAGTATCGCATCATCGTTCGGGCAACGCTGGAAGTGAACCGGCAACCACGTCACCATGATTGCCTGACGCGTGCGAGCGTCACTTTGCAAAGATTACACCCACGATGCCCGACCGCGAAATACTGAACGTTGCCGAACTCTTCGGTGACGGCATCTCGTCCGAACTATCCGAAAGCGTGCACACGGTGGCCGAAGCGCTGCCGCTGAACGTTCAATTCCACCCGGTCGACCTGACCCTGGAGTCACGGCGCAACAATGCTGACGCGTGCTACGACAACGCGGTCGCGGCAATCCAGAAGCACGCGCTGGCGATGAAGTATCCGACAGTGACCGAGACCGAGAGCCCCAACAAGATACTCCGCGAACGCTGCAAGTTCTCGGTCATCCACCGCCCGGTCGCGAGCCTGCCAGGGGTTGAGACGCGGCATCAAGGCAAGCTCGACCTGCATATCATCCGCATCGCGGTTGGTGGCACCTATGAGGATGCTGGTCGTCGCATCGGCGATGAAGTAGCCGTGTCGATTCGCGTTATTGAACGCCGCCCAGCACGCGAAGCGGCGCTCTACGCCTTCCGCCTTGGCCGCCGCCTCGGCTGTGATGTCGTCAGTTCAAGCAAGTACACGATCCAACGCGCGACGGACGGCTTCTTCGAAGAGATCGTTCGTGGCGTCAGCAAGGAGTTCGACGACGTCGCCCACCAGAGCGAACTGTTCGATGCCTTGCTCTACAAGATGCTGAAGAATGCGGAGAACTACCGCATCGTCGTCACCCCGAACGAATACGGCGACTTCCTGTCAGACATGGCGTGCGGCATGATTGGCAGCATTGGTCTCGGAGCGAGTGCAAACTACTCATTCGACGAGAAGGGCGATGTCGTACTCGCGATGTTCGACCCAGCCGGAGGCACTGCGCCAGACATCGCGCACCAGGGAATCTGCAACCCAGCGGCGGCGTTGCTCGCCTTCAGCATGCTGCTGACGCACGCTGGCTGCCGCGGCCTCGGCACCATGGTCGACGAAGCCGTGCGCGAGTGCATCGCGGCCGGAGACTCGACCGGCGACCTCGGCGGCAAGTTGAACACGGCCGAGTTCACGGCGGCGGTCATCAAGCGCATGGGCCCCAAGTAGTCGAGCGCGAGCCTGGCAAAGGATCCGTGCTGATGGGACCTAACCGCGCGGGCGGAACAGGCGATCGACGAACGCGCTGTCTTTGTGCTTGTCGGCAACCTTGTGCGCCCAGCGCATCGCTTCGGCCACGGGCACCAGCACCGCACCTTCGGGAACGGGCAACCAAACAGCCTGCTCTTCGTGCTGTGCAATCAGGGCATCGAACTCCGCCGTCGTCTCGGCGGCGGCTAGCGACTCAAGCAGACGCATGTCGACGAGCGCCGAGCCAACCGTTGCGTATTGCCTGCCGCGGCCGAGCAAATCGTCGGTGCTGACTTCAAACAGGTCGGCAAGCGCGACCAGATCCTCGCCAGTCGGAAAACGACTTCCGCTCTCCCACCGCGACACGGCCGACTCATGGCAACCGAGTCGTTTAGCGACGTGATCTTGGGTTAGCCCACGGCGGGCGCGCAATTCACGGAGACGCGCAGCCAAGTGGTTGGCCATTGGGCGAGGCGCGTCAGCAGGACGCGAAGATGGTTGCTCAGGTGTTTCCGTCACGTGGTATGTGGCAGTTGGTGTTGCCGACCGCTCTACACGTTGATTGTGGCAAGTGACCACGAGGAACGAAAGTATGGCAAAACGCCCGGGCGAAAGAGCAAGCTCTCGGACTCATTGGCATGATGCATGATCATCAAGCAACTTGACATATTGGCACGTAATAGTTCCGATTGGCATTCCACTGACACTGTCAGTTGCAACTTAGCCCGAGAAATCATCATGCTTTCAGACCCATATTCGCTCCTGCCCACCGCCTACCGAGCCGCCGTCGAGGTGGTAAAGAGTCCAATCATGGCTGAGGAAGCATCCGAGAGGGCTATCTACCAGCTCACGCTTGCCATTCTGGAAGGTTCTCCGCCACAAAGTCCGAAGGCATGGCTAAGAGTCGTGGCGCGCCGGTCAGCGTGCGCTCTACTGCGCTCGGAGTGGGCGCGAACGAGGTCAATGGACCTATCCGACGTGGCGGAGAAGCAGCCCGCCTACGCAGCACCGGCCAGCCAGAGTTCGTGGATTCGCGAATGCCTGCAGACAGCGCTGACGCCTCGCCAACGCGACGCACTCGATGCGGCGATGACGTGCAACACGATACGCGCCGCGGCCCGCACTTGCGGTATGGAGCCGCGTGACTTCCGCCGCTCGCTCGGCTCGATCTCGCGACGCGCCAAGGCGCTGCTCGACGATCCGACGATGACCGAGCAGCCGTTGCCGGGCTGCGAGCCAGGCATGGCGGTCTGAACTAGCACCAAAGCGACGCAGTCGCACCCGGGTCAGCTGCAGGTATTGGCATCGGTCATCACCTTGGGACGCAATGCACACGCGCTCGTACTGGCGCCTCGCGACCAGAACCTGGATCCTACGGGCATGTCGCGCATCGCCGTCGTCGTCCCCCTCACCCTTCTCCTGCAACTAGCGTCAGGCCAGGAGAAGAATCCTGGCTACACCGACACGCCGGTACTACCCGACGGCTTCCGCGTGCATGACGCGCATCGCCCACGGCCCGCCGCCGTCGATCCGGGGCCGGCCGCCAAGACGCCGAGCACGCCACCGAAGGACGCGACGGTGTTGTTCGACGGCCGAAACCTCGACGCGTGGCAAGGCCGTAAGGGCAAGGCTGCTTGGCGACTCGTCGACGGCGCCATGGAAGTCAACTCGACCGGTGACATCCGCACCAAGCAGGAGTTCGGCGACTGCCAGTTGCACATCGAATGGATGGCACCACCACCAAAGGGCCACTCACAAAGCCGCGGCAACAGCGGCGTGTTCTTCTTTGGTCGCTACGAGGTGCAGATACTCGACTCGTTTGAGAACCCAACCTACGCCGATGGCCAGGCCGCATCGCTCTACGGTCAGAAGCCGCCACTGGTCAACGCAACGCGTCCGCCAGGCCAATGGAACATCTACGACATCGCGTTCATCGCGCCTCGCTTTCAGAAGGACGGCTCGGTCAAGTCGCCGGCGCGCTTGACCATCGTGCACAACGGCATCGTCGTGCAACTCGATGAAGCGCTGCTCGGTCCGACCGCGCACCGTTCGCTACCGAAGTACACACCGCACGGTCCGGCCGGTCCCATCAAGCTGCAAGACCATGGCAACCCGATGCGCTTCCGCAATATTTGGGTGCGGCCGATCAACCTCGAGCGGCCCAAGGCAAAGGGCCAGAACGGAGATCCATTGGCGCCCCGCGAACGGCGGAATCAGCCTAAGTAGCGCCACTGCGACTACTGACGGGTCGCGGCGAAGGCCGAACCAATCAGACCGGCAACTCAACGCGGCCGCGGACTAACCACGCACGAACCCGTAACAACTCTTCGTAATCTGGTCGGTGAATATGCATCGGGATGCGCTGCAATGCGGCCGCATCGCGGGCAAACACAGGTATCGGATCGGCCTCAAACAGATCGCTGAAGACGCGCACAGGCACCCCGGAGAAGATGCGTTCGAACGGCCCAAACTGCTGCTCACAATCGGCGACGCGCTCGTTGGTCTCGCCGAGCAGGCGGCGCCAGTTCTGCAACCTGAGCCGCGAACCGTAGCGCGACTTGCCGCGCGTCTTCAGATGTGTGCCCTGGGCCTTACCGCTACCACGCACGACATACTTGCGCACCGCCTTGTGCTGCACGAGCTCGCGACCCTGCCAACAACCGAACGCCATCGCCCCGGCCCGCAACAGCAACACCAACTGACACTCACCCCGTTCTGATGGGTCGCTCGGCAACCGCTCGAAATAATCACCGATCTGTTCGCCAGACTGCGCCCGCGGCCCAGCCAACGGCAACCGCAGCCGACCCGTGCCATCCTTGGCGGCAAACTGCTGCCCCAATTCGTCGGCGCGAGACTCGGGCCAGCGCTGCCAAAACCCCTCCACCTGCTCGCCAAGATCGTCAAGGCCGAAACTGATCGAACGGAAGCTGGCTGGGTCGGGCGCCATGACAGCAACTTAACCTCTCTGAAGAAAAAGTGATTCGCCGCTTCACTCGCTATGATCCGCGGCCATGACTGATGCCAACAGTACCTGGCGCGTCGCGATCGTGGGATCTGGCCCCGCGGCGTTCTACACCGCCGAAGCGCTCTTCAAATCAGGCGTGGATGGAGTCACCGTCGATCTCTTCGACCGCCTACCTGTGCCCTTCGGCCTGGTGAGAGGTGGCGTCGCACCCGACCACCAGAAGATCAAGGGCGTCGTCAAGGTCTACGACAAGATCGCGGCCAACAAGGGATTCCGATTCTTCGGCAACGTGTGTCTCGGCCGCGACATCCAAGTCGAGGACCTGAACGCGCACTACCACCAGGTTGTCTACGCGTTCGGTTGCGAAAGCGATTCGAAGCTCAACGTCGAAGGCGAAGACCTCGCCGGCGTCTACGCGGCGACCGACTTTGTTGGTTGGTACAACGGCCACCCCGACCATCGCCACCATCAGTTCGACCTGCACAACGCCAAGCGCGTCGCATTGGTCGGCAACGGTAACGTCGCCATGGATGTCGCCCGCATCTTGCTCGCATCACCTGACGAACTGGCCAAGACCGACATCGCCGAGCACTCGCTGGAGACGTTGCGCAAGAGCACCGTCGAAGAGGTTGTGCTGCTCGGCCGCCGTGGACCGGCGCAGGCTGCGTTCTCGCCGAAGGAGATCGCCGAGATCGCTGCGCTGCCCAACGCCGATGTCGTAATCACCAAGAAAGACGCCGCGATCGACGAGTTGAGTGCGGCTTGGCTGGCGAAGGACGGAGCCCGGAGCAACCAGCGCAACGCCGATTTTTGCACCAAGCAAGCAGAGCTTGGCGAAGGTGAGCACCCGAAAAAACTGCGGTGCCGCTTCTTGGTTTCGCCAACGGCATTGCACGGGCAGGACGGCAAGTTGACTTCCGTTTCGATCGACCACATGCAGTTGCAAGCAGACGACAGTGGCACGCCTCGGCCGCGGCCAACCGGCGAAAGTGAACAAGTACCGATCGACTTGCTGTTCAAGGCGATCGGCTACCGCGGCGAACCGGTGCCAGGCGTTCCGTTCGAAGATCGCAAGGGCATCGTCCCCAACGAAGCCGGCCGCGTGGTCGAGAAACTCGGCGGCGACGTGCGGGTCGGCCACTACGCCGCTGGTTGGTGCAAACGCGGCCCGACTGGCCTGATCGGCACCAACAGCCTCGACGCCAAGGACACGGTCGCCGGCATGCTGGCCGACTACGAGGCGCAAAATCTAATTTCCCCCAGCAAAGATGACATTGCCCCATTGCTCGCAGAACGGGCGATTGACGCCGTTACATGGGCCGATTGGCAACGGCTTGACGCATGGGAGCGAAAAGAAGGTGAGAGTCGCGGCAAGTTGCGCCACAAACTGACCAGCATCGAAGAACTGATGACAGTGATCGCCGAACTCCGCAACAAGTGACAGACACGCTAGCCCTATTCGCCTCCTGCCAGCCAGGCCTCGAACCGTTCCTCATCGAAGAACTCTCGCGCCAGTACGTCAGCGCCGAGGCAGTGCCGGGAGGCGCGACCTTCACGGGCAATATGCAAACCGTGATGCGCGCCTGCTTGTGGCTTGGCACTGCCAGCCACGTGCGCATTCGCCTAGCACAGTTCCGCTGCCGGGCGCTTGGCGAACTGCAACGCAAGGCCGCTGAGATGCCTTGGAAAGACTGGCTTAGTAGTCGCGTGCCCGTCGCGCTGACATCGCGCTCGCGCCGTTCGCGCGTCTACCACACTGGCGGCATCTCCGAACGTATCTACAACGCGATCGGCGGCTCGCTTGGCCGGCCACCCACGCTGGCTCGCGACGAAGACGAGACCGTTGCCGGTGTCGCCGCGCGCTTCGATGAGGACGTCTGCACGATCTCGCTCGACGCGACCACCACACCGCTGCACCGCCGTGGCTACCGACTCGACGGCCGCAAGGCGCCGCTGCGCGAAGACATTGCACACGCATTGGTGCTGGCCAGCAACTGGTCACCCGACACCGCGATGCTCGATCCGTTCTGTGGCTCTGGCACTATCGCGATCGAAGCTGCCGGACTAGCGATGGGACTCGCCCCCGGTCGCTTGCGTCCGCCGGCAATGCAACAAACCGCGCGCTTCGATATTGATGCGTGGCAAGAAGTGCTCGAAGAAGGCGCGCGCCGCGATCCGATGGCGCCAATTGCCGCCAGTGACCGCGACCAAGGCGCCGTCGAAGCGACCCGCCAAAACGCGGAACGCGCCGGCGTGGAACAAGCCATCCAATGCGATGCACACGCACTCGCCGCGCAACCATGGCTCGAAGGCCGCGATGCGCCAGCGATCGGCACGCTGATCACCAACCCGCCCTACGGCGTGCGCATCCAGAACGGCAGCAACCTACTGCCGCTCTATCAAACGATCGGCCACCGTCTCAAGTCGCTCGGCGAAGGCTGGAATGCCATGATCCTGGCGCACGACATGCGGCTAGCGCGCCGCACTGGGCTACCGCTGGCCCCGGCGTTCACGACCAAGCACGGCGGCCTGTCGGTCACAGCCATGGGCTCGGCGACCAACGAAACGAGCCCGACCGAAAAGCCCGAGCAGGCTGAGAAGTAACCGCTGACGCGTAGGACGCCGTGGCTCGCCCCGGCCAGGGATCGCTTCGGGTCAACGGCCAGGAGTAACGTGTTCGGGCAGCGAATAATGGTGGTTTGCAGCTTGTCGCTTACACTCCATCACCAATGGTCCGCACCTCGACGCTCGTGCTCCCCCTCGTGCTTTGCTCCGCCGTATTGGCACAGCATGGCGCGCAGCAATCCACCGATCCTAAGAAACCCATGTATGTCGCGCCCAAGAGCGACGATGGGCAGAAGGAGATCGCTTCGTTCAAGCTGGCCGAAGGGCTAACGGCGGACCTGATCGCGGCCGAACCCGACATCTGCAACGGCGTCGCCTTCTCGATCGACGACCAGGGTCGGTTCTACGTCTGTGAGACCTTCCGCATCGGCGACGGCGTGTTCGACAACCGCAGCTACATGCAGTGGAAAGACGCTGACCTCGCATGCTTGACCGTTGCCGATCGCGTCGCCAAGTACGACAAATACTTAAAGGAGAAGGTCCCGACCTACTCGGCCTACACCGAACGCGTGCGCATGCTCGTCGACACCGACGGCAATGGCTCACTCGACCGTTCGACAATCTTCGCCGAAGGCTTCAACGACATGGCCGACGGCATCCTGTCCGGTGTGCTACCGGTCGGTGACGACGTCTACATCACCAACATCCCGAAGTTGTGGAAACTGCGCGACAGCGACAACGACGGGGTCGCCGACGAGCGCATCGTCATGCACGAAGGCTACGGCGTGCACACCTCACTGATCGGCCACGACATGCACGGCCTGATCGTTGGGCCTGATCGCCGCCTCTACTTCTCGATCGGCGACCGCGGCTTTCGCGTCGAGCACGAAGGCCAGGTTCACGACTACCCGCACGAAGGTGCCGTGCTTCGCTGCGAACTCGACGGCAGCAAACTCGAAGTCGTGCACCACGGCTTGCGCAACCCGCAGGAATTGGCGTTCGACCAATGGGGTGACCTATTCACCGGCGACAACAACAGCGACGGCGGCGACAAGGCACGCCTAGTGCAAATCACGCCCGGCGCGGACAGCGGCTGGCGCATTGGCTTTCAATGGCTCAGTGATCGCGGTGCGTGGAACCGCGAAAAGATGTGGCACCCGCGTCACCCGGAGCAAACGGCGGCGATCCTGCCACCCATCCGCAATTTCGCCGATGGTCCGTCTGGCCTCGTCTATGACGTCGGTGTCGGCCTGCCCGATCGCTTTCGCGACTGCTTCTTTCTGTGCGATTTTCGGGGCGGCCGCGGCTACAGCGGCATCCGCACGTTCAAGCTCAGTCGACGTGGGGCCGCCTACGAAGTCGAATCACACGATCGCATCGCGTGGAACGTGCTGCCGTGCGACGTCGAGTTCGGCCCCGATGGTGCGCTCTACTTCTACGATTGGGTCAACGGTTGGGCCAAGTCCGGCAAGGGCCGGATCTACCGACTTCGCACCAAGGAGATGGCCAACGACTTCAAGCTGCGCAACAACGCGCGGCTCATGGCCAGCAACTTCGACAAGATGGGCCAGGAGCAGCTCGGCAATCTGCTGAGCCACGCCGACCGCCGCATTCGTCAGAAGGCACAGTTCGCGCTGATCGACCAAGAAGCCGCCGACGTGCTCAAGGCGACTGCGAACTCGCGGCAATCGCGCGTCGCCCGCCTGCATGGCATATGGGGCCTCGGCACGCTTGCACGCAGCACCTCTGGCAGCAATGCCAAGCAATCGGTTAACACTCTGCGTTCGCTGCTGGAGGATGACGACGGCGACGTGCGCGCCATGTCGGCCCGCATGCTCGCAGACACGCGGGATGCCGACCACGTCGACGCTCTGCGCAAGCTGCTCCGCGACGACAACTCACGCGTCAAGCGCGAAGCGGCGCTCGCCCTAGCACGCATCGGCAAGCCATCAACACAGGCGAGCGAAGATCTGTTCGCGATGCTGCATCACAACGATGACCGCGATCTGGTGCTGCGTCACGCCGGCGTCTACGCGCTCGGCGAAGTCGCGAGCCGGCAAGAGTTGGTCGCCCGCATGGACGACAACAGCCGCGCCGTGCAACGCGCCGTATTGCTCGCCTTGGCTCGCCAGCGAGGTGAGGAAATCCGCGGGTTCTTGAGGCACGAGGACGAGCAGTTCCGCTACGAAGCTGCGCGCGCAATCTACGAACTGCCAATCCCCGGCGCGATGCAGGACCTGGCGCTGCTCGTCTACGACAACGAAGCCGACAGTGAGCGGATCGATTGGCGCGCGATCAACGCGGCACGCATGATCGGCGAAGTCGAGCAAGGCGAGGGCATCGTACACCTAGCAACGCAAGTCAGCCACTCGAAGAAGGTCCGCCTCGAGGCACTCAACGTGCTCGCCGAATGGCGCGCGCCCCATGGCCAATGCCGGGTGATCGGCAACTGGCGACCGTGCCAGCATCCGGACGCCGACATCGTCGTGCAGAACTTCCGCGGCTCGGCCGACGTCTTGCTCAATGACAAGGTCACGTCGGCAGCAACGGCACGCACGATCGCAAAACTCGGCGTGCAAGAAAAAGCACCTTCCCTCGCGAACCTGGTAGCCAACAAGGCGATGCCGGCTGCTGCACGCGTTGCGTCGCTCAACGCGCTCGCCGACCTCAAGGCCGACGAACTGCAAGGCGCCCTGGCCGCCATCGATGGCAACGCACCAGTCGCACTCCGCAAGCGTGCCGTCGCGCTACTGTCGCACACGTCGCCCGAGCAGGCCGTCCCGGTGCTGGGTTCGCTGCTCGACAACGCCTCACTCGGTGAGAAGCAGGCTGCGTGCGAAGCACTTGGCAACCTTGCTCATGCGTCGGCAACCGAACTGCTGCGCACTTGGATGCAACGCATCAGCAACGGCAAGGTCAAAAAAGGCGTGGTGCTCGACATCCTCGAGGCCGCCAACAAGCACGAAGCTCTGAAGCCGCTGGTGACCGCCCACGAGACCGCCAGCAAGTTGCTCGGCCCACTTGGCCCCTACGACATGTGCACCGACGGTGGCGACGCCAACGCCGGTCGCAAGGTCTTCCACGACTTTGAGGCGACCCGTTGCACGCGTTGCCACATGCTCAACAACAAGGGCGGCAATGCGGGGCCGGTGCTCAACGGCATCGGCATGCGACTGCAGCCAGACAAACTGCTCGAGTCTCTGGTTCAACCAAGCGCGGTAATTGCCGAGGGCTTTGGCACGACAACCGTCGAGATGAAGGGCGGCGCGTTGTTCGCCGGTGTCATCACCAAGGACCAAGATGGCGCGATCACACTCGTCGACATCAATGGCAAGTCGCACCAACTGCTGTGGGACAAAATCAAATCGCGGTCACCAAGCAAGGCAAGCGCCATGCCGTTGATGGGCGAATCGCTATCAAAGCGGCAACTCCGCGACCTGATCGCGTTCTTGAAGAAGCAGAACAAGTAGGCCCAACACCTACCTACTGCTAGCCGCGGCTTTGCATGCGCCAGATCAATTCTAGAGCGAGCAACATCGTCGCAGTCGCGTCGACACGGCTCCCGTAACGACCAGGCTTGCCAACTGCATCAGGTTGTTTGGGACTCCACGATCCATCCACGCACCTTGCGATCGAGGAAGAACGGTAAGAAGGGCACAACTGACGCCAGGGCCAGCAGCCAAAGACGGGACTTCGGCCACGATGTCTGGAAACCCGCCAGGACGAGTTGCCCAAACAGGATCGTAAACAAAACGCCGTGGATCATTCCAACGACCTGCACAGCCAACCCGAACCCCAACATGTATTTGAGGGGCATCGCAACGAACATCAACAGCAAGAACGACACCGCTTCCGTCAGCGATGTGATGCGCAGGAGAGGCAGGATCAAGGGCATTTGCACACATGGTGCGATACCAGCGCAGCCTGAGCCATACGAAATCGGCATAGACGTCGCCAACCCTTGGCTCGGTGACGATTTCGCCACTACTGGATCTGACGCGCCGCTATCCGGAACCGCAAGGGCGCGACCACACACTCGAAGAGGTGACAGTCATGCTGCACCAGGGGCGTCAATTCCCGCTGAACGGCGAACCGAAGATCGCCAACCTCACGCAAGCAGTTCCTTGCGCACTTTGCCGTGCACATCCGTTAGCCGAAACGGCCGCCCTTGGAACTTGTAGGTCAGTTTTTCGTGATCGATGCCACACAGATGCAGGATCGTCGCCTGCAGATCGTGCACATGGATTGGGTTGTCGACGATCGCGTGGCCCAGTTCATCGGTCGCCCCAATCACCGCACCGCGCTTGACGCCACCGCCGGCCATTAACATCGAGAAGCAGTGCGGATGATGATCGCGGCCGAAGAACTTGCTGCCGTTGCGCGCCTCGTTCATCGGCGTGCGACCAAACTCGCCGCCCCAAACTAGCAACGTGTCATCGAGCAAGCCGCGCCGTCGCAAGTCGATCAGCAACGCCGCCAGCGGCCGGTCAATGCGCTTGGCCTGGCTCGGGAATTTGGTCATCAAGTCATCGCCGGGACTGGTGCCGTGAATATCCCAACCGGAATCAAACAGTTGCACAAAGCGCACGCCGCGTTCCACCAGGCGACGCGCTAGCAAGCAGTTGTTCGCGAACGACGCCTTGCCGGGAGTCGTGCCGTAGAGATCGTGCACCTCTTGGGTCTCGCTCTGGATGTCGACCGCCTCAGGCACCGAAGCCTGCATGCGGAACGCCAGTTCGGCCTGGGCAATGCGCGTCGCGGTCTCCGGGTCGCCATCGCGCGCCTCATGAATGCGGTTGAGATCGCTCAACGCATCGAGCGACCGGCGGCGGCGCGCGCGGTCATAGCCCGGCGGGTTCTCGAGGTAGAGAACGGGTTCGCCAGCGGAACGGAACTCGACGCCCTGATGTAAGGACGGCAGGAATCCGGAACTCCACAACGCCTTGCCGGCACTTGGCAGCGAACCGCCGCTGACCATCACAACGAAAGCCGGCAAGTCGCGATTCTCGCTGCCCAGCCCATACGACATCCACGAACCCATCGACGGGCGACCGGGCCGCGGCGCGCCCGCAAACATCAAGTGCTCGGCCGGCGCGTGATTGAACTGGTCGGTGAACATCGAGCGCACCAACGTCACATCCGACATCTGCTGTGCGAGGTGTGGGAATAGTTCGCACATCTCGATGCCGTTGCTGGCGCGGATCCAGCCGTGCTTGTGGCCGAGCATCTTGGGATGGCCCTTGATGAACGCAAAGCGCTCCTTGTTCATCAACTCGTCCGGACACTTCTCGCCATCAAAGCGATCGAGCGTCGGCTTGCGATCGAACATATCGAGCGTCGGCGGCGCGCCCTCCATGTGCATATAGATGACGTTCTTGGCTCGCGGCGCGAACGGTGGTTTCTTGACCTTGTCGTCATCGCCCTGCAGCAATTGGTGCATCGCGATCGAGCCAAGCGACAGCGCCGAACCACCGAGGAATCGGCGACGACAGAGTTCTTGGATTGCTTGCTGAGAGAGATGGTTCATCGCTTAGTCACGAACTCGTCCAGACAAATCACGACACTGGCCACCATGCCCCACGCATCCGCACCGGCAAGACCACGCGACTGCTCGTCCTTGAGCAAGTCCAGTAAGCGAACTGCTTCCAATGGCGTCGGCTCGCGCAGCAAGCACTGACGCCACAACCAAGTAATGCCGCGCGCAGCATCACCCCCAGCAATAGCCATCGCCCGGCGGCCAAGTTCGAGCGCTGGTTCGTGGAACTGCGGATCGTTCCACAACACCAACGCCTGCAGCGGCGTGTTGGTGCGGCGCCGGCGCAGCACACACGCTTCCCGACTCTGGGCGTCGAACATCAACATCGCCGGATGCGGGCTGGTACGCCGCCAGACCGTGTAGAGAGCGCGGCGGAAGCGATCCTTGTCGGTCGCGTCCGTCCACTTAGCCCCGCTGTAAATCTGCCGCCAAATGCCGCCCGGTTGGGGCGGCATGACACTCTTGCCACCTAGTTGCACGTGCAACAAACCGGCAACTGCCAGCGCTTGATCCCGCAACTGCTCAGCAGACAAACGAAACGAAGGACCTCGCGACAACCACTGATTGTTCGGATCCCGTTCGCGATGCGTCGCGTTCTGCTTCGAACTCTGCGAGTAGGTTTCGGACAGCACGATCGTGCGCAGCAAGTGGCGCATCGACCAGTTCGAGCCCATGAACTGGCCGGCCAACCAGTCGAGTAACTCCGGGTGCGAAGGCTTGTCGCCCTGCGAACCAAAGTCTTCGAGCGTCAGCACGATGCCTTGACCAAACAGTTCGCTCCAAATGCGATTGCTCAACACCCGCGCCGTCAGTGGATTATCCGGCGACATCAGCCAACGTGCCAAGCCCAGACGATTGCGCGTGAAATCCTTGGGCATTGCAGGCCACACAGCCGGCGTCGCCGCATGCACAACGTCTCCTTGGTCGAGGAAACTACCACGAATGTGGATGCGCGTCGTGCGCCGCTGGTCCGCCGGCAGGTTGCGCAGGATGGGCACCATCGGACCAAGCCGCTGATCAAAGTCCTTCTCAAGCTTCTGAATGCGCTCGCGCAGTTTGCCTTCGCCCGCCCCCCACATCTGGAAGTAGAAGCCACCAATCCCACCACCGTTCGTCACCTTCAGCAGCAACTCGTTGTCGCCAGCCACAAGGTCCACGGTCAGCATCTCCTGAGCCGCAGCGGCACCGCGCGCAACGTTCTTGTGCAGCAACTGCTTGCCGTTCCACCACACCGCGATCGCATCATCGCTACCGAGCGACAACACCGCTTTACCCACTGCTTTGCTGGTCAGCGTGCGATGTAGGTAGAACGCACTATTGGAGCCGTTCCAGGTGTGCACCTTGCCGTCCGAGAGATCTTTTCGCTCGCGCCAAGGTTGCCCCTCTTGCTCACGGTGCAACAACACACCATCGCGCTCGGGTGCGAACTTGCGGTCGCGTGCGTCGTCAAAGTCTTCGCCCTTGACTGGGCCAAGCATGTGCCAGGGCGACATCGTCGGCCGCACGCCACCGTGTTGTTCAAGTTCGTTGCGCGCCTCGCTCAGTTCCAACTCGATCACCTTTACGGCGGCATGATCCGCAAGCGTCGGCGCCAGCATCGTCGGCGCATCGTTATCGCGGTCGGCATCCTCAGTCTGGTCGAAGAACGCGAACAACTCGAAGAACTCTTTCTGCGAGAACGGGTCGTATTTGTGGTCGTGACACTGCGCGCACCCGAGCGTCGACCCCATCCAAACCGACATCGTGGTATCGACACGATCAATAACAGCGGCAACCCGGAACTCTTCGTTGTCAGTACCGCCTTCGGTGTTGGTCATCGTCTGGCGATGGAACGCTGTCGCCAATCGCTGCTCGACAGTCGCAGCCGGCAACAGGTCGCCCGCCAACTGCAAGATCGTGAACTGATCGAACGGCATGTCGCTGCGAAACGCTTCAATCACCCAATCGCGATAGCGCCACATGCTGCGACGTAGCGAGTCCTTCTCGTAGCCCTGACTGTCGGCGTATCGTGCCAAGTCCAACCACCAAGACGTCCACCTCTCGGCGTAGGCATCCGACGCCAACAAACGGTCGACGACTCGTTCGCGGGAGCCGGCCTGCTGGTCCTTGAGGAACGCGTCGAGTTCGTCAGTCGTCGGCGGCAAACCAGACAAGTCCAACGTCACGCGTCGCAACCAAGTAGCCAAATCAGCCGGCGGCGAAGGCGCCAAGCCACGGGCCTTCATCGCATGCAGCACGTAGCCGTCAAGCGGTGACTTCGACCAGTCGCCTGGCGTTGCGGTGGCAACCTTCTCGGGCGAGGTAACTGGGTGAGGAATCGCCTGGTAGGACCAGTGCTCTTGCTGCTGAGCAGTGAGCGAAGCGGCAAACCAGCAGGCGAGGATCATGCGAGGGGTCGACACGGTAGTCCGTTGATTGTCGGGCCTGTGGTCTGACGCACAAGGGACCAACCAACAACCTGCGGAATCAGGCGAGCCAACCCGCCCTTGGCACCGATCAAACCCAAACCAGGCGCCGCCTCAAGCTTCTTGCGACTGGTGCTGGTTACTGCGATCGGCATGACCGCCAGCGAGGAGTCGCCCCCGATGGCCAAGCGAGACCCAAAGTCCCAGCTGAAAAACGACTTATTTGCTTCGCACGGCCAGATCAAGTAGCCGGACGCTAAGAAATAGCCGACAACCAGATCGCAAGGCCGCCACACGTAGCGACCAACATTACCGCAAAACACGCACCAACCCCGCGCTGCTTCGCGAAGCACGGCGCAACCACTAGCCACATCGACAGCGGCGCAAGCCACGCCAACACGAACGGCAACTGCGACAGTTCTTGTTCGCTACGACCACAGATTAGCAAACCGGTGTGCGCCAGCGTGATCGTCAACGCGGCCCCCGAACCACACACGAACGGCCGCCGCCAGATCGTCGTGATCACCGCGAAGCCAAGCGCCACCGATGCGACGCCGGCCAACTGCCAATCCGCGCCACCAGCATTCTCGCGCAGCAGCCACGCATCGACACCCAACGCGATTGTCATCGCCAGCGGCACCGGCAGGCCAGGCTGGGCCGCCGCCGAACGACGCAGTCCCAACCACAACGCCACAATCAAGGTCCACCCTACGGCCAAGTAGAGCAGGCAGCCTTCAAAGCTCGACGCCTCGCGCAAGGGCGCTGACAGCCACCACGGCAACATCAGCACCAGCCCGGCCTCAAGGACAATGTTGATGCCCCGCGGCAACAACTTGAAGTCGAATATCGTCCCGAGCAGCCCACCAAGTAGCAGCGTCCACCAAAGCGCCGGCCGCGACTCACCGTACATCAGGTCCAGATTCCAAATCCAGCTCGGCCAGCCATCGGCTATGCCAAACGGCACGCAGATCGCAACCGCCAGGGCCGAGGCAAGCCAACGCGGTCCGCCTACGCCGACGCCGAGCAGCATCGCGGCAATCGCGGGCAACAATCCAAACAGGACCCAGAGCAGCACGTCCACACGCGGACTCTACGTTTCCCGTGGGGCCAAACGAAGGCTACTCTTCGCGGCACCCCACATGTCTCTAGCAACCCTGACCTCCCTGCACCGCGGCCTACACGAATGGGCCAACCGCGACGGCAACCAGAAGTTCCTGCGCGACGATCAGGAAACCCAGTTACGGCGCGTACTGCGCGACCCAACGCGGCGCACGCAAGCCAACGTCGCGGCTTGGATGCTCGGCTCGTGGCACCTCGGCAACGGCATGCTGCGCGTGCTCAACGGCGGCAGCGAAGGATTTGACGAGGCACGCAAGGGCCAGGCGTTGCGCCGCACCTCGCTGCTAGCACGCAAGAACCACCAGACCGGACCGCGTCGCGGTCAGCATGCGCGCCTGCCGTTCTCGCTGTTGCAAGGCGCGTGGACGTCCCTGCTCGGCCTGGCGCTACACGACCCCGGCGCCGAACCACTCTACGAGTTCATGATGTCACTGCCGGACATCGCATTTAGCGAGAAGGACAGTGTCGCCTTCTTCACGCGCGAACTACTCGCGCTGCGCGCCGGTCGTCGCCCCAACATGTCGTCACGCCTCGGCCCGTTCGAAGAGGTCATGCTGCATTGGAAGGGCGACGAACGCCTGCTGGGTCGCGCGATGGCTGATCTGCTCGACTGGCATCTGAAGGAAGCGCGCGGCGCCGGCAAGAACTACGACGACCCTGCGTGCCGCATCTACCCCGTCGAGATCATCGCAATTCAGAATGTGCGCGAGTGGACAGAGCTGCCGAGTCCGCGTGTCGACCACCCACTGATGCACAGCAACCTCGCCACGATGAAGCCTTCCCTATCGTGGCCGCAGCACGAGTTGGCCGCGGCACTTGAGCGAAAAACCCGTTCCCGATAGCGCCAGAGTAGTGGCCTGCCGCAACTGACTCTAGAGTGCCGGCATGAATGGCAACGTAGGCATACCGTTTGCCGGTCAGAGAATGATCTGCATGGCACTCGTGCTTGGCATGGCGATGTACGCAGTCGTTGTCGGCCTCATCTTGAAGTTGAACGATGGCGTCGGGATGATCGAAGAGCCAATCGAAGTGCTCGACACCATCGCACTGGTCGTCGGCATAGCCGTCGCGGTCCTCGCGGTGTTCGCGCGCATTTTGATAGCCAAGAAGGCGGCGACTGCCGACAAGGACCAACGCGCCACGCCGCGCTTCCTGTCACTCGTCGTGCCGCTCGTGCTCCTCGAAGGAGGTTGCTTGCTCGCGATCACCGTCTGGATGTTGAACGGGAATGCGGTTCCGGCACTCGCAGTCGCTTGCGTGCTGCTATCGATCGCGATCGCAATGATCCCGCTGCAAGATCGAGACACCGACACGATCTAGCTCAGTGAAACACGCCAGCCAGGCCCTCAGGGCCGAGGCCTAGCCACCACGCTATAAACGAGGTTTCGGCATCGTCAGCAACCTCTATTTGACTTCGGTCACTGCGGCAGACGCAACCGCGCCAGCAGGCGGCCAACAGCTTGATCAAACGCCGCCGGTAATTCCAAGAAGGCGCGGCCGTGGCCGACGTTTGGAACCTGCCACAGTTCTTTCACGCCCTCGTGCTGGGGCATGCGCTCGTAGATGTTCTTGACCGTTTGGGGCGGCGCGCGATCGTCGAGTTCTTCGCCGACCAACAGGACTGGCAGATCGTGCGGCATCGTCGCCAGCACTTCGATCGGCGAGACATCCGTTGGCGTGAAGTCTGACCAAGCGCCAAGCGACGTCAGGATTAGCGAACGCCACGGCTCATACAGAAAAGCGGCCGAGCGTCGATCTCCCGGCCGGCTGAACGCCATCATACGATGCGCGGCGGCGGTCAGGTCGTCGATCGGAGCGTCGAGCAATACGCCCGCCACATCATCGATGCGCGGCACAGCCAGAGAAACGGCGACCGTGCCGAGACTCACGCCAAACAACACCAACGGCGTCTTCGCTCGCCCCGGCTGCGAACGCACGTAATCGACGACCGCAACGATATCGTCGCTCTCGCGCAAGCCGCCAGTGAACGGAGCTCTGGTGCTGCGACCGTGATTGCGCTGATCAACCAACCAGCACTCACAGCCGCGATTGCGCAGTATGTCCGCCACTGGCTCCAACTCCATCGACGAGCGGAACAAGCCGTGCACGAGCACGGCGACGGCAACTGGCTCGGCGATTTTCGCTTCGAGGCGATAGGCGCGAATCGTCACACCATCCGAACTCGGCACGCTGCGCGCTCGCTTGCGTGCAGCAGCGACGATGTCATCCGCAACCGAAGGTTTGCGGGCCTGCTTCTCGGCATCCAGCGTATCCCAGGTCTGCACGAGTAGTTCGCCATCGACGGCGACACGCGGACCTTCATAGAGTTGCTCTAGTCCGCGCGACGTCAGGTTGCGCGAGCCCCACCAACCAAGGAAGGCCGGAAAGGTCACGAACAGATGGATCGTGAACAAGCCAAGGTGGCTCCAACCGACGATGCGCCAGAAGCGCCGTTGTGGTTTGCGCAACAACCACCGCACCAGACCAACGATGAGCACTAGCACCATCGTGACCGCGGAGAAGAACAGCGCCGCGAGCACCGGCAACATCAGGAACCGCACCCCGACAGCAATCACACACATGCCGGCGATGACCCTGACGCAACCGCGCAGGTATGCGTCCAACGGCCGCTGCAATCGCCACCGAATCAAGCCACCAATGATCGACAAGGTCGCGACGGCCGCGATGAGTTTCAGCGCAACTTCCAGGGGGCCGCTCATGCGGAAGCCTCTCGAAAGGCGGAACCACCGGCGGGCAACAGCCCGGCGAGTCGCCCCCTGCTCAGTAACTCGTCGATCGCCGCACGGCCGACGTCGCCAAGGTCCTCGCTGAAGTCGTTGACGTAGAGCGCGATGTGCTGGTCACAAACGTCGTCGGCCATTTCCTGCGCGTGTTCGCGAATCCAGGCACGGGCCCGCTCAGGCTCACGGCGCGCCAACCGAACTGAATCGCGCAGGGCAGCCTCAATGGCGAAGAAGTCTGCATCGCTGAGGTCGCGCCGGGCGCAGATCACGCCGAGAGGCAACGGGCCGTTGGTTTCGCGTTCCCACAAGACGCCTAGGTCCGCGAGTTCACGTAGGCCATGTTCGGCGTAGGTAAAGCGGCTCTCATGGATCACGAGCCCGGCATCGCAGGCTCCCGACGCCACCGCCGGCATGATCTCATCGAAACGCATCGCGACGACCTCCCCCGCTTTGGGCAGCAAACTCGCCATCAACAGACTGGCCGTGGTGTGATGACCAGGAATCGCGACGCGCGACTTCGGCAGGTCTTCGAGCCTCATCGCCGGATTGCGGCAAACCACCAGCGGCCCGCAGCCAAACCCCAACGCCGCCCCGCTGCCGAGCACCGCATAGCGATCAATACAGCGCGCCAACGCCGGCAGGCTCAGTTTGGTCACGGCCGGCGCGCGGCTTCCGGACACCGCCTGTTCGTTGAGCGTCTCGATGTCGGCCAGTTCCGGTTCGAACACGACCGACGAATCGATCGCTCCATGCACCGCCGCCCAGAAGGCAAACGTATCATTGGGGCACGGCGAGAAGCCGAAGCGAAACCGGTGGACACCACTCACGAGTGCAGGCTACGGACCACCCCACTGTGGGTCCATCACTCCTCGCGCACACGCACACGACTTGCTTGGATCATTCTGGGTCCCGCAGCAGCATGCGAACGCCGACAGGCCCAGTCACCATCAGGTTGCCCGTTTGCAGACCTCCGGGACCTTCTCGGGTCGCGCCCGCCAACTGGAACGGCACCTAGGGATCACTGCCAGCCTGAGTCTCCAACAGGGCCGTGACGCTGCCTGGCCCCGTCAACTGAGCCGGCGTGACGGCACCGCCAGAGCCAGAACGGCACGCAGAGAGCAGAAAAAGTGTCGGCAGAACGCATTGGAGGGCCTGGCGCACAGCCACAACGCTGCCAGGGACACCAACCAGACGAAGGGCACTGAGAGTAACTGTTCATGACTCCGAGTCAGGAGTCGGAACGCGCGCGCAGATAGGTAGGCTGGTTGCGCAATGCGACTTGAGCTGACCCGACCGGACGACTGGCACGTGCATCTTCGCGATGGCGCGGGCCTCAACACTGTGACCCCCGACATCGCCCGCCAGTTTGCGCGTGCGATCGTCATGCCCAACCTGAAGCCACCAGTCACGACGGTGGCCGAGGCGGCCAGCTACCGCGAACGCATCCTTGCAGCGGTGCCCGCCGGCGCACAGTTCGAGCCACTGATGACGCTCTACCTGACCGACAGCACCCAGCCGGCCGAAATCGAAGCGGCCAAGCAGTCGGGCTTTGTGCACGCGGTGAAGTTCTATCCCGCCGGCGCGACGACCAACTCAGAGAACGGCGTTACCGATTGGGGCAAAGTCCACGAGACGCTGGCGATGCTTGAACGCGTCGACATGCCATTGTTGCTGCACGGTGAAGTCACCGACCAGACGATCGACATCTTCGATCGCGAACGTGTCTTCCTCGAACGGCACCTGGCGCCACTGCAGCGCGACTTCCCCAAGTTGCGCATCGTGCTTGAGCACGTCACGACCAAGGACGCAGTCGACTTCGTTCGCAATGCTGGCCCAAACGTCGCGGCGACGATCACCGCCCACCACTTGCTGTGGAACCGCAACGAGATCTTCCGCGGCGGGCTGCGGCCACACGCTTATTGCCTGCCGGTTCTGAAGCGGGAGATCCATCGCCAAGCGTTGGTTGCCGCCGCGACCGGTGACGATGCGAGCTTCTTCCTGGGCACCGACAGTGCACCGCACGCTCGCGGCCGGAAGGAAAGCGACTGCGGGTGCGCCGGCATCTACACGTCGCACGCAGCGCTCGAACTCTACGCGGAGGCATTCGAAGAGGTTTCGGCACTCGATAAACTCGAAGCCTTCGCGAGCCTTCGCGGCGCGGACTTCTACCGACTGCCGCGCAACCAGGACAAGGTCACGCTCGAACGGCGCGAGCAGAGTGTGCCGGCCGAATTGCCGTTCGGCGACGAGATGCTAGTGCCGATGCGTGCCGGTGAGACGATCGCTTGGCAGCAGGTCGACTAACCGCCACCAGCGCGAACGAGCGCGCCGTTACTCCTTAGAGTCCGACGGCTGCTTCTTTTTGATCCAACTCTTATCGAACTTGGGGTTGGCCGTCAGCACGTCGCACGTGCTGCAAACGTCGGCGTAGTCCTTGTTGTTCATGTTGCGTCGGAACTCGCGATACTTCTCGCCATTCCAGATCTCGGTCATCGAGTTGTCGTTGACGTTGCCCATCAACAACTCGCGCGGGCCGCGACAGCACGGGTAGACCTCGCCGTTGGGCTCGATCTTGGTGTAGTTGCTGGCCATCGAGCAGAAGTGCGGAAAGCGGTCGCGCACTTCGTCGAGCATGACCGACAGCACTTCGGGCGTGATCTGGCGCGCCATCGGAGCGCGCGGCACGACCGAGCGACGGTAGGGATCATCCATGTCGACGTGGAAGATCAGGTCGCGCTCTTCGGCGCGCTTGCAGGCCTTGTCGAACGACGCGCAAATCTGCTCTTCGGTGTAGGCCGCGAATACGTTCTGGTCGCGGCAACGCACGGCATTGTCGAGCATCGGCTGGATGCGCAGGTCACAACCCGCTTCGACCGCACCGAGGTCAGCAACGAAGTCGACCAACTCATCGATGTGCTCAAGGTTGTCTTTAACCAACACCGCCACGAACCCAACTGGAACGCCGCGCTCGGTCGCAATCTTCAAGATATCGCGAACGTTGGTGACGACGGTTTCGAAATTGGCGCGGTCGCGCAGCATCTCGAACACTTCTTTGCGCGGGCTATCGAACGAAATCCACAGCTTGTGCACCCGGTCCGCCATGTCTGCGAACTTCGCGCCGGTGAGCAGCGTGCAATTCGAATACATGTTGAGGTAGACCTCGTGCTCGCGGCACTTCTTCAGCACCATCGGGAAGTTGGCGAGCATCGGCTCGGACAACGCCGAGGGCGTCCACAGGGTCATGTCAGGCAGGATCTCATCGAGCAACTTGACGGCGTCGTCCGTCTTCATCACCTCAACCGGCAAGCCATCAGCTTGCTGGCACATGATGCAGCGAAGGTTGCAGACGTTGTTGGGAGCAAACTCCAACCATGCCGGCTTCGACGTCCACTCTTCCGCCTCCGTCGCGAGGTCGGCGATTACGGAGTAGTAGTTGCGTATTTCTCGAACAATCTTGCTCATTATACGTGGCCCCCGAGGGCAACCGAGGTCGCGAAGTTATCTAGCATCCTACCCCCAGTATCGGTGGTCACGCCGTCCAAGCTCTCACTTCCTCAAACCGCCGGTGCCATGGCCCGCATCAGTCGCTAGCACAATTCTCACGAATCCACTCAGCGCCAACGATCGACCTCACCGACCTTTCGAAGGCGGGATCTCCGACTGCCACTGCACTCGATTGCGAATGCCCTGGCGGCGCAGACGGCGCGTATCGACAGCCTTAGGTTTGTGACTAGCGACTGCCGCGAGCAGCAATTTCTGGAGGTCCTCGACCGTCGCAGAGGCCTTCGCCGACCCGACGATTTCACCGGTCAAGCCGTATTGCTCGCTGCGCGCAATCATCACGCCGGCCTTCGGAGCCTTGTCTGCACCCTTGAGCGACTTCCAATCGGTTTTGTCATCGGCGACCGCATACAAGAACCGCCCGATCAACTTGTCCGACCAGCTCAACTCGATGAGCTTCTTACGCATCTCCTTAACCTGCTGCTCATCACCGCGCAGGATCACCAACTGCTGTGCGTCACACTCGGTCACATTGAGCGCGATGCGAACGTCCTCGAGTACCGGCAGACCAAGGTCGGCGGCAGCCACCTTCTTGCGACCTGGAAACCGCTTCGCCACGGCACGCATCTTGGTCGCCATCTCCGCGGCATCGTCGAATGCCATTCGCGGCGAGCGCCCAGCCCGAACCAGGGCTTTCTTGCCTCTCGGATCCATGATCGTGAACACCGTGTTGACGAGTCGACGGCCGCCAAACAAGCGCTTCATCAACTTGGCTTCGTCGCTGTCTTCGAACGTGATCAAGCGCGCACAAACGAACTCACGCGAAGCCTCGACGACTTGTTGGTCAGACAGGTAACTCCTGTCCATCTCTTGCTTGCCGGGTCACCACATGCCGGGCACGGACCCACAGTGCGGCGCGGCAAACACCAACAGGATTGGACGCTGCGAAGCTTCGGCCGCAGCAAGCGCACCAGTCCACGTGCCGTGCCAGGCGATGCGGGCCTCGACCTTGGCCCAATCGGTCGTGACCCCAGGCCCGGGCCCCTGCGCAAGCACGGGGGCAACGAGAGCGAGCCCCAACAACAAGCGATTCCAGACGTTCATGGCCACTGCTAACGGTATTCGCCAGGTCACCCCACCGCAGCAATCCCATTCTTGGTTCGGGAGAAACGAGGCCCCCAAGCACACCGGCGAACAGGCGGTCGCGTTAAAACAGACTAACTGCGCTAAATAGACCAACCAAACCCCCGCCATCAGCCCCACGGGCATCAATCCCACGGGCAGGGACGCCTCTGCGGCGAATTCAGCACCAGGGAAGTGCTGCTTCCACCGCCTGAACTACGACCATGGAGACCGGGAACGCATCCATGGCGCCCCACGCCTGCAGGGCGAACGGGACCTGGAACGATCGACAGGCCCCTTCTTGGGGGTGGGACGCTTTTCTCGACCAGCTGGGAATCGCCTCCCAGCTGGGAATCGCCTCAAGGAGCAGCCGGAAAGTCCTTCCTCACCTGCCATTCCCAGTGGGAACAGGCAGGGAGGAAAATGGAGCGGGTGATGAGATTCGAACTCACGACCATCACGTTGGCAACGTGATGCTCTACCACTGAGCTACACCCGCATCCCAGCTACCCTGAGGCGAATAGCTCGTCTGGAGCAACCTTACCACCAGATTCAGCGTGAGCGAATCCAGAGTTGAGGGTTGACCCCGCGACCGAGGGCGCACATCTGTATGGATCTGCACCGCGGTTGTCAAGCGTCTGAGTTCGCTTCCTTGACGCCTCCCACGGTGGTGCCGGAATCCTCGCGTATGTCCTCGATCCCATCGACGTTCCCGAACCTGCTTAATCAGCACGTCCGCCCCCTGGGCGATCGCATTTTCCTGCCTCGCCGAGCGGCTCGGGATGAGAGCCCAATCTCGTTCGCTCGCATCGCAGAAGATGTCGATTCTCTAGCGGCAGCGATCCTGGAGTTGGGGATCGAGCGCGGCGACCACGCCGGCCTGATTGCAGAGAACCGCTACGAGTGGTTGCTGATCGACCAGACGCTGGCCGGACTCGGCATCGTCGACGTGCCACGTGGTTCGGATACGACGCCAATGGAGTTGCAGTTCATCCTGGCCCACAGCGGTTGCTGCGTAGCATTTGCGGATACCGAAGAAGTCGCCAAGGACCTGATGGCGATGAAGGCGGAGTTGCCAAAGCTGGAGCACATCATCGTCATGGCCGACGAAACCAAGGTCGAAGGCACGCTCGCGCTCGGCAACCTGGTCGCCCTAGGAGCCAAGAAAAAGGTCGCGATGGCCGCCAAACTCCAAGAGGCGCGCGACGCCGTCCAGCCCAGCGACCTGCTGACGATCGTCTACACCAGCGGCACGACGGCCGAGCCGAAGGGCGTCATGCTCACCCATGACAACGTCATTTCAAACATGCGCATGGTGCAGAGCGTGCTGCACGTAACAGAGAGCGACAGCTTCCTGTCCGTTCTGCCGGCATGGCACATGTATGAGCGCATGATGGACTACTTGGCGTTCTTTAGCGGTGGAGTGCTCGTCTACACCGACCGCCGCCGCCTCAAGGAAGACCTACCGAAGATCAAGCCAACTGTGTTCGCCGCCGTGCCGCGCGTCTGGGAGATCCTGCACGATGGCATGGTCAACCACTCGCTCAAGCTCAAGGGCATACCCGGCAAGTTGCTGCGCAAGGGACTGGCGCTGTCACGCCAGAAAGGCCGCGGCAAGCTCAGCGCACTACAAAGGTTGCAGCACAAACTCATCGATGGCCTCGTGCTGAAGAAGATCCGCAGCAAGGTCTTTGGCGGGCAGTTGCGACTCTGTGTCAGCGGCGGTGGCGCGCTGCCCAGACACGTCGACGAGACCTTTCTTGGCATGGGCATGCCGATGCGCAACGGCTACGGCCTGACCGAGACCAGTCCGGTCGCGTCGATCCGCCTACCGCATCAATTCGATCCCGGCCACATCGGCCCGCCATTGCCGGACACGCGCATTGAAGCGCGCAAGGAAGACGGCACGCCGGTTCCAGAGGGCGAGACTGGCATTCTGTGGATCCATGGCCCGCAGATCATGCGCGGCTACTACGAGAACCCTTCGCGCACCAAGGAAGTGCTGACCGAGGACGGTTGGTTCAATAGCGGCGACCTCGGCCACTGTGACGCCAATGGCAACTTCTGGATAACCGGTCGCGCCAAGGACACGATCGTCTTGGCTGGCGGCGAGAACGTCGAACCCGAACCGATCGAGACGTTGATCAAGACGTCACCGCTGATTGAACAAGCGGTTGTTGTTGGCCAAGACCGAAAGGCGCTCGGTGTGTTGATCGTTCCGAGCAAAGATGCGCTCGATCACGTTGTGCCAGAGAGCGAGTGGCAAGTCGAAGGCGATGTATTGCGCAGCGAGAAGGTGCGCGCGCTCTATCGCAAGGAACTCGACCGCATGGTCACTCGCGAGAACGGCTGCCGACCCACCGATCGCGTGGCGACGTTGCAAGTGTTGGCCGAGGGACTGACTCCGGACAACGGCATGTTGACACAAACAATGAAAGTGCGTCGACACGTGATCACCGAGCGATACGCGAGCGTGATCACATCGCTGTTCGACCGCGGTTAACGCGAGCACATCAGGTAGGAACCTACGGCGGTGATGATCGCAAACCCGACAGGTTCGACTTGCCTTTCGCCTGGGAACTCACCCAACGCCACCTAGCACACATCGCCTGAGAGCGCCTGTGGCGGCCATTAGGCCGCTAAGGCTTACTGAGCGGCACGCGAGCAGGGAGGCCATCCGGACGCTGCTTAACGCGCGACAGCAGTGCGCTGAGCCAATCACCTGCGGTGCGGCAAGCATCGACGAGGCTACATTCGTTCGCCAGATGCGTGGCGATCGCACTGGCTAGAGCACAACCAGTGCCACGAACGGGCCCACAATCGAAGCGCTCACGCTGGAATCGAACCGGCGCGCCATCGGCCAACCGTTCGCCAGTCCACAGTTCGTCGATGGCATCAGGCCCTTCGCCGTGCCCACCCTTGTGCAAGACCGCCTGCGCTCCGAGTTCGAGCAACGAGTCAGCGCAGCCATCGGCGAGAACCGCAAGTTCCAGCGTGTTCGGTGTGACCAACTGCGCAAACGGCACGAGGTGCTCACGATAAGCAACGACGAGGTCGTCCCCACTGCTCATGCCACCGGCAGTCGCCGACAACACCGGATCGACGATGATCTTCGCAGCATCGCGCAGCGGTTGCAGTGCTTCGGCCACCGCAACGACCTGCTCAGCAGAACCGACGTAGCCAATTTTGACGGCACGCACCGGACCGTCTGCGAGCACGGTGGCAATCTGTTCACGAATCACCGCGGCGTCAATCGGAACCGAGCGCACGAAACCGCGCAGACCTTGCACCGTCGTCGCCAACGCAATCGGCAATGGCTCGCCACCAAGTAACGACACCACCGCAGCATCAACCGTGATCCCGGCACCACCACTTGGATCCAGCCCGCCGAGCAGCAAGACGCGCGCCATCAAAGCACTTCGACCAAGCCGTTAAAGAAGGTTCGGCCAACGAGCAGAGAAGCCTGCTCCGGATGATCAGAGGCGCCCGAAGCCACGGCGGTTGCAACGGCGGTTGCAACGGCGGCAACGATGGCGAGAACGTAGAGGCGCATGGTTCATCAGAAGCATAGCAGCCGACACTCCAACTTGGTCGACCGCGCCATTTGCAGTCACTCAGAGGCAAATACGCCTAGTCGTCGTTTTCGCCGAGCTTGACCGCATTCGCACCCGAAACGCCCATGGCCTTGAGCACATTGCGCTCAAGCCGACGCTCGAGCCGACGGAGCGTTCGCGAATCGGCGCAGTCCAACGTTATCGAACCGCCGGCAACCGAACCGTGACCACCGCACGAGCCCTCTTCGGTCTCGATGCCAGCCTTGATCAGGCGCCAGGCATCGCCGCCGGTTTCCGTGCGAACGGAGATGTAGTAGCTCTGGCCCACCAAGCCGCCGCAGAAGACCGCCTTGGTACCTTCCATGCGCAGCAGCATGTCGGCGACCTCAGCCACCATTTCAGCGCTGGTCGTATTGCCGAGCGAGCAAAGTACGAGGCCGTCATAGAGACGAACCTTGCTGAGCGCATCCTTTAGAGTACGGAAGTATGCAACCGGCAGATCCGGGTTGGTGATCGCGGCAAGTGCCTGGCGATCGAGGTGCTTGGCCAAGAACTCGACCACTTGCACGTCGAGTTTACTGACGTTGCGCGACAAGTCCGCGGTATCGGTTCGAATGCCGTAGTGCAGAGCCGTGGCCGCCTGGGGGCTCGGTTCGACCCCGGCATGCATCAGGTAGCTGCCTACAATCGTGCTGGTCGCGCCAATGTCGGGACGCACATCGAGGAACGCCGTCTGGCTCGGGTCGAGCTTGCTGTCGTCACAAACGTGGTGATCGATGACGATGTCGACCGCGGTGCCCGCTGGCACGAACGTATGGCCAAACCCAGGCTGAGTATCGACCAACGCCACGCAATCGAAATCGCTCAGCTTGATCGTGTCGAGGCGGTCCATCTCGATGGCGAGTTCGCGAACCATAGCTTGGTTCTCGGCGCGAAGGATCTTGCCGGTGATGGCGAGTTTGGTCTCGATACCGCATGCCAACCGCGCGAACTCCATCAAGCCAACAGCGCCACCGAGAGAATCGGGGTCCGGGTTGTTGTGAGTAAGCACGAGCAAGCGCTGACGTGTCCTGAGCAGGTCACGCAGCACTTCGGTTCGGGCAGTTCCGCTTTGCGCTAGCTTGGCCAAAGATGGGGTGTTCATTGAGGAAGAGTGCCGGGGACTCAAGACCGCTCTGCATTCAGCATCGGGTCAAGAGACTCGCAACCTTGTGCTACAGGCCATACTTGTCGAGACACGAACGCATGCCAGCCATCTCTCCAGGGGCAACAGAGAGATCGAGTTCCAGCACGACCGGGAAGGCGTTCCCGACACGAGGTACATAGGAGGCGCAGAGCCCATAGTCCACCCCACCCGCTCCTGGCGGGAGATATAGTCCATCGCCCGAAGCATCACCTAACGTCATTCCCTGCAATCGGTTACCAAAAGATTCGAGCCATTCTCCCTGCGCTTCTGAAAGAATCTGTTCTCGCCGGGCGCTAATCCCGGCGTCGTGCCAGTAGCCGAGTCGCCGGCCACCGAGATCCTCGACAATGTCGTGCATCGATTCCAGGTCGAGAACGGCGCGCAAACTTCGCCCCTGTGTCACGCAGAAGTTCATTTCAGGAAATGACTTAATGATCGCGAACAACTCTCGGCAAGCGCCGTCGACGAACGCGTTTCGTCCGACCTTGCGGCGAGCGAGCAGGGCCTGGGCCCGCTCATGACTCCACGTGTAGTTGTGCTCGTTGACGTCCTCCGCCTCGATATCGCCATGCACCCCGACGACGCCAAGGTCGAGCACCACGGTTTGTGTCCCGATCGTCATCGCGCAGTTGACCGCGTCGGTGACCGCACGATGAGCGACCGCCCGTTCGGCGTCCGACTGCGAGCACAACGACGTCAGAGCCGAGCGGTCGGCCAACGGGTTGGCGGCACGCACACAGGCGAATTGGATCGGCAGGTCATCGGACGCGGCACGCACCGCGGACCACGAGATCGGTCGCGGCCCCGGCGACGCGGCCAAGCCGGAAAACCCTTCCTCCAAAATAGATACAACGAGCGCCTGAGGAGACTTCGGCCCGTGGACCGAGGCCCAGGCCGACCCTAGGAATCTTTGCACATGCATGTGGATGCTTTTCAAGAACGGGGTGAGGGCGCTACCTTCCAGATCTCTCGACCAACTGTCGAAACCACTAGTGGAAGACCACCACCGATGAACAGAAGCCTCATATTCACGCCACTGATCGTGATCCTGGTGAGCCTGGTTGGCTGCCGCGCACAAAGCGAGCGCAGCAACCTACAGAACTCAGTCACGCGTCTTGAGCAACGCCTCAAGAACATGGACGCCTACCTGGAGTCTCTACAAGAGGGACAGAAAGAGCAGAAGACGCAACAAGCCTCTGCGATCCAGAACAAGGAACGAGAAGTCCAGAAGCTCCGCGCTGCCATCGAACAGCAGGAGGCCGCCATCAGCAAGCAACGCGAGCAGCTTGATCGTGAACGCACGCAAATGCTCACCGAGATGGAGGCCCAGCAACGCAAGATGAACGCGCAGCGCGAAGAGTTGCTCAAGCAGTTGCACCAAAAAGAGGAGGCACTGCATCAGAGCTTTCGAGGGCGCGAAAAAGAGATGCAAGCCCGCATGAAGGCGGAACAGCAAGCTCTCAAGCAGGACATCGAGAACCAACACCGCGAACTTCACAATCGCCTACAAGCACACACCGACGCGGAGAAGGACCGCGAGATGCAGACCAAGCGCCAGCTTGAAGAAGCCCACAAGGCTGTGCAGTCGATGGAGCGCAAGCTCGCCCAGCAAGACGCCCACCAACAACTGGCGCACGAACTTGCGGATCGACTGGCTCAGCTCGAGGATCGCCTCGCCGAAGTCACGCAACGCAACGCCGACCACCGCGACCGCACGATTCAGGTAGCCAAGGAACTCGAGATCGCTCAGGCCAAGCTGGCGCAAGCACAAGGCGCAGCGAAGAGCCGACCGAACAACCAAGGCAAGGAAGCCCAGAAGGCAATCGCGCTACTGGCACAAGAACGCATGGAGATCGCTCGCCTGCGCGATTCGATCCAACGCGACCTCGCCAAGGCCCGTCAGGGTCAAGGCCAGCAGGAGAGCAACGCAACGCGTCGTCTTAAGGCTGAGAACGGCGACCTAAAGAAGAAGCTTCGTGCGATGGAAATGCGGATCAAGAACCAGCAACGCCAGCACGACGAAAGCGAGAGCGGCAACGGCAGCCACGCCTTCAGCGGCATTGGCACACTGATCATCAACGCCCATGACGGCACGGTGAACGTTCACATCCACGACGCAGCGAAGAGCAAGAAGTCCATTCCGACTCCGAAGACACGATCGGGCTTTGGCATTACTAACGTGCCGCCAACTGGCGCACTGTTCCTGCCGAGCAAGGCTGGCCGGAAAGCTCCTGGCACCAAGGCGCGCGCTTCGCTGATGATGGCGCGCGACGCGCTCCCGCAGGCCCAGGCCCCAAAGACCGACGCCAAGATTAAGCCGGCGAGCAAGAAGAAGTCGCCGCCGAAGATCAACGACCTGAT
>CALCZA010000007.1 GCA_937906475.1 uncultured bacterium
CCCACAACAATGATTGCTAACGCCATACTTGCCGTAATGGCCGCCGCCGGCTTCTCCAGCCCGCTGTGGCTGGAGGGAGTTGCGATGCATTCAGGCCTCATGCTGGCTGGCGCAGCCTCGGGGGCACTACTGACACGAATCTGGTGCCACTCGCGAAACCAGCGAATGATCAAGGATGCAACGTCGAACGCTGAGCGTGACCGCAAGCACGCCGTTGCAACCGCCGATCGCCATGTCGCTGCTTGGCGCGCCATCGTGGACCATGCTGTGGAAGGCATCGTGACGATCGACTCCCAGGGCAGAGTCGAGACAGTCAACGACGCGGCTGAAGCCATGTTCGGATACTCGCGCGAGGAACTGATCGGCAAGAACGCCAAAGTCTTGATGCCGGAACCCTTCCACAGCAAGCACGATGAATACCTCGCCCGCTACCTGCGAGTTGGCGTTCGCCGCATCATTGGCATCGGGCGGGAGGTCGCTGGCCGACGCAAAGACAAATCGCAGTTCCCGATCGACCTATCGTTAGGCGAAGGCACCATCGAAGGCCGGCAATTCTTCACAGCTGTAATCCGAGATATTACGGAGCGAAAAGCTCTGCAAACCAAACTAGGCCATACCGAACGCCTGGCGGCAGTTGGTGAATTGGCGGCTGGCGTCGCCCACGAGATCAACAACCCCATCAATACGATGATCAACTGCGCCCAGTTGATCGAAGACGGCGACGAGCCAATCGAGAACAGCCGCATCATCATCGAAGAAGGAGGCCGCATCGCAGACATTGTGCGTGCTCTGCTTCAATTCGCGCGCGACGACCACGACCACGCGCAGCCAACGTCCCTTGCCGAAGTCGTCGAACAAACGATGAGCTTGATCGGGGAAAGCTGGCGGCGCCACTGCATCACGCTGACGATCGATGTCGACGACGACCTACCAATGATCCTTGCCCGACCGCAGAAGGTACAGCAGGTGTTGCTCAACCTGATGACCAACGCCAAGGATGCGCTCGTGCTACACAACGCCGAATCCCGGTATGTGTCGCTCACAGCACAGCGCGCCGGCGAGGGGGTCGAGTTCTCAGTGTCGGACAATGGTCCGGGGATCGCGGCCTCGGTGCGGGATCGCATCTTCGAACCGTTCATCACGACCAAGCGCGCCCGTGGCGGCACCGGGCTCGGCCTGCCGATCTGCCGCAGCATCATCGAAGGCTACGGCGGAACAATTCGAATAGCTGCGGACGATAACGGCTCGGTCGTCACCATCTGGCTGCCGATCGCGCCCACTGACCCCAGTGAAACCAGTAGCACTGACCTTCCGTAGTGCTGAACTGCAGTAAGACGAAACCGCAGTAGGCCTAGCAGCAGTTACCGTGCTCGGGGTCCGAGAATTGGCGCCGTGGCGAGCAGTTCGAGATCGTCGTTGATTCAATCGAGCGACAACATGCCTCCCCCCCAACAGAGTTCCACGCGACGAGCAAGTCGCTTCGGTCCCAACACACTTCGCTGGGCACAGCGCACTGCAGTGCTGACCGCCGCAAGTATGTTGATCTGGCGAGGCGTCGTCGGCCTGCAAGGTGAATCCTGTTGCCACTGAACTTCCGAGTCGTCACGTGGAACGTGCATAAGTGTGTTGGCGGACTGGACCGTCGCTACGACGCCGCCCGAATCAGCACCGTGCTCGCGGCGCAAAGTCCCGACGTGGTCTTGCTGCAAGAGGTCTCACAGGGCGGACGCTGGTATCAACATGAACGCCAAATCGACGTGTTGGGTGACGCGCTCGGCATGAGCCACCGCAGCTACGCCGTCAACGTCAAGTTCGGACCGAGGCGCGGTGAGTACGGCAACGCAATCCTCAGCCGCTTTCCGATCACAAGCACCGACAACCTCGATCTGACGGTTGCAGGCAAGAAGGCACGCAGTGCACTCCATGCCGAACTGCGCGTGCCGCTACCAAGCGGCGGCGATCGCACGCTGCACGCATTTAACCTGCATCTCGGACTCGGAGAACGCGAACGCCGCGAACAACTGCGCATGCTATTGGCATGCCCACGACTGACGCACATCCATCGCAACACAGCCATCATCGTCGCCGGTGACTTCAACGACGTGCTAGGGAACATCGGCAAGCGCCTACTCGTACCCGCCGGCTTCCATGGTCCACGCCGCGCACCGCGCACCTTCCCCGCATGGGCACCGCTGCGCGCACTCGACTCCCTATTCGTGCGCGGTGAATGCGAACTGCAATCACTTACTTCGGCTCGCAGCAAGGGCTCCAGGACCGCGTCGGATCATGTGCCACTAGTCGCAAAGCTACGGATGCAAACCGACGGCGGATGACAGTACGGCGTTGGCCCCATAACAGGAGCGCCCGCAATCTCGCCCGCACTAGGCAACGCCATGCGCCTATTCCACATCGCCCGGTATCCGTATGGCCCGGTCTACCAACCGCTAGAGCGCGACCTGGGACTCGACAAGTCGCACCTGATCGAACGCAACACGGCGGTGCTATCGGCCAACGGGCCAATGCCGCAGTCCCACAATGACTTCATGATCCACGCGTTCTGGGCCAGTCGCGAAGCGGGCCAACCTGGGCACCACCGCAGTCGTGGAAATCACCAGAACATGGCTTGGCGATTGTGCCGAAGAGGATTGCATCGATGCTCGCGGCAACATGAGTTACGGCATCGTCGTAGTTACTACGTTCGCCTTCAGGATCGACCTGGCACGCGGTATGCCTGTCGCATTCGCTGTCCCTCGCACCGCACATGACCCCGCCCTCTTCTCCCGCCACCACCGCACACAAGTTTGGCGGCAGCAGCCTTGCCGATGCATCGCGCATCGCCGCCGTCGTCGACATTCTGGTCGCGCGCGACGAGTCGCAGGTCGTAGTCGTCTCGGCTATGCGCGGGGTCACCGACACCTTGATCGCACTGGCAAATCTCGCGGCGACAGAAGAGCAAGAGTCGTGGCAGTCCAAGGCCTGCGAACTGCAACAAACTCATTTGACCGCCGCCGACGCGTTGCTCGGCACGGACGTCGGCCTAGTCAGCGAACAACTTGCCATCGGCTTTGCTGAACTGCATGAACTGCTGCACGCACAATCACTGATCGGTGCGGTGTCGCCTGACCTGCTGCGACTCATATCCGGCCTCGGCGAGATTTGGTCGGCGCAACTCGTCGACGCCAAACTGCGGGCTCGCGGCGCAGACAGCCAGTGGCTTGACGCACGCAAGGTGCTCGTCGTCGAACACAACGACCTCGGCGCGACCGTGCAGTGGCAGGAGAGCGAACGGCGACTGCAAGAACACAAGCCGAAGACGACACGTCACACCATCGTGTCCGGCTTCGTTGCTCGCACCCCAGACGGGCGCGTGACCAACCTTGGTCGCAACGGCAGTGACTACTCGGGCGCCATCTTCGCGGCCCTGTTCGACGCGGAAGAACTGCACGTCTGGAGCGATGTCGACGGCATCCTGTCGGCAGATCCTCGCGCCGTTCCCGAAGCGATTGAGATCCCGCGGTTGTCGTATTCCGAAGCGTGCGAACTCGCATACTTCGGCGCCAAGGTGCTTCATCCGCAAACCATGGCTCCAGCGATCGAACGGGGCATTGCGATCGTCGCACGCAATACGTTCGACCCGTCGCACCCAGGCACGCGCATCTCAGCCGACGTCGATGCATCCCCGCCGGTCAAGGGCGTCAGCACCGTCAAGGGGTTGGCCATCCTTAACCTGGAAGGCGCTGGCATGATTGGCGTGCCCGGCACTGCCCAACGTGCATTCTCGGCATTGGAGCAAGCCAAGATCTCGGTCGTGATGATCTCGCAAGGATCGTCCGAACACTCGATTTGCTGCGTAATCAACAAGGGCGACGCCGAAGACGCGGAGAATGCCGTGCGCCAAGTGTTCGCACACGAATTGCATACGGGTCAGATGAGTGACGTCACGATCGAACTCGGCATCGCCGCGTTGGCAGCAGTCGGCGACGGCATGGCCGGGACGCCAGGCATTGCCTCGCAGATGTTTTCGGCGCTGGCGCGCGCCAACGTCAACGTGCGGGTGATTGCGCAGGGTTCTTCCGAACGCAACATCTCGGTCGCCATCGATGAAGCGTCGGCGCGACGTGCATTGCGGGCGGTACACGCAGGCTTCTACCTGTCGGCGCAAACGCTATCGATCGGGGTTATCGGCCCCGGCAACGTCGGCCGCACCTTCCTCCGCCAACTCGAAGATGCGCGGGCGCAGTTACTCGAGCAAAGCAACCTCGACCTTCGTGTGCGCGCCATCACGAGTTCGCGCCGTATGGCGTTGTTCGATTCTGGTGAGGTCATCGACCGCGAACTCGATCTCGATTGCGACCTCGACGCATTCACGCGGCACGTGCACGCCGAGCACCTGCCGCACGCCGTCATCGTCGACTGCAGTGCCAGCGACAAGATTGCCGACCGCTACCATGACTGGTTGCGTCAAGGCATCCATGTCATCACACCCAACAAGCACGCTGGCTCTGGCAGCCTAGAACGGTACGAATCGCTACAACAACAGTCGGCGAAGTTCTGCTACGAAGCGACCGTTGGCGCCGGCCTACCGATCGTCACAACGCTACGCGACTTGATCGACACCGGCGATCACGTGCTCGCCATCGACGGGATTCTGTCCGGCACCCTCGCATTCCTATTCCGAAGTTTCGATGGCTCGCGCCCGTTCTCAGAACTGGTTGTCGATGCAATGGAGCGCGGTTTCACCGAACCGGATCCCCGTGATGACTTGAGTGGTCTCGACGTCGCGCGGAAACTGGTCATCCTCGCGCGGGAAAGCGGTTGGCGTATTGGACTCGAAGACGTGCAACTCGAGTCGCTAGTGCCAAAATCACTAACCAGCATCGACAAGCAAGAGTTCTTGTCGCGACTCAGCGAACTCGACGACGACTTGGCGCAACGCCTCGCCACCGCACAGAAGAACGGCAGCGTGCTGCGCTACGTCGCGCACCTCGAAGCAGGTGGCAAGGCGGTCGTCGGCCTGACTGAGGTACCGGCCGACGCGGCATTGGCCAGCATTTTGCCGACGGACAACGTGGTGCAGTTCACGACGGAACGCTACCGCGACAACCCGCTCGTCGTGCGTGGCCCCGGTGCTGGGCCCGAAGTCACCGCGATGGGAATCTTCGCTGACCTGTTGCGAGTATCCAGTTCGCTCGGAGCCAAGCGATGAGTGCCGGAAGTGCCACAGCCACCGCGCCAGCGACGATCGGCAACTGCGCCGCCGGGTTTGATGTACTCGGTCATTCGTTTGCAGGGCCAAACGATCGCGTCGTCGTAACAAAGACCAACGAGGCAGGCGTCAAGGTCACCGCAATCCACTGCAGCGATGCCGAACTGCCGCTCGAGCCAGAACGCAATACCGCCAGTCGCGCCGTGATTGAACTGCAACGGCTCGCGAACGCCACAGAGCTTGGCTTCGCCATTGAGATCTACAAGGGCATCCCGCTGGCCTCTGGCATGGGTGGTTCCGCAGCATCAGCAGTCGCTGCCGTGGTCGCAGCGAACGCGCTGCTACCAATACCACAGGATACCGACGTGCTCTACGCCGCGGCATGTTCAGGCGAAGCAGCAGCGAGTGGCGCACCGCATGGAGACAACGTCGCCCCGAGCTTGCTCGGGGGCCTCGTCATCGCACCACGCAAAGGCTCACCGGTATGCGTGCCCGTGCCCGAGTGGCTGCACATCGGCTTGGTGCATCCGCACTGCCAACTTGAAACCCGCAAGTCACGTAAAGTCCTGCAAGCGCCGTTTCCACTGGAACAAGTAACGGCGCAACTGGAAGGCCTCGCCATGGTCTTGGCCGGCTGCTATCAAAACGATGCCAACCTACTCAAGCGCGGACTCTATGACGTGCTTGCCGAACCACGGCGCGCGCCATTGATCCCCCGCTTTGAGGCAGTGAAACAGGCGGCACTCGATTGCGACGCGCTCGGCGCCAGCATCGCCGGCGGTGGCCCAAGTGTGTTCGGCTGGTTCGCATCGCGGGCCGCTGCCGAGCGCGGTGTCGCCGCCATGCAGAGCGCGTTTGCCCAAGCATCCTTGCAGAGTGATGCATTCGTTGGCCCAGTTGCGGGACCAAAGGCAGAGATCATTTCATGAAGGTCGTAAGCACTCGGGGCACAGGTCCAGTAGCGCTGTCAGCAGCCATTGCGAAGGGACAGGCTCCAGATGGCGGTCTGTTCATGCCACAAGAGATCCCGGTGCAAACGGGACCTTGGGGAGACTCGCTGGCCGAACAAGCCACAAATGCGATGGCGCCGTTCTTTGCCGGCGATGCGCTCGCGTCCGACTTGCAAGACATCGTGCGAGACAGCCTGTCGTTCCAAGCGCCAACCAAGTGGCTCGACGAGCACACCGGCTTACTCGAACTGTTCTGGGGCCCAACCGCCGCGTTCAAGGACTTCGGAGCACGCTTCTTGGCGAATTGCCTCTCTCGATTGTTTGGACCTCAAGACCAGCACACCGTGTTGGTCGCAACGTCGGGCGACACTGGGGCTGCGGTTGCCGCCGCATTCCACCGCCGCCCGGGGTTCCGCGTTGTGGTGCTGTATCCCGACAATCGCGTCTCGGCGCGACAGGCGCACCAACTCGGCGCATTCGGTGACAACGTCACGACCTACCGGGTCGATGGCACATTCGATGATTGCCAGCGGTTGGTGAAGTCGGCATTCGCCGATCCTGCTCTAACAGAAGCGCACGGCCTTGTCTCGGCCAACAGCATAAGCCTGGGCCGGCTGCTGCCGCAGATGTCCTACTACGTGCACGCCGCCCTGACCGCGCGCGAGGCAGGCCGGCCGACACCAAACTTCGTGATTCCAACAGGCAACCTCGGCAACGCGTTCGCATGTTTGCTTGCTCGCGAGTCAGGACTGCCGATCGGCAAGGTCGTGCTGGCAAGCAACGACAACCGTGTCATTCCAGACTACTTGCAGACCGGGCGATACGAGCCGCGCGACAGCGTTGCAACGTTGGCCAATGCAATGGATGTCGGTGCCCCAAGCAACCTCGAACGGTTACGCCACCTGTTTGCAAAGCCAGCCGACGTCGTGCGTGCGCAATGGGTCGACGACGACACGATTCGTGCAACCATCGGCACGACCTTCGAACGCACTGGCGAGATCATCTGCCCCCACACGGCTTGCGCTATGACCGTTCGTCAACGCTTGCAGAACGGCGACGAACCCGCTGATCGCGAAGGCGATTGGATCGTCGTAGCGACAGCACATGCGGCGAAGTTCGCCGATGTTGTCGAACCGCTAATCGGGCAGGAGATCGAAGTTCCGAGTTCGTTGCGCGAGTTGCTCGACCGCCCGGCGCATGCCAGCCCGCTGTCGCCAACATTGGATGCGTTGGCTGCGGCACTTCGCTGAAGCGACTTCGAGACGCCACTCGTCAAGACCGCGCGCCAAGCCTCAAGGCATCGCACAAGACGATTACATAGATGGGCTTACGCAACACCACCGGGCGGGCCTCACCAGCAAAATCCTGCCACAATGGCGATTCCCAACCAACCCGCCAGGTTATCACACGCGGATATCGCCAGCCATCCCGCCAAGGTCGACCCCCTGCAGGCGCGGCTCAATCTCGTTGCTCACGAACGAGTCCACCTGCTCGGCACTGCGCCCCACAAAGCGGCTAGGCTCCATCAAGTTCGGCAGCGTTTCCTTGATCGCAGCGAACGCGGGGTCCGCGGCAATCAACTCCATCAGCGGGTTCGCCTTGCCCTCAGCCTTCACCGCGTGTGCCGCGGCGCGGCTGTGCACACGCACCTGCTCATGAAGGTCCTGACGGTCGCCTCCTGCGGCGACGCCGGCCATCAAGATCTCCTCGGTCGCCAAGAACGGCAACTGCTCGGACATCTTCTTCTCGATTACCTTCGGGTAGACAACTAGGCCCTTGGTCACGTTCTCGATCAGCATCAAGATGCCGTCGATCGCGAGGAACGATTCAGGAATCGCGATGCGACGCACAGCCGAGTCATCCAGGGTTCGCTCGAGCCACTGCGACGCAGCCGTGTGCGCGCTCGTGTTACTCGCCTCGATGACGTAGCGAGCCAACGAGTTAACGCGCTCACACCGCATCGGGTTCTTCTTGTAGGCCATCGCCGAACTGCCGATCTGCTTCGACTCACTCGGCTCTTCGATCTCGCCTTCGTGGGACAGCAAACGCAGGTCGTTAGCGAACTTGCTCGCCGACTGTGCAATCGCCGAAAGCACCTGATGGATGCTCCAATCGAGCTTTCGCGTGTAGGTCTGGCCGCTTACCGGAATGCTCTTCTTGAATCCCATGCCCTCCGTGACGAGGCGGTCCAACTCTTCGACCTTCTGGTGGTCACCGTTCGCCAGCATCAAGAACGTCGCCTGCGTGCCGGTCGTGCCCTTAACTCCGCGGAACGGCAGCCAATCGATGACACGCGATATCTCATCGAAGTCGAGCGCGAAATCCTGGGCCCAGAGGCAAGCGCGCTTGCCAACGGTGACGGGTTGCGCCACTTGGAAGTGCGTGTAGCCGAGACACGGTTGCGAGCGCCACTGCTTGGCGAACTCTGCGAGGTTCGCCATCACCGCGCAGAGGCGGCGCTTGATCAACCCCATTGCCTGACGGTAGATGACCAGGTCCGCGTTGTCGGTGACGAAGCAACTGGTCGCGCCGAGGTGAATGATCGGCTTGGCACTCTTGGCGAGTTCGCCAAAGTGGTGCACATGCGCCATCACATCGTGGCGCAGTTCCCTCTCAAGTTCGGCAACGCGATCCCAGTCGAAGGTATCGCGATGCTCGCGTAGCTCGGCGATCTGCTCCTTGGTTACCGGGAAGCCGAGCTGCTGCTCCGCATCTGCCAGGCAGATCCACAAATCGCGCCACGCCGTGTGGCGGGCTCGCGGCGAGAACAGGCGAGCCATGTTCTTGCTCGCATATCGCTCAATGAGTGGGTGATCGAACCGTTCGCCGCGTTCCATGCAGTTATCTAACAGGACGGCGGGCTCAGCGCCACGATCCCAGCTTCAGGATCGCGACTCCGAGGTCGCCGGCGCGCTGCTCGGGGCACCAGATCAATAGCGTACCCAGACCTGTCGGCTCTGGGTCTCATAGCGCGCCGGGAACCAAACGCGGTCGTGGTGAGCCGCCTCGAGCACGCCCCAACTGCGGTGACCGCAGGAATCGTAGACCCAACCGTAGGTCGCAGCGTGGTACTGCAAGCCCCAGTAGCCGGGCACTAGAACCTGCTCACAGCGGGTCACGTAGTGCCCGTGGCTGTGGCCACGGTGGCCGCCACCAAGCCCAAAGCGAACCGGGGTCGAGTTGTGGATCCGGCCAACATTTCGGATCACGCGCGCAACGCCATTGTGGCTCACGTGCGCGCTTCGCGAAGGCCGGATCGAGGTCACTCGACGCTGGGAAGTGCGCGCGGTTTGGCCCCGCGAAACGCTGCGAGCATTCTGAGTGCGTTGCACGATCCGAGCGTTTTGAGAAGTGCGAGTCGCAGGCAGTGCGGCCTGACCACGCTGGGACTGCTGCCGCACGGAAGCCGAGGCGCGGTTCTGGCCCGAGCCGTTTCGATTCTGCGCGGGTGCCGAGACAGCAAGCCCGAAGAGGGCTGCTACAACCAGTAAGGGGAATCGCTTCATAACAGGCCACTAAGCGCAATCCGCGCGCCAGAGATGCCAAACGATTCCCTCGCCGGGCGCTCACCCCGGTAACAGCACCCAAAAATGAGCAAAGTTCTCGCAAGCAGGACACTCCGTGTCCCGTGGCCGGATCACCAATTGGCAAAGGTTGCAGCGGCCACACTGGCCAAACTCGCCGCAAAAAGGACACCGGCGATTCGACGCCAGCTTGGAGCAACCCCCGACACACCACGAAGCACGACAACAGCGAGCGCAGCGCCCGAAGCATCGGAGACCAAATCGGCGAACGAGCAGACCCGCCCTGGCACGTACGCCTGGTGCAATTCGTCAACGGCGCCATACAGCGACGCGAGCAACCAAGCACCACGCGAGCGGAAAACACACACCGCGGCAACAGGACGGCAAGACCACGCGACCCACAAGGACGCGGCGATGCACGCATAGGCAACGACGTGCATCGAGTTGTGGAGAAGCGAACCAACCGTGCTGTGCGGTTCGTCATCCGGAACCTGCGAAGACGACCACCACAGCACCAACATGCCTGTAATGGGCACTAGCGTGCGCAACCACTTCGGGATGCGGACGAGCCAGTCAAGAAAGGCCGTCAAGCCACGTAGCGGCTCGGATGACTCGGCAGGATCGGTCACTTGCGCTTGATGTTACCGACCAGTCGGAGGCCGCCTTGCGTTGCCACTTCAGCGAGTAAATCTTCGAGGTATACCGACAGCAAGAACAAGCCACGGCCACGCTCACTATCGAGTGAAGGCATGCCATTCGCCGTATCTGCCAACGCCGCCGCCAGATCCTCGACTTGATCGCGAGGCATCTCCGGATCGAAGAACTCGATCATCAGGCGTTCGCCATTCGGCCCGATGCGAACCCCGAGATCCTGACCGTGCTTTCGATAGCTCGCGCCGTGCTCAATAGCGTTGTTGACCAACTCGTCGACAACTAGCGCCAGGTTGTCACAGACAGTCGGCTCGGCTCCATGTTGGCCGGCCAAGTCACGGACCTTCGCGCGGATCTTGGCCAACAGAGATCCATCCGGCGGAAAGCTCAACAAGTCGTCAGGGCTCATTGCACGCCCTCGACAACCATCGACAAGTCCACGGCGGGTGCTGAGTGCGTCAACGCGCCAACAGAGATTCGATCGACGCCACTTTCGGCGAACGCACGAACTGTGTGCAGATTGATGCCACCTGACGCTTCGGTCAGAACCGTTCTGCCAGCAATCTGCGCGGCTTCCCGAACGGCGGCGATGGCGACCTGCAGCGGCGCACCAGCTTCGAAGTTGTCCAGTAAGACCACTGCCGCACCGCCTTGCACCGCAGCAACGGCTTCTGCAACCGTACGGGCCTCGGCAACCACGGGACGTTCTTGGCCGGCACAGCTACGGCGAACGACCTCTTCGTAGCTGAGCGGTTTGGCAAAGCCGAAGTGGTTCTCCTTCAGCAGCACTTGATCAAACAGGCCGATGCGATGATTCATACCGCCGCCAGCCAGCACCGCAGCTTTCTCCAAGTGACGCAAGCCGGGTGTGGTCTTGCGGGTATCGAGTATCTGCGCATCGGTGCCCGCGACTCGATCAACGAATTGCCGCGTCATCGTCGCAACACCAGACAACCGCTGTAGGAAGTTGAGTGCAGTTCGCTCAGCCGCGAGCAGCGGCGCCATTGCCCCCTCGACGAACATCACGTCATCACCGGGAGCAAACGAATCGCCATCCTTCAACAGCACCTCGATGGTGCAACTGGGATCCAACAACTGGAAACTGGCGACAGCACATTCGAGCCCAGCTAGGACACCGACGGACTTGCCGTATAGACGGGCACGGCCACGCTGCGTGGCTGCCACCGACAAAGCCGAAGTAATGTCATCCGCCACGACCAACTCTTCGGACCCAAGGTCCTCAGCGAGGGCGCGACGCACGCATTCTCGAGGGTCTGTACCGACGCTCGTCATTCGCGCGCAGCCTACCCGAAACCTACCGCGCACGCATTGGTGCGATCGCCCACCCCCAACCCGCAAATAGCCTCGCTGCGCCGAACGGCCCCTGGCAACGGGGGCTTGCTCCCCTCATGAGGGAGTTAGCGGGCAGATTCGGGCCCAAAGCGGACGAACTCACCCAAACGCAGCAGCATCTCCGGGCCAAAGCCACGAACCCTCGAAAGATCGGCTAACCCGCCGAACGGGCCGTGCCGGATGCGCTCGAGCACGACCGCCTCCGCCCGACTCGGGCCGACCGACGGCAACGCCTGCAACTCGGCGACACCCGCTCGATTGACATCAATCCGGCACGGAGTGATGACGACGCTCGGGGGTGCCGGCAGCAATCCGCCCGCGAAGGCCAGTACGGCGAGCAATTGGACCAGGAACGCCCACGCCATCAACAGCAGCAACGACCGGGCTACCAGCGGCGGATCTGCGTCAACATCCGGGCTTCGACCCCGCGGGTGTTCGGCTGACTGAACGTCTCCAGCACTTGGGCCTCCAACGTCGCGACCAACCCACTCAGCGCTCTCGAAGTCTCGCATTCCGGCGTCTCGAGCAGCATCGGCGCCTGCCCAAGTCGACGGTGACTTACGGCCTGGTCCTCAGGAACTGCTCCGAGGTAGTGGATCGGAAGACCTGCAAACCGACGCGAAACCTCAGAAAGGCGTTCGAACGTCGCGCGGCCGAGTTGTGGATCGGTCACGCGATTGACGACCAACTGAATGTTCGGTTGTTCGATCTGGCGCGACAGGCACTTGATGACCGCATACGCATCCGTCAGCGCCGCGATTTCCGGATTGGTCACCATCACGACGTGCTGCGCGGCCAACACGGTGATCATCGACTGCGGGGCAAGACCCGCCGCGCAATCGATCAGCAACACGTCGAAACGATCGGCCAATTGGCTCAGCGCGCGTGCCAGCATCTGCATGTGCTTGGCGCCTAGTTCGGCCAAACTCGAGATGCCCGAACCGCCAGCAACCAACGACGGCCCGAACGGCGTCGGCACAAGCACTTCGTGCACCGTGCGCTGACCGCCGAGCAAGTGCTGCATCGTGTAGCGAGGATTGACCCCAAACAGCAGATGAGCGTTGGCCAAGCCAAAGTCACAATCGACGACTGCGACCCGCAAATTGCGCTGGTAGAGGCCAATAGCCAGGTTCGTCGTCAGGAACGACTTGCCGGTTCCGCCCTTACCACTCGCCAAGGCAACGACGACGGCTTCCTTCCGACAAGGTTGCTCTAGCGACCCTCGCCGGAGCAACCTCCGCAAGAAGCCCTGCCCGGGCAGGGTGACGTCGAGTTCGGATTTCACCAACCCCCTGGGTTGCTGCTTTACCGCGGCGACAGCGATCCCCACCCTGCAAACCGACCTTCGCTGGCAGGGCCAGACGAATGGAGGCGGCGGGCGTGCTTTCGCTTACGAGCGGTCGTTGGCCACAGAACCTTCGCTGATAGGACCAGCCACCGAAGCCGGATCACCGAGGGCAGAATATTCTTCGGGGGACAACTGGGCCGCAGCCAAGCTCGATCGCAGACTCTCATCCTTCGGTGAGCCCCATCGATCCCCTACTGCGTGGCGAGTCGCAGCAAGACGGCCGTTCGGATCCGCGGAGGCGGCCAAACAGCTAGATTTCTGATTACCAATGGCGGACTGCTCCTTTCCGGAGTCACTCTGGCCAAGGTCTAAGTCCAGTTCGGCGTGCCGGGCATAGGCACGCAGCAACTGATCCCCGAATCGACGGACGTCGCGCGGATCACGAAGATCGCGCACAACACCGGTCGCGGAGCTAGCGACCAGCGCACCACCAACGATGCGCACTTCGCCGAGCAAGTTGCCATTCCAACTGATGGTGCGCGAGAAGCGATCGCCACTAACGTTCACGGCACTGTCAACTCTCTCGCAGATCCTGAGCACGGCATCCCAGAGTTCGGTGCGCTGAGGAGGCACGACAAACTCCGGACGCTGCAGGCTGCTGCCAGCCACTGTGGGTTCGACGGCCAAACCGCGATGGCTGGTGGCAGTAACGCCGGCTTGATCTTGGGCCGCGTGACCCTCAGTCATGTCGGCGATCATCGGCGACGTAGCAAGCCAACGAACGGCGAAGCGCTCACGACCTGCGGCCCGGAACGGCTCCAGCGTGCACGCGTGCAATCCAACGATTGGCAGCACGCAAACTTGCTGAATGGCCGCAGCGGCCGATTCGATACCCACCAGCAACACACGGCCCGGGACACCGGGACAGAAGCTTGCTTCGGGAACGGCGCGCACCAAAGCGTCACCGACTCGTTCCAGGAACTGTCCGGCAGACAACGCGCGCGCCGGTAACAGGGCGTCGCCTTCGACGGCAAGCATCACAAGCACGGCTCCGCCGGCAGAGTCACGGGCAAGGCCTTCCACGGCCCCCAACTCGCCATCGCTGCAATCGATCGATTCGAGTACGAGCGTCAAACCAGTCTCAATGCGATCGAGTCTCGAAGAGACCAACGACCAAAGGCTGTCCCGTAACTGTGGCAGAACAGGTCCTCGAATCATTGCTGGGCTCCCTCGTCACACTGGCAGGACGCAACATGCGGCAACGGTACCGTGCGCGTAGTTCGTTTGAGCTCGCGCCTATCGTGCTGCTGGCGATCAATGATCGCGTTTGCCAACCGCTTAATTGTATACAAGGTCGAATTGCCTCGCTGACCGGTGAAACTGATTACAAATAGACGGCAACCAAAATGCAATCCCTAGTCGTTCGCAAAGCCTCGCGTACGACGCGCTTTGGCGCGACTCTGGGTTGCTGCCATCGGCGACCGCAACTCCTCCAAGCGAGTCCAAGCCACGGCAACGGCATCTGTAGCGTCTTCTGTGAGATCACCCGGGAAGGGCTGATCACCCTTGGGCAACATCTGGCCCAACATCTTAGCAACTGATTGCTTACGCGCAGATCCATGGCCAGTTACGCAGCGCTTTACGCGCGCAGGAGTGTACTGGAATACGTCGAGACCGGATCTTGCAGCTTCCGCCAGCAACACGCCCCGTGCCTCGCCAATGCGCAACGCAGACTGGACGCTTTTTCCGAAGAACGCTTCTTCGATTGCAAGTTGGTCGGGCTCTAACTCGCGCACGAGATCAGCAAACTGCTCAGAGAGCGACAGCAACCTCTGCGTCAAATCGACTGTGCGACCGCCGAGATTAAACACTCCTGCACGCACCAGACGCACGCCGCCGGGATTCGCGGAACCGACGCGAACGACGTTGCTGGCGCGCATTGCGAGCGGAACTCGATTTGCCGACGAAGCTCCATCAGGAGATGGGGCAGTCGCCACTTCAAGGCAACCAAATCCCACCACCTGTGTGCCTGGGTCGATACCCAGAATCCGCACCACCGCCACGATGCCGAGTGTATGGTCCCGCTCTGTGAAGGTCGCTATTTTGTTGCTCGCGGCCGGACGCGGCAAGCGCCTCGGGACGGATGTCCCGAAGGCATATCTTCGCCTCGGGTCCGCGCCACTCATTGTGCACAGCGCAGCCAGGCTGCTCGCTGCGGTGCCGGCCACCGATGCATGCGAAGTGCTCGTGCTGGTCCAACCGGAAGACCGAGACTCGCATTTACCGGACTGTCTCGAACCGTTGCGGGCACTGCTGCCGACCGGCGCCGACCTCAAGATCGTCGATGGCGGGGCGACCCGACAGGAATCGATGGAGCGCGGCCTTGCAGCAACCGCAACAGATTGCGATCTGGTGCTCGTGCACGATGCCGCGCGCGCCCTAGTCTCCGTCGAGCGCACCCGCGAATGCCTGGCCACGGCCGCACGCGTCGGCGCAGCCTTGCTGGCCATCCCGGCTGCGGACACGCTCAAACGCGTGCGCGAAGGGCGCGTCATCGAAACCGTCGACCGCAACTCCATTTGGTATGCCCAAACCCCGCAGATCGCCCGGCGTGACCTGTTCCTGCAAGCTTGCGAACACGCCCGCAAGACCGAGTTTGAGGTCACCGACGATGCATCCCTGCTAGAACATGCGGGCATCGAAGTCGCTGTCGTTTCTGGCACAGCCGGAAACCTTAAGATCACGCGCCCCGATGACCTGCCACTAGCGGTTGCCCTACTGCATCGCGACCCGACCCCCTTCCCCAACTGATTCGCCCCTTTGATTGCCCCTCATGAATGGGCCCTGCTAGCACATGACTGACCTCCCCCGCATCGGCCTCGGCATCGACATGCACCGTCTTCACCCGGGACGTCCGTGCGTTCTCGGCGGCGTCAAGTTTGAGAGCGAAGTCGGTCCCCTGGCTCACAGCGACGGCGATGCCGTTCTACACGCGGCGTGCGATGCCGTGCTTGGCGCGGCCGGCTTGGACGACATCGGAACTTTGTTTGAAGACACCGACCCGACCCACGAAAATCGGGACTCGGCCGAGTTCTGCAAGGAAACGATGGCGCTCGTGCATGAACGCCAACTGCGCGTCTGGTCGATGGACATCGTGCTCGAAACCGAACGCCCGAAGCTGAAGCCGATGCGCAAGGCCATGCGGGAGCGCATTGCCGAACTGTTCGGCGTCGACGTCGATCGCGTCAACGTCAAGGGCAAGACCGGCGAGCAAGTCGACGCAGTCGGTCGCGGTGAAGCGTGCCGCGCGACAGTCGTCGCACTGCTGGGACCGGCCTAGTCAGCGCCGGCTAGCTCGCGTCCGGTCGCATTTGCTTGTCAACCATGCGCTTGTAGACCCCGTTCTTGGCGACCAACTCGTCGTGGGAGCCACTCTCCACGATGCGGCCGTCAACCAGAACCAGGATCTGATCGGCGTCAACGATCGTCGACAACCGGTGCGCGATGACAAAGGACGTGCGGCCCTTGCGCAACGTATCGAGCGCCGCCTGCACCACGCCTTCGCTCTCGG
>CALCZA010000008.1 GCA_937906475.1 uncultured bacterium
CCTTCTTGGCGGTCGGCTTCTGGCCCCATTGGACCGAACCGCGTTGCCTGCCCTTCGGGGCGACAACTTCGACTTCCACTTCTACCTGACGAGCGGAACCACGACCGCCACGGCTACCAGAACGTTGCCCCCGGCTACCGGGCGACTCTTGGCGACCACGACCTGCGCGTTGCTGTTGACGCCCACGGCTTTCGCTCTGTTGCGAACCACGACGACCACGTTGTGACCGCTCGCCGCGACCTCCGCGTTGACGCTCGCCGCCACGCTCACCGCGTTGCGCCTGCTCGCCACGTTGGCCTTGGGGACCACGGCGACCGGAACGTCCCTGACGACCACGCCTATCAGCGCGTTCCTCACTCTGGCCACGTGTGCTGCCACCGCGTTGACGCTCGCCACGAGATTCCGAACGACCCGCTTCACCGCGGCCGAAGCGCTCACGCATCTGCTCCATTCTCTCCTGCATGCGCTCTTGCATGCGCTCACGCATTTGCTGACCACGCTCGCCACCAGATTCCGAGCGACCCGCTACACCGCGACCGAAGCGCTCACGCATCTGCTCCATTCTCTCTTGCATGCGCTCTTGCATGCGCTCACGCATTTGCGAACCGCGTTGACCGCCAAGTTCCGCGCGCTCGCTGCGCTGGCCCTGCCGTTCGTTACTGCGCTCTCCGCGGCCGCCGCGTCGCTGCTGAGCGTCCAAAGAGACAGTGAAGAAGAGGACCGCAGTGGCCGCCAGAATCGTCGTTGCTTTCATAAGAGGTTACCTATCGTTCGAGGCGATCCAACAACGGCGCGCAAGGGCGTACCCCCACAGCAGTTGCCTCCTTGAGACATCTTTGTTTAGGGGACAGCAGAAGCGCCGTATTTCTTCCAAAACAGCCAAGTCGCGATACCGGCTGCGACAACGGGTATGAGCTTCCGATCTTGGTATTCAACGTGAATGCCAGGGGTCTCTGCGGTGTCATGGGCAACGGACCCGTCCCACACCTAAACCACTCGCCAACTGCATGCACCTGCCGAGCCGTCATATCCTGCTGCGAACTGCCCTGCTGCCCCTGCTCTTCATTGCCCTCGCTCATGCGCAGGGCAACAACCAGAAACCAGCGCTCGTACAACTGGCCTCAGTGTTCAGCGATCACATGGTGATCCAGCGAGACCAAGCAATCACCGTCTGGGGTCGAGCGAGTGCTGACGTCAACGTCACGGTGATACTCGGCGAACACCAACGCAACGCGACGGCACAAAACGGCCACTTCGCCGTCGAACTGCCAGCTCTGCCTGCCAATGCCAAGGCAGCAGAGTTGGTCGTGCGCGCACAACTGGGCGCCCGGGAGCAAACGATCACACTGCACGACGTCCTCGTTGGTGATCTCTGGTTATGCACCGGCCAATCGAACATGAGATGGCGCGTCAACCAGTCGGCAGAGGCAGGTGAGATCCTCGCCACAGCGGCTGTACCGAACCTACGACTGATCGATTTCGAAGGGTCGCTGTATCCGAACGCGCAACGCTACGACGTGGACTTCCTCAAGCAGTTGACGCCGCAGAACTACTACTCGACGAAGGGCTGGCAGCGAGCGTCGCGCGCATCTGCAGAGACTTTCTCGGGCGTAGCGTTTGTGTTTGGCCGGCGACTCGCGCGGGACACTGGCGTGCCGATCGGTGTCATCCACAACGCCATCGGTGGCTCACCAATGGCCGCGTTCTTGCCTGCGAATGGACCGGCCGTGGCTCCGATCGTCAGGAAGTCGATGGCGAACTGGTGGCACGGCGACGGCTACCCAGCTTGGTGTCGCTTACGCGTACAGCAGAATCTGGTGGCGTGGTTCGACAATCCAGCCGACAAGCAACCCCACCATCCGTTCGAACCATCGTTTCTATTCGCCGCCGGCATCGCACCGCTGAAGCAGTTGCCGATTCGTGGCGTCACCTGGTACCAAGGCGAATCCGACGCAACGGACATCCCCGGCGACCGGCCGCGCAGCCAGCCACTCAACCACGCAATCTTCACTAGCCTGATTGCCAGCTTCCGCGAGAACTGGAGCAACGCCGAACTGCCGTTCTACTTCGTGCAGTTGCCGGGCCTCGATCGCGACTGGGCCAAGTTCCGCGAGATGCAGACGCAAGTAGCCAACGAAGACGCGCATGCAGACATGGTGGTCACGATCGACGTTGGCCATGCAACTGACGTGCACCCCCGACGCAAGGTGCCAGTCGGTGACCGGCTGGCGCAGTTGGCGCTGGCACAGGTCTATGGCCAGTCCGTTGCTGCCAGCGGGCCGCGCTTCGCCAAACTGAGCATTGATGGTGCCAGCGCAATCGTACACTTCGAACACGCGCACGGCCTTCGCACGATCGACAACAAGCCGGTCCGAGGTTTCACCATCGCTGGCTCGGACAAGCGATTTCATCCGGCACTCGCAACGCTCGCCGGAACGTCGATCCGCTTGCAGTCACCGTGGGTCAAGCAACCGGTCGCCGTTCGCTATGCGTTCGCAAGTGATCCAAGCACGAATCTCGTCAACAACGCGCGACTACCGGCGGCGCCGTTCCGCACCGATCAATGGGAAACAACAACGACCGCCGCAACCACACTAGACGCTGGCAGCTTTGAAGAGATCGCAGCCGGCGCGATGCAAACAGCCACGTCGCGACAAGGTAAGTGGCAGGCCAAGAAGGGCCACGCCGAGATCAGCAAGCAGTTCGCGCACTCGGGACAGCAATGCCTCCATCTGCACGGTGGCGAGAACCGACAGGCAACGATCACCCTCGCGCAACGCGGGCCTCGCCGCATGTCGTTTGTCGCCGAACGCTGGACGAGTCGTGCGCCGTTCACGTTCCGAGTCGAAGCGCGCATCAGCAATCGCTGGCAAGAGGTCTACGACGGCGACAAGGTGCGCGTTGGCAGCCGATTCCTAAGCCAGGTCGAAACGGATCTACCAAAGGGCGTCACTGCGCTGCGCTTCCTAAGCACCTCACCCGCGAAGAGCGGCGTGCTGATCGACGACCTGCAACTAGCGGACGCAGTGCCGATGCGCGTGCTTGGATCCCAGCATCGCCTATGGGTCGCGCCGGCCTTGCGCGGCAAGACCAGTCCGATCACCAAGGTCGCCATCAAGACGACTGGACACAACAAGCCGCTGTCCGTCGCGCAAGTGCGGATTACGTTCTCGGACGACACCGACCTTGCCGGTATCGCACGCGTTCACGCGCTCGGCCAGCAAAAGCCGGCTAGTCGCTCAATGGTATTCGACGGCAAGGCGGCACTGGCCAATGGCGACAACGAACTCGCCATTGCTGTCGACCTGTCAGCCGCAGCGAGCCTCGATGCAATGGTCAAAGTCAGCGTCACCGAAGTGAAACTCGCCAACGGCATGAAGATGCACCCCGCCGGCAGCGGCACCGCGCAGCGTATTGGCGTCGCGCTGCGCACGGCCGACCAAGACAACTGTCACACGTATCGTATTCCTGGCTTGGTCACGACCAATAAGGGCACGCTGATCGCCGTCTACGACAACCGCTACCGCGGCGGCGGCGATCTACCGGGTGACGTCGATGTCGGCATGAGTCGCAGTGCCGATGGCGGTGCCACCTGGGATCCAATGCGGGTCATCATGGACATGGGCCGAGACAAGAAGTGGCACTACGACGGCATTGGCGATCCGGAAGTGCTCGTCGACCAGGTCAACGGCCGCATCTGGGTGGGCGCGACCTGGAGCCACGGCAACCGTTCGTGGAATGGTTCGGGACCCGGCATGCGGCCCGCAGAGACCGGGCAGTTCATGCTGGTGCACAGTGACGACGACGGCATGACGTGGTCAAAACCGCGCAACATCACCAAGCAGATCAAGGATCCGAAATGGCGCTTCGTGCTGCAAGGGCCCGGCCGCGGCATCACGATGCGCGACGGCACGCTGGTGCTCGCGGCGCAATATCGCAGCGACCCGGACGGCCCTCACACCGGCAAACCGTTCTCGACGATGATCAGTTCGAAAGATCGTGGCGAGACGTGGCAAATCGGCACCGGCGTCAAAGTCGACACGACAGAAGCGCAACTCGTCGAACTCGACGACGGCGTATTGATGATCAACTGCCGCGACAACCGCCGCGGCAGCCGCTCGATCTACACGACCAACGACCTTGGCAAAACTTGGACGCGGCATCCGACGTCCCGGCATGATTTGATCGAACCGACGTGCATGGCGAGCCTGCTGCAGATCGACCACAAGGAGCTTGGTCGATTGTTGTTATTCTCCAATCCCAACACGCCAACCGGCCGCTTCGACATGACACTAAAGGTCAGCACCGATGATGGTGCGACGTGGCCAGCTCGGTGGCATACGCGCTACGATCAACGACTGGGGGCCGGCTACTCGTGCCTAACTCGCGTAGATGACGAACACATCGGGGTCGTGTATGAAGGCCTCCGCGAGCTCTATTACCTGCGCTTTTCGATCCGCGAACTGCTGACCAAATGAACTGCTTCTCTACGGCGGCACTCACCGCACTGCTAGCGACCGCCCTCACTTCGCAAGCACCCCAACTCAAGCAAGGCCCGCTGATCGGCCACGCCGACAGCAGTTCGGTGCATGTCTGGGCGCGTGCGAGCGCTGCCGGCACATACGTAATTAAGGCGCAAGGCATCACGGATACGGAGAGCCAGTTCGAGGCGACCGCATCAGCCAAGCCAGATAACGACTTCTGCATGGTGTTCGAAGTGCAAGGCATGAGTGCCGACAGTCATTACCGCTACCGCATCGAAACGGCAGCGGGCCAACTTGTGTGCGGCGGTGACGACTACGTGCTGCGCACGGCACCAGCGACTGACGCGAACGGCAGCGTACGCGTCATGTTTGGTTCGTGCTGCTACGAAGATGAAGGCACCGGCGACACGTGGAAGCGCGTCGCGGTCGAGAAGCCGGACACGGTCGTATTGCTCGGCGACACGCCCTACATCAACAACACGCAGATCAAGCAACAACGGCGTCGCTACGCCGAGTTCGCTGGCTTCGCGCCAATGGCGAACCTGCTTCGCACGACCAGTTGGTATGGCACCTGGGACGACCACGACTTCGGCGACAACGACACCGACGGCCGCATGCGCGGCAAGGCCAACTCGCGGCAGGCGTTTCTCGAATACCACGCCAACCCGTCCTATGGCGATGGTCAGAACGGCATCTACACCAAGTTTCGCCGTGGTCCAATAGAAGTGTTCGTGCTCGACACGCGCACGTTCGCGGCGACAGAGCCTTCACCATTTTTGCGCCACCACGCGTCGCTGCTCGGCAACAAGCAATGGAAGTGGCTGCTAAAGGGCCTCACCGAGTCGACGGCTCCGGTCAAGGTTATCGCCTGCGGGATGATCTGGAACGAAGCCACGCGCCCGAACAAGCAAGACCACTGGGGCAGTTACCCGCACGAGCGTTCGGCGCTGTTCCATGAGATTGGCCGCAACAAGATCACCGGTGTGGTGCTCGTCGGCGGCGACATCCATCGCTCACGCGTCGTGCGCCATGCGACCAAGAAAGCAGCGGGCTACGACATCATCGAACTGATTAGTTCGCCGATGCATCACAGCATCATCAAGGCAGCCAACGCGCCACACCCTGGCCTAATCAAGGACATGGGTGAGCCGCACACCTTCTTGCTGATTGACGCCGCGCAGCAGGACGGCAAGGTGACTTCAGTGCGCGCTCGCTTCGTCAACGACGAAGGCACGGAGCATTTCGCCATCGACCTGATCAAGTAAACGGGCCAGACTCATCACATGCTATTCCCCGTGGACGCCGCGTTCATCAGCCTCGCCGAGGATCAACTCGGCACACAGTTCCCAGCTGGATACCGACAACGCCTGATGCAGGACAACGGCGGAGAAGTCGATCTCGGCGACACTGGCGACGACCCCTGGGTGCTATTTCCAGTCAAGGACGACAGCGACGAGAAGCGCCTCAAGCGGTCCTGGGATGATGTCGTCCGCCACACAAAGCGCAAACGCGGACGATCACACTTCCCATGCGATGCCGTGGCGATTGGTGAAGACGGCAGCGGCGATCTGCTACTGCTGATCCCGCAGGGCAGCGACTGGGCACTCGCGACTTGGGATCACGAGACCGGCGACACGAGTCCCGTGCCGCGAGACATCTTCGCCAGCTAGCTGAGGCTCGCGCTACTCCTCAGCCTTCCACGAGTTGTTGCCGCGTTTGTTGTCCGGCAGCATGCGCTCGGGGTCGAGACGCACCGCAACGATTTCCTTCTCGGACTTCACCGTGTGCACGACCTTGTTTGACTTAAACCAGATCTCGACCGGCAAACGCTTGGTTTCCTTGGAGCCGTCCTCGTATTCGACTTCGAACGTGATCGGCATGACCATGCGCTCCTTGTTGATGAACGTGATGCGCGCGCCGCGACTGCTGATGCGCACGCCATCGATCGCTTGATCAAGCAACGCATCTTCCAAGAACCAACCGCGCCAGAACCAAGCGAGGTCCTTGCCAGCAGCGTCTTCCATGGTGCGGAAGAAGTCCGCCGGTTGCGGCGACTTGAACTTCCACCGACTGATGTAGGTGCGGAACGCGTAGTCAAAGCGCTCCGGGCCCAACACGTATTCGCGCAGCAACTGTAGACCGATGCCGGTCTTCTGGTATTGCAGCAAGCCCAATTGCAACCCGTTGAGACGGTCTGCCTGGGTCACAACCGGGATGCCCGGCATGCGCATCATCATCGCGTAGGACGACGGCTTGGCCGGGTTGTTGTTCTTCTCGAACCAGTCCGCGGTCGAATACATGTTGATGAACGTGTTGAAGCCCTCATCCATCCACGCGTGGCGGCGCTCATCGGTGTTGACCATCATTGGGAACCAGTTGTGCCCAATCTCGTGCGTCGTCACGCCATAGAGGCCGCGGTCGTTGCTCTTATTGCGACCGCTGCAAAAGATGATCATGGGGTATTCCATGCCACCTTCGATGCCCGCCACGTTGGTCGCGACCGGGTAGGGATACGGGTATAGACGCTCGCTGTAGCCCTTGATCGCGGCGCACAGCATCGCGGTCGACTTACCCCATACGGGCAGCGAGTCTTCGGGGTAGACCGATTGTACCAGCGTGTCGCCGACCGAAGCGGCGTCGAGGATGAAGGCCTCGCTGGAGGCAAACGCCACCGTGCGCACGTCCTTACTGTGGAAGCGCCACGTCAGCGGCCCATCGCCTGGTGGCCGTGAGTCGAGCGTGCCGACTTCGTCCTTGCTGCGAATCATCACCGGTTCAGTGCTCTCGCGTGCTTGCGCGAGACGCTCGCGCTGCTTGGCCGTGTAGACCTCCGCTTCGTTTTGCAGCACACCGGTAGCGACAACGATGTGGTCGCGCGGTGCGGTGATGTTGAGTTCGTAGTCGCCGAAATTGGTGTAGAACTCGCCGGTGCCGAGATACGGCAGCGTGTTCCAACCATGGACGTCGTCGTAAACGGCGGCGGCCGGGAACCACTGCGCCAACTCCCAAACGATGCCCTTCTTGACGTTCATCGTGCCGTAGCGACGGAACACGCGCTCGGGCACGTCGAACGACCAGGCGATGTCACACTCGAATGTCTTGCCGGGCGCCAGCGTCGCCGGCATCGTGACGCGCATTAGCGTGTCGTAGACCTTGTAATCGAGGTCTTTACCAGCCGCACTCACTTCGGTGACGCTGACACCTTCATTGTGATCAGTGGCGCCGCCCAGCACGGAACCGCCGTCGGTCAACGAGCCAATGCTGTCCTTGCGCAGCACGTTCTGCTCGATATGAACCCAGATGTAGTCGAGCGGGTCCGGCGAGTTGTTGTGGTAGAAGACGTGCTCGCGGCCACTGACGTTGCGCGTCGCCGGATCGAGCGTCACGTCGATGCGGTAGTCGACGCGTTGCTGCCAGTAGTCAGCGCCAGGCGCGCCAGACCCGGTTCGAATCCGATTGGGTGCTGGCAGGTCCAGCGGGCTGAAGATCGTGTGGTCAGGCCGCACACCCGGTGCACGCGTAAACTCATTACGGCGCTGCGCCGGCAAGCTCGCGGCGATCGACAAGAGAAGCAGGGAGGAGACCAAGAGCCCGACGGGCCCTCGACGAGAGGTAAGCAGGAACGACATACAGTTGATGGAGATGACTCCGCCGCAAGTAGACGTGCGACGACCGTTCCTTTCCTTCGTTTTGTGCAGACTCTGAAGATCCTCACAGTTAGCGGTCAAGCCGAGACAAGCCAACGCAGCAAATCACCGGGGTGCAGCGACGCTGATCTGGCCGCTGGCAGCCGTTACTTACCGCGGCGGCCGCGGGCAGGCTGCGAAGCCGCGCGCTGCTCCGCCGCAGCCCGGCGCTGAGCCATATCCTGCATCGCGGTCATCACCGCCTGGGTATCTACCGCCACGGTAAACACGTTCGGCTGACCACCCGGCACGAGGCGCACATCGACTTCACCAAGCGTGACACTGACCAGCCCTCCACGCCGCTTGTCACCGAGGCGCGCCATCACCCGATAGCGACCGTCGCGCAGCGGACGCATGAAGGCGCGATCGCGCGCATTCAAGCGACCGTGGCTGGAGCTAGCCCACCGCATCGATTTCGCAAGCCGTCGACTACGCGAATCGAACGACATCACCGTCTGCGTCTCCAGTAATTCCATCGAGATCCAAACGGACTCCTCGCCAACCAGTTGACGTAAACCAGGAGTATTCAGGGTCACGGCGGGCACCCGAGCAAACCGCAGTTCGTTGCGGCCGGCGATCAACGTCGTCGGCTGTGAGCGGAAGCCCGGTTCTTCGGGCAACACCTCAAGCGAAGACTGCGAGTTCAAAATCTCTGCGCGACCACCCTTCCAATAGAAGCCGACCATCGCATAGCTGCCATCCGGCCGCATCACACGCGCCCGCAGCGGCGTCTTCGGGTTCATGCGCTTGCCGGCTTCATCGATGGCGAACACTTCGAACCGATAAAGATCGCGGGCGAGGTCGAGGTCCTTCAAGCGCGGGTGAACGTCGCGCTGGCCGGCCTTGATCTCGAAGCCATTGACCCGAACGAATGCGTCGGGGAAGTCTTCGAGTCGCAAGCTGAGGTTGTAGATGCCTGGCTTGACCCAATCGAAGTAGATCAGTTGTTGGCCGCGATAGCTGCGGATGCGGTCGTCACGGCCCTTGCTTGGATCGGCCTGGCTCTCAAGGCGCACCTTGATACGACGGCTCGACAGCCACTTCGGCAACAGCACCGAACCAACAACACGCGAGCGACGGTCCAGCTTGATGACGGTGCCATCGCGACTCGGTAGGTTGGGCTGCTCGTAGGGGAAGTGCTCTCCGGCAGTCACGCGCAGGCGATAGCGACCAACTTCGAGATCCCCAAACAGGGCAAACTGACCATCATCATCGGTAGTCGTCACCGCGAACGCTTCGTCTTGCCAACTGAGCCGCGCGCGACTACCGACCTCGCGTTGCCGCTGCAACTGCACGCGCGCACTTGGGATCCCGTCACCGAGGTCGTTCACGACTCGACCAAACGTGATCCGCGTCAAGTCACCGATCTGCAGATCGCCGATGTCCATGACGCCTTCCTTTGGCAGCACGCCTAGCGTCGTAGCAAGACCCGGGACCGGCATGCGCTCTTGGTAACGAACCTGTAGACGCCACGGCGGCTGATGCTGTCCACGGACCTGATACGGAAGGTGGAAGCGGCCTTCGTCATCGAGCAGCACCTCTTCACCTTCGAGCCGGCCACGGATGCTGTTAATCAAGATCGTTGTGCTCGCGCCCGCCAACGCCGCTCCGCTCGCATCAAGCAAACGGCCGTGGAGCATCGCAGCACCTGGCGCTACGACCAAGTCGACCACCAAACGTTCACCAGGTTGCTGCGGCCCGGCAAAGGCCGGCGCCCGCCAACGGAAGTCGTTGTCATCCAGACGGCACGAAGCATCCAGCTGCATGCCGAGGCCGACGAACGGGAATGCGATCTCGCGCTCGTTCTGCTGCTTGCGAATCGGCAACCGCGCCCACCTCGGGTTCTCGCCATCGATGATGCGCAGTTCCCCGTGCACCGGATGCGTGAACGGTCGGCCATCGCGATCGACCGTGCGCAGCGCAACGCTACCCGTAGGCGGCATGCGCAACTCGATGACATCTTCGGGCACCGGCATGCCGCGAAATTCTTCACGAACAGGCTCTGCCAACGGAACCATCAGCACAGCCTCAAAACTACTAGCGTGCTCCTTCGGCCACCAACTGGAGGCGTTCTTACGATAGAGTTGAAAATGCCTAAAGACTGCGTAGCCCTTCGCATCCGTACGACGTCGCGCCTTCAGGTCCATCTTCGTCGTGATCACAGCCACGGTATTCTTTGTCGAAGAAGACTTGCCCTTGGTGCTCTTGCTGCGCTTCTTGCTATTGCTACTCGGAGCGGGCTTTGGCATCGCGCGCATCTGCACCACCAACTCTTGGCGCTGACGCCGCATGCCCACTAGGCGGCGCTCGTTGCGCGCTCGCGATTCTGCATTCGCGGCACTTACGAGGCGTTTCTCAGCAGCCGCAATCGAAGCGTCGAGATCCTTCCGTTGCTTGATCACGCGGCCTGAGCTGAGGCGCTCGGGAATGCGTTGCTGTATGCCAACCGGAACGTCAGCAAGAGCACGACCCTGCTGATCCGTTACGCGCACCGTCACCGTTTCCTCGGCCTGCAACACCAGCGACTCCGTTTCGCGGTGCCCCTTGCGAAGCCGCGTCATGCCACTCGAGCCGGGAAGGGTCGCGGCAATGACAGTGGTCTTCTCCAAACGCGGCAGCTCGACGCGGCCTTCGGTTGTGGCGGTGTATCGCTTGCCCTTGGCAATCGCGACTTCACACCAGTGCGGCGCAAACGCATCGCGCATCTCCGGCCCTTCGTAACCTTCGAGCACGTAGACCTTTGCTTCGGGTGCGACCTTGCCCTTCTTGCGATCCCAGACTTGGATCACGAGACGCGGCGCGTCGTCGACTTGGAGGTCGACTTCGCGGCGCTCGGCTTCGTCGTCGCCTTCGTCAGCGCCTTCGTCAGCGGCGTCTTCAAACGTCCCTATCTCGGCCGAAGCTTCGACAACCACGTCGGAGGCCGCGTCATCATCCTGCTTCTCGAAATACTCCTCGGAAGGCGGCGCCGGCAAGGCGACGTAATCACCGCCAACGAAGTACATGGCGGCGCCCAGTGCGAGCACAAGGGCAAAGACAGAGAGCAGCAGGGACGACTTATGCATTGCGAACACGGACACCGCGGCTCGCCGGTGCACGTCAGCGATGGTAAGCCGCAAACCCAGTCACGTCGCCGCACTAGCGGGTGCGTTGACATTCTTGGGACGGGCGTGCGAATCAACCGCGCTTGATGGCGTGGACCTCGAAGAACTCAACATCCCCTTGCTGCCGCGCCGCCAACGCCAGCCCCAACGTGCTGAGCATCGTCTTCACGAACTCGTTGAACTCCTTGCGATCACAGGTCAATTTGCCGACCCACGAGATCTCGGTGTCGGCATCGTCCCGATGGAAGGTGTACATGCCGTGAGTAACCAACTGCGCCATTTTCAGGAACTCCGACAAGGGCACCGGCGACTCACAACTCACCGAGACCGTGTCGCCTTCGATCGACAACACGTAAGCATCATTTGCGATGACGCGTTTTGTGTTAACGGTGCAACACGCCAACATGGCACATGCGGTCACGAGGCAGACAGAGAGCAGCTTTGTGCGGGGCTTCATGGGGCGTACTGGGACTCAGGAGTTCGTGGGATATTCCTGAAGACTATTCCGCCGCTTACTTGGTGCGGCGCAAAATCGCCAATTTGACGGGCGCATCGCGAAGGGGCGTTGGCGGCGGTAACGCCTGCGACTTATTGAGCATCAACTCGTCCTCGATCGCTTCGCGCAGTTCTTGCGGCTTGAACCCGAATGGGCCTCGGTCGCCTGCATAGGCGATCAGCCCATCCTTGCCGATCAAGTAAAGACGATCGGGATGCGACGCGTAGGCTCGGCCAACGGCATCTTCAACACCATCGAGCAACGCTGGCAGCGCAAGGTTCATGTCGGCAACAAACTTCGCAGCGACGCCACGACGTTCGGCATTCGTAACCGGATCCTCAACTGCCTTGCGGCCGGGGTTATTGCCATCGATCGGATGCGCTTCCCGGCAGTAGATCAGAAAGAACTGCACGTCCTTGGAGAAGTCCGAGTAGAGCTCGCTCAGCTGACCAGCTGAGCTAACGAAAGGTGGTCAAGTACAACTCCCGAAGACCAATGCGACTGGCTTGTCAGATTGGTAGTCCGACAGCTTGACCGACTTTTTTTCGTCGCTGACGAACGTCAACGTGAAGTCGGGCGCTTTGTCTCCGGCCTCGGGAGCCGCGCCTCGCGTCCTACCACCGCCTCCGCCGCGCTGACGGTTGCCACGCCGCTGCTCGCCACCACCGGCCCAATCCTTGGCAGTCAGCGCGCCATCCTTGTCCTTGTCCAGCCGCGTGAACGTCGCCTTGTCCCGCGTATATTCCGCAGCGCTGATGCTCGCGTTCTTGTCGGCGTCGTACTTCTCCTGCAAGAACTTCCAGGTCGCTTCGCCGCCGCCGCGACCGCCGCCGCGACCGCGACCGCCGCCGCTCAGCGACTCCATCTCCTTCTTGGTGAGGGTGCCGTCTTCGTCTTTGTCGGCACGCGCAAGGCGATCCCACATGCGACCAACGCCAACCTCTTCCTTATTGAGCTTGCCGTCCTTGTTGGTGTCGTAGCGCTCCAACATTCGGGCGACATTCATGCCGCGGCGGCGTTGGCCACCGCCGCCTTGGGCAATGACGTCGCAAGAGATCAGCAGCGTGCAGGTGGCTACGGCGAAGAGAAGGCGATTCATTGTAGGTGACAACGGTAAGACGTCACCATCCCACACCGCCAGCACCACACGGGACCGCTGTGGGACAACGCGACGGTATGCATCGCCGGCAAATGGCTCGACGACGCGTATCTGCAGCACTTAGGCAAACGGCCTACAGACCAACCGTCGCCGTCGCGGCGTCAGAAACGACCCCGCCAAACCCGTTGGCCCCGACATCCACCACGATTGCTTGCGTATGCAGTTCGTAGCCAGCCAAAGCCGGCGTCGACGGCACGGCCATACTGAACGACGCCGAACCTGCAGCACCGGAGATCAACTGCAACACATCCGGTGTGACGTGCGCCAGGCACCCAGGCGCACCCAGGAAACCAAGGCCCACCGGAGGGCTGACGATGCCAAGGCCAAGCACCATGACCATCAACTCAGGTGCCGGCATGTTGCCGATGTCGATAACCATCGTCGTGCCCAATACCGGCAACGCCGAAACCGAATTGCTCGGCACGCCGCTGGTGCCAGCACAACCGGAACCGAACACCGTGTAAGAAGCCGAAACCGTCGCGCTGTATTCCCACGTCTCGAGGAACCACGTCTGGAAGTTGCCAGTCAGACCGCCGTAGATGACAGGCGCGCCGCGGTTCACGTCGAACGCCATCATGTTGCGTGTGCGCGAACTCGGCGTGCCACTGGCGACGATCGTCCACGCAGTGCCGTCGTATTCGAACGTATCCGTCGAGAACGCGCCGTTCGGCGTGCGGCCGCCATACAGCATCGAAACACCCCGCGCACTGTCGTAGACCATCTTGGCGTTTTGTACACCGAGACCCGGAATTGCACTCGGCCCCGGACCGACAGACGCGGTGCGGTTAACCCAGTTGATGCCGTCGTATTCCCACGTCGCTTGATCGGGTGCGCCAAACAAACTGGTGCCGCCGGTCAACACACAGACACCGCGATTGATGTCGTAGCACATGCACGAGTACGAAGTTTCGAACGGTGCGTTGGCCGTTGCTACTTGCGTCCACGTCGTGCCGTTCCATTCCCACGTGTCGGACAACTCCGCCGGCGCGTTGGGATTGGTGGTGCCACCAAAGAGAACGGTGACACCGCGCGCCAAGTCGTAGGCCATCACGTGACCTTGACGACCTGGCGGGCTGACTGCCGTGGCCATGTTGGTCCAGTCCGCGCCATTCCACTCCCATGTGTCGGACAACCCACCGCCACCACCAAACATCACGACCACGCCACGGGCGAAGTCGGAAGCCATCGCATTCTCACGACGCGCCGGCGGAGTTGTCGGCGGCGAAGCGTTCACCCAGTTAGTGCCGTCGTACAACCACGTGGTGTTTTGAGCAGGCCAACCGCCGAACAACACCGTATTGCCGCTGTTGTTATGGAATGCCATCGCACCATCCCGAACTTGTCCGGGGTTGCTAGCAGTGGTGACTTGCGACCACTGGGCGACCAATGGGGTGACAAGAAGTGGCAGCAGGGCGATACGCAGCACGGCGGCAATTTCCAATGAGGGGTCCTAGTGAAGTGTCGCGGGCGAGCATATCGGAAATCGCACATGCACAACCGCCCTAGCCGGTCACCTTTCGCACCGCCTGTAACACAACTGCTCGCCACGTATCCCGCGCGGCGAAAACGGCAACCGAACCACGTATCCACGAAGCGGCGGAACCTGCTTGCCGGCACAGTTCTTCAGCCGTGCCGACGCCGGTCGCTGGTTCTCCGAGCAACAACAAGTCGGGATCGTGCAGATCACCGACAGCCAGATTCCGTCATGCGGTCACTTTAGGCGGCGATCCGCATCGCCCCAAAGGTGCAACTGACACGGCTAGCTCAGCCGGAGGAAGATCTCAACCTGCAGGCGGTTATGCTGCTGCGCTCACTTTCGAGAACCTAGATATGAAGAAGCCAACGCCCCGACTGTCCCTGGCCGCGCTGCTGCTCGTTGCCGCTTGCAGTTCTGCAACCGCCAATCTCCACGATGTCACCGGCCGCGAGTACCAACTCGACCGCGTTGACAACACGATCGTCGTGCAACTGTATGCCGATGGCTTCGAGGCGCTGAGCCACGACGACAAGATGTTGGCGTACCACTTGTCGCAAGCTGCGATCGTTGGTCGTGACATCTACCTAGACCAACGCTTTGAGTTCACGCTCGGTCTGCGCTGGGTGCTCGAATCACTGTGGTTGGTTCGCGACGATCTGCCGGCCGATGTCAACAAAGAGGTCACGCGCTACTGCAAGCTGTTCTGGGTGCACTCTGGCATCCACGACAACTTGACGACCAAGAAGATGCCGCTAGCTCTGACGCAAAAGCAGTTCGAGGACGCGTGCGCCGTCGCGCAGAAGAACGGCACTAAACTGACTGCCAAAGAGCTCGCGCCAATGCGCAACCTAGAGCATGCGTGGCAGATCATGACCGATCCGACCACGTATGTGTCGGTCACCAACAAGAGCACCGAGAATGGCAACGATCCGGTCGCCGCGAGCTGCAACAACCTCTACTCCGGCGTCACGACGGCGGACCTCGAAGGCTTCGTCGAGAAAAACGGCCTCAACTCGCGACTCGTCAAGCGCGACGGCAAGTTGTTCGAAGAGGTCTACCGCTGCGGTGATGGCAAGAGCATCCCGCCAGGCCGCTACGCCAAGGAGATTTCGGCGATCAACGTCGAATTGAAGAAGGCACTGCAATACGCGCCGGTGCCGACCAAGAAGGCCATCACCAACCTGATCCGGTACAACGAGACTGGCAGCATGGATGACTGGCGCGAGTTCAACATCGCGTGGGTGCAGGACAACGACTCGACGATCGACTTCATCCTCGGCTTCATCGAAGTCTACGTCGACGCGCGCGGCATGAAGGGTTCGTGGGAATCGGTCGTCAGCTTCCGTGACGAGATCAAGACCCGCAACATCGCCAAACTCGCGCTCGAAGCGCCGTGGTTTGAAGCGCGCATGCCGTGGGAGGAGAAGTTCAAGAAGAAGGACGTCAAGGGCATCTCGGCGCGCGCCATCTCGGTCGTCATGGAGACCGGCGACAGTGGCCCGATCACTCCAATCGGCATCAACCTGCCGAACGAAGCCGACGTGCGCCAGGAATACGGCAGCAAGTCGGTCAACCTCGCCAACATCGTCGAGACCTACAACTCCGTGAAGGCGTCGGGCAGCCTCGGCGAGTTCTCGTTCACCAAAGAAGAGGAAGCGCGCGCGCGCCTCTACTCCTCGGCGATGGACGACATGCACACCAACCTGCACGAAGTCGTCGGCCACGCGTCGGGCCAGTTGATGCCTGAAATCAAGAACCCGGCGCAGCGCCTGGGCCTATTTTACAGCACGCTAGAAGAAGGTCGCGCCGACCTGGTTGGCCTCTACTGGATCGCCGATAAAAAGATGAAGGACCTCGGCTTCGTGCCGAACGACGAGGCCGCATTGGCCAAGTATGAGGCCTACGCGCGCAATGCACTGGTGCAACTACGCCGCGTACCGCTCGGCGAACGCGTCGAAGAGGACCACATGCGCAACCGTCAACTGATCGTGCTGTGGTTGTTAGAGAACAACGCCGGCGTGCACGTTGAGGTGAAGGACGGCCGCACGTTCTACGTGGTCGATTCGGCCGACAAGTTCCGCGAAGGTTGCGGCAAACTGCTCGCCGAACTGATGCGCATCAAGGCCGAAGGCGACTTCAAGGCGGGCAAGGCGCTAGTCGAGAAGTATGCCGTCAAGATCGACCCGGCGCTGCATAAGGAAGTCATCGCCCGTATCGAGAAGCTCGGTCTGCCATCAGTCACGGGCTTCGTGCAACCAGAGTTGCAACTCGTCAAGGACGCTGACGGCAAGGTCGTCGACGTCAAGACGACGCACTGCCGCGACCTCGCCGACCAGATGCTGCGCTGGAGCGGCCGCAAGTAGATCCCATGCGCTACGAAGGCAAGATCTACCGACCGCCGAGTGAAGCGGACGCTTACATCCTGCAGGCCACGATCGGCTGCAGTTGGAACAAGTGCACGTACTGCGACATGTACCGCGATAAGAAGTTCGCGGTGCGTTCGATGGAGGAAGTGCTCGCTGACATCAAGTTGGCGGCGGCGACCTACGGCGCAGATGTGCAGAAGGTCTTCGTAGCCGATGGCGACGCTCTAATCCTCGACATGGCCTCGTGGCGCACGATCCTCGCGGCGTGCAAGGACGCCTTCCCATCGTTACGACGCGTGTCGTGCTATGCGATGGCGAGCAACATCCTTGAGAAGAGCGAAGCAGAACTGACCGAGTTGTGCACATCAGGTCTAACGCAGCTCTACATCGGCCCGGAAAGTGGCGACGACCCAACCTTGAAGCGCATCGCCAAGGGCAGCACCGCACAAGACCATGTCGAAGCGGCGCAGCGCGCACACGCGGCTGGCATGAAGACGTCAGTGATCTTCTTGCTTGGGGCCGGCGGCATCGAACGCAGCCAAGAGCATGCGCTCGCGTCGGCCGAACTCGCCACAGCGATGAACCCGCGCTTCTTGTCGGCACTGACGTTGACGGTCGTTCCTGGCACACCGATCGCGCGCGCCGAAGAGAAGGGGCTGTTCACGATGCCCGACATCCCCACGACGCTACGCGAGCTGCGTACGTTCGTGGCGAACGCCAACCCGGCGGATTCGATCTTCCGCACCAACCACGCTTCAAACCGCCTGCCGATTGCCGGCCGGTTGCCGCGCGACCGCAACGACATCGTCGCGGCGATCGATGGCGCACTGAACGGCGATGTGCCACTTCGGCCCGACTGGCAACGCGGGCTGTAGCCCTTTGGGCTCGAAAGATCCCTGCTGGACGAACGGCGCCATCCCAGCCGTAATCGCGGGGTTCCTGAGACATGCCTGCCACAACTCCAGGGGCGGATGCCGCACGCCGTGGCTCCAGGCCCCCCGCCTACGAAGTTGCCCTGGTGAGTTCCTAAAAAAGTCACCCGAATCACGTGTCACCAATCGAAGGATTCGAGCAATCAGCGCCCCGCGATCGCTAGACTCGTCCGACCACTTCGACCACATAGTCAACGAAAGGATCCATAATGATGAAGTCTGTAATCGCTCTCACCTGCGCCGCACTAATGACGTGTGGCCTGCAAGCTCAAATCAACGGCAGCCTCAACCGCAACGCGGCCAAGGTCACCAACGCGATTGAAATGGGCAAGAACAAGGTCTCCGTCAGCTACACCGCCATCCGCTTCGGCGACGGCAAGTGGCAGAAGGCCAAAGACAACAAGGATGGCTACGAAGGCTTCAACAAGTTCGCCGCCAAGAAGCCGATCGGCAGTGTCACCACGTCCTGTGACCTGACGGCCGCTGGCCGCACAATCCCGGCCGGCAGCTACTCGATGTTCTTCACGCTGCACGAGCGCGCTGGCTGGTTGCTCAACCTGAAGCCCGCCGAAGGCGAGACGATCATGTGGGGCATGCGCCTCAAGGACACCGCGAGCAAGAGCGCGTGCATGAAGATCAGCATCGAGCCGTCCGACACGGATGATACTTGCGCGATCGCCATCACGTTCGGCGACAAGTCGGTCTCCGTGCCGGTCACGGTCAAGGCCAAGAAGGAGTAGTAGGGCGAAGGATCGCTCGGCCGCTGTATCGGCCGACGACCCGCCCTCCGCTCACGATCTGCGACGCAGGTCACGCCCGCCGCGCCAGGCAACTGGCTGCTGGCGGCCCCACCAGATTCTCGTTAGTACTGGTGTGTACAGATCATGGCAAGCCTGCTCGATTTCGACCACCCAGACTCCGTATGGAACCGTGCCGTCGACATCATGACGCACGGCGATCCGTTCTGTTGTCGCACCGAATGGCAACTGTCGTTTCACGAAGCGTTCACTCCGAATCGCGACCTGTGCATCGCTGCTCACGAGGGCAGCCTGATTTCGTTCGTATTGCATCCGAAGACGTCTGCTCGCCCGTGGCTCAAACCTGTCGAGTCCAATTGGCAATTTGGCTGCCCGCTGCTCGGTCCGAACTCCGTGCAAATGCTGGCCAAGTTGCTCGAATCTCATGCGAAGGCATCCGTAATACTCAGCGGCATGGACACCGAAAGCCCAATCGTGCCCATACTCATCAAGGCCTTTGGCGCCCGCTACGATTTGCTGCACAACGGCAGAACAATGGCCTGCCGCGCATCGCTCGATGGCGGACTCGACGGCTACCTGTCGCGCCGATCCGCCAAGACGCGCCGAGGTGTGCGTAACGCGGCGAGAAAGATCCACGGTCGCGGCGTCACCTTCGAACGCCACCAGCCGACCACCCAAGCCGAAGCGAGCGCCGTCTACGCACGTATCGTCGCGGTCGAAGATCGCAGCTGGAAGGGCCTCGGTAACTGCGGCATGACGAAGCCACCCTCTCTGCAGTTCTATTCGGCGATGCTGCGTCGCATGGCCGTCAGTGGCTGCGGCCGGGTGATGTTCGCGTGCCATGACGGCAACGACATCGGCTTCATCTTCGGCGGATTGTGCGGACCTGAGCCACAAGGCAACGTCTACCGCGGCCAGCAATTCAGCTTCACCGAAGACTGGCGCACCGCATCACTCGGCAACGTGTTGCAGCTTGAACAGTTGAGATGGCTCTGCGACGAAGGCGTAAGTCGCTACGACATGGGCCCGGCAATGGACTACAAGCACCACTGGACTGAGTCACAAGCACGACTCGACTCCATCGTTCTCCGCCCAAAGCAATCCACGAAATAAGGACTACGCGTGCGCTGCTCGTGGCGCCACCAGCGCAGAAGTCTATGTCTCCGCCCCCAGTCATCGACCGCGGTCATGGCACGCATTTTCGAAATCGATTATGGCCAGGACCACCTCACCGTCCGCACCGAGCTAGGATCGGTGCCGATGCGACAAGCGACACATAATCCTCCATGCGGGCGACGAGGCCGTTGAAGCACCTCGCTGCTCGCATGTTCTTGGTGACGCCGTTGCGCGACACCTTGCGGCGCCTGCCTCAAGTGCTCATCGGCCTGTGGCTATTCGGCATGGGCGTTGCGCTCATGGTCGCCGGCGACCTCGGCTCCGCGCCATGGGATGTGTTCCACCAAGGCGTCGCTCGCGCTAGCGGCATCAGCCTCGGCACCGTCATCATGGTCACCGGCATCATCGTCGTGCTGGGCTTTCTACCGCTTCGTGAGAAGGTCGGTCTAGGCACGATCTTGAACGCGATACTGATCGGGGTCTCCGTCGACTGGACCCTCAGTTGGCTCGATCGGCCCGACGCCCTGTGGGCGCGCATCGCGCTGACCACATCCGGCCCCGTTATGATTGCGCTCGCATCCGGCCTCTACATCGGCGGCGGACTCGGTCCCGGCCCGCGCGACGGCATCATGACAGGCTTCGCAAAACGCGGCTTCACCGTCTGGAAAGTGCGCACGATCCTCGAGCTCAGCGTCATGACGCTCGGCATCTGCCTCGGCGGACGTATCGGGTTCGGCACCGCATGGTTCGCGATCAGCATCGGCCCAATGGTGCAGTGGCTCTTGCCGAGGTTTGTGATCCGCTAGCCGAACAGACCATCCGACGCGCCCGTGATTCTCGACGCGCTCAAGCAAACATCGTGTAGCTAGCGACCCTTGACGCTATCTGGATTCGCGGCCGCGGCGCGCGCATGCATTTCTTGCGTCGACGTGACGATGCGCTGGATATTGGCCGTGCGATCGCTGGCGGCGTGCGTTGCCCACAACGCCTCGAAGTTCGCCGGCAGGTTGGCAACGCCATTGACAGCCGACAACAGGTCCGACTCGAGCACGCCACCGACGAGATTGTCGGCCGCCAGTTTGTAGGAACGCTCCGAGACCTTCTCAAGGAAGGTCGTGTTCGCGAGCAGCAACCGCATGCCGCGCGATGTCATCAAGCAAACGAGCACCGGCTTATCGTCGTAGTCGCAAATCTTGTGGAACGCCGCGAGGGCGATCGACTCGTTGCCAGATTCCTGCATCTGGCTGATACGTAGCACGCACTGCGAACCGACCAGCAGTGCCTTGTCGAGTTGTAGATCGGACTTCGCAATTACTGTATCTGCGAGGCGCCTCTTGCTGCCGTTAGGGGTGGCATCCCGCCATTGGAGGATGCAGTCGACAAGTTCGGCGAGGTTCATTGGCTACACTTAGAACGGGATCGGCGGCGGGAATCAACGAACCCTTTCTGTCCGCAACATCGTGTACGGCCCTTCTGGGATCACCGCGATGCGCGCATCGGGCGTTCGCTGCAACAACTCATCGATTACTTGTTGCGCGCGCGCCGCCACATCGCCAACGCCGGGCGCCGGTGTCACGGCCAACTTACGCTGCACATCGATGGGTAAGCCATCGTTCGCCAACACCAACCGTTCGACCCCAATACGCTCCAACACCCTCGTCTGCATCTGATATTGCCACTGGTCCTTAGCGGTGGCTTCCGTCGCACGAATATGATCCAAGAAGCCCCGGAAATCCGAGCCACGCTGCATCATCAGGTCGGTGTATTCCGGTGACCCGACTTCGGTACACGCCGAGCACATCAACAGAATCGAGTCGTCACGCAGTGCCGGCAGCGCCGTCACCATGCCCTTGACCGTCTGGTAAAAGCTCTCGTCGAGCGGGTAGCCGCCGGCCGACTGCACCACCAGGTCATAGGGCCGGTCGACATTGGCCGACGTCCACGCCCCGACTTGCTCGCAGCCAATCTGGTGCGCCGCGACCATTTGTCCGGCAAAGACTCCAGCCAATTGTCGATCGTGCGTGATCGCCGCATTGACCAAGAAGTCGCAACCCATCAAGCCAGCGACGCGCATCGCAATCTCATGGCACGGGTTGCCGACCAACTTGCCTTCGACGGCCGACGGATCCCCCATCGTCTTGTGACCATGGAATCGCTGCACCGTACGCAGGTCGACCAAACCGGGGCAGATACCTTTGCGACCGCCGGAATAGCCCGCCATGAAATGCGGTTCGATCAAGCCAGTGACAATCTTGAGTTCGGCATCGGCGTAGATGCGATTGATGCTGACCGGTGGATCCTCGCTGATGCTGACCAGCGAGTCTTGCTTGCCAGCCTCGTGATCCACGACCCGGCAACGACGTAACAGGTCCTTACCGAGCATGATCTCGCGCTCCCGCGGCGTCGACGGCCGATGCATACCAGTCGCGATCAGAATCGTGCAGGCATCGTCGGCAACACCGGCCGCATGCAACTCGGCCAAGATTGCTGTGATCAGTAGCTCATTCGGGACCGGCCGCGTGATGTCACTCATCGTGATCACGACCGAAGCGGGACGTTGCTTCTCCGCCAGGGCGCGCAGTGGCGGCGAGGCGATCGGACTCTGCAACGCAGCCAACACCGCGGCCTGCGGATCCTCTAGCCGCGGAATATCCGGTCCCGTGAGAATGTCCGCGTGTGCCGGCACGCGCAGCGTCAGCCGCTCCGCCCCAAACAGAATGCTGACTTCACGCATGGACATACGCGCCAGTGGATCCCTTCCGACAACGAAGTCAACTCATTGCAGCGGACGTCCCATGAATGCGCCGTCGGACTTCGCCCCTCTACCGATCGAGTTGGCACCAGTTAGGATCTCCAGCATGAGCTACTTCCGTCCGGAGCACACCCCGCTTGTCGATGGCGATCCGTGCGTCGTCGAAGACCTTGAGCAGAACATCGAGGTCGCGGACGGCGTGGTTGTCGAACGGCGCAGCGTGCTGTGGCTATCCGTCGCGGCGGTAACTGCGATGCTGACCGGAAACGGTTCGCTGCGTAGCCAAGAGCCGGCTCAGCAAGACCCAAAACGTCCACCGAAGGCGGCTACGACCAGCAGCAAACTGAGCTTCGCAGACTTCCTCAACCAACTTCTGCCGCAAGCGCGACGTCTCGTTGACTCCAAGAGTGAGGATGACCAGGCGTATCTATTGACCATTGCTGCAGCCATGAGCCGACTAAGGGATCCGAATGCACCGATCCGCGATGCCATGCGGCAATTCTCCAAAGATCACCGCAATGAAGGCGAGCGCTTCCCGATTGGCGCCATGGCGATGAACATCAAGGCCGGCCGCGGACTCACCCACCACGACCACCTCAACTACAACGGCATCATCATGGGACTCGAAGGCGAGGTGCGGATTCGCAACTACGACTTCCAAGGCGAACCGCCGGCGAACGATTCGACCAAGACGTTTCAGATCCGCGAGACCCGTGACGACCTGATCAAGCCAGGTCGGTTCTCTTCGCTGGGACGCAAGCGCGAGAACATCCACGACCTCGTCGCCGGCAAGGACGGCGCGCGCGTGCTCGATGTATTCACGTTCTTTGCGCGCAACGCCACCTCGCGCTACCTAGAACTGGATGACAAACCGCGTGATAAAGAAGCGCGAATCTACGACGCAACCTGGAAACAGCGGCGTCGTCGCAAACGATGAAGCTGCTCTGTTTCCAAGCGCGACACTTCGGCTGGAAGAGCTTCAGCAAGACCCTCGACGAAATCGGTGGTGCACAAGTTGAGGACGTCACGATCTGTGACGACCTCAAAGACTGTGTCGTCGTGTTCGCGCACGCTGAGATTGAAGATGAATCAGGCGAGGAGCGCGCCCGCGTGTTCAAAAACACGCTCAAGCACATCAAGTGGCTAGCGAACAAACGCGACTACAAAAATGTCGTGCTGCATTCGTTCGCGCATCTTGGCGGCAAAAACGCGACGCCCGCGTTTGCCCAGGCCCTGCTGGTGGAGTTGGCAGAACGGTTGACCAGTACTGGCTACACGGTCAAGAGCACACCGTTCGGCTACTTCTGCGAATGGCAAATCGACGTGCACGGCGAGAGCTTGGCGAAGGTCTACAAGCAGATCTAGCGGCCAAATCATGCGGAGTCGACCGCATGCGCTCGCATATGGTAGATTCGCGGCGTGAAGCATTCCCAGGCTTCGCAGCGACTCCGATGATGCAGCCACCAAGAACGCGTCGATTCCGATCCGCCCTAACCTCCATGCTCGCAGTCGCGAGCGCGACCTTGCTGCACCTCGGTCCAGCGGCAGCGCAAAGCAAGACGCAGCTCCCATGGGGTCAGGCAGCCATTAACGCCTACCTGCGCACCGCCCGCGAACAGACTCTTGCCGCGTGCGCCAGCAAGAGCCTCTCGCTGCCCGACGACTTCATCGCCTGGATCGACAACGATGCGACCCTGCGTGCATCGGTCTACGGTTGCCGCAAGGACCCGCTGCCCGTCTTGCTGCAATTGCGTTCGTTAGAGATCGACCTCGGCGAAGACATCGTCCGCCGCGACTACACGCAACTGGCGCTCGCATTCGCCATTCAGCGTTCCTACATGGTGTCGGGCAAGAAAGCATCTGGATGGAACGATGGCGCCGCAGCAGGAGCGACAGCTCTAGCCGACATCTCGCAGCGGCCGCTACTACTGCTGACGATCCCTGCCGACCCGCGCCAACGCGTCAACACCAAAGACGAAAGCCGCACGCTCGACCGCGACGACCACATCATCAACTTCCTCGAGGACCACTCACCGATCGAAACTGAGGTCATGAGCAAGGAGCGGCCACCGCTGGAATACGACGAGAACGGCGTGGCCAAGAAGCGGGGGAAGGCCGTCAAGATCACGCGCAAAGTACAGCGTACGCTGGCCGGTGCCGACGTCATCGCTTCGATCGACCTGCAGCAAGAGTTTCAGGCTTATCTAAAGGCGCATGGCCATGATCTTGCGCTCGACTGCGGCAACCAAGTTGTGCACTGGAAGAGCAAGGCCGCGGTCAAGGACAAGCAGCAACGCGCCCGCATTCGCGCCGCGCACGAACTCTTCCACACCGCGTACCGCAACAAAGGCCGCATGCCGGCCGAACGTGATCGTGCACCGACTCCCGCCGAATCGATGGCGTGGTTGATCCGCAACGACCGGCACGAGTTCACCCCCGCCCAGAAAGCAGCCCGCAAGTGGCCGCGCTTCCCACTCAACGCCCCGTGGCCGGTGCTGATGATGCTGGCCGCCGACGACCAACCATTGCGCGAACGCGAAGAGATCTGGATCAAGTTCCGCGACCGCGGCAAGTTTCGCACCTACGGCGAATACATCGGCGGCATTGCCCAGCAGTTCGACATGCAGTCGGCACGACGCGTCAGCCCGATCGCGTTCAGCTACGGTTCGATCCAGATGATGTGGAAGGACGGTGGCGTCTGCGGAACGATGGGCAACATCGGCGCGCGCACCTACCGAATCTGCGGCGTGCCATCCTCGACGGCGGGTCAACCAGGGCACTGCGCACTGGTACGCATGGACGTCAACCCCAGGACGGGCTTGTTCCGCTGCATCGGTGGCCAATACGCGACCGGCGGCGACGAAGTCACCTCCGTGCACGCGCGCTGGAACTACGACGATGTTGGCGGCCGCCGGCCGATGGTGTTCCACCAGTCGATTGCCTGGGGTGTCAACCAGGGTCTGCCGTCGTTCGTCGACACGCTCATCATGCGGCGCATGTGGGAGCAGGCCGACGAGACCACCCGGCAAAAGCATGGTCGCCGCTTCGTGCGCGAGGCAATGACCAAGAACCCATTCGCGTTAGCGGCCGTGCTCGGCGCCCTCAACACAGCGCCCGATGGCAAGTCCGCGGCCTCATTGCTCGACATATTCAATCAGCGATTCGATGCCTTCGCGAAGCCAGGCAAATACAGATTGTATCGCCAGCAAGTGCGCGACTTGGTGCATGCCCGGGTTCTCGCGATGCCTGCATCGAAGAGTAAGGGTGCCGCAACGCAACTACTGTCAAAGCTGCAACGGCAAGACTGCAAGAACGGTCGTCTGCTAGCACGCACGTGGCGCACGATGGGCGGCGAAACTGAGTTCGACAGACGCACCATCGCAGCAGCCAGACTCTATGTCGCCGGCGCGCGTACGAATGCAACATCGAAACAACTCGGCAACCTGATCAGGGCTTGGGAACGTTCGATCAAGGGGAAGGGCAAGCGAAAGCAATGGGCCGAGAAGATCCTGACTGCGTTCGCGGGCAAAGAAGCGCTGCGCACCAAACGCCGCACTTCGCTGGACCCAGTCGTGGCGCAACTGTGCAAGATGGCAGGTCGCGACCTTCCAATGGTCGGCAAGTAGCCTCGCACCATTAACAACCACATCGCTAATCCGCACACGATGAACCAGATTCCCGAAGCGGCGTGGCACGCGTCGGTCCAGGCAAGGCAACACATCAAGCCGCGGCCATTCGCCACAGAGCTTGGCGAGCAACCAACACTGCTTATCTTCCTGCGTCACCTCGGCTGAATCTTCACCCGCGAATGGCTGCAGCAGTTGCTGCGCCAAAAGCAGAGCCAAGGCTTTCCCGAGGTGCTGTTCGTACACCGCAGCACGACCCAAGCCGCCGAGAAGTTCTTCGCCGCGCGCGCACCAAACGCGCGCGCTATCGCCGACCCCGAAGGCGAACTGTTCGCGGCATTTGCACTACCACTAGGATCTCTCATGCAGATCCTCGGCCCGGCAACTTGGTGGCGTGGACTTCGCGCCTTGCTCAGAGGCAACAGCATCGGCATGCCAGCTGGCAACGAACGGCAGATGCCGGGCGCGTTCTTGGTGCAGGGCCGCAAAGTGCTGTGGCACCACCACGCCCGTCACTCCGCCGATCACCCGAACCTCGACAACATGATGCGGGTGGCGACCAGCCTCTAGTGACGGTCCCGATCCTCATGCGGCCACAGCCGAGGCCGTGAACCAACATCGCAAGGAGTTCGATCCTACTGGATTGAAAGGCGCGTTCGGATGACGGTTGGCGATACTCCAACGAAACCGCATTGCCATGAACACCCTATCCCTGACCCGAGCCGCACTCGCACTGCTGCTCGCCCTGTCCGCCTTCGCACAGTCGCCAATCCAACCAATCGCGACGCCGGCAACGTCACCGATTCCGAAAGCAACAGACCTCAGCGGCAACTTCACGTTTCGCATGTGTGTGCGGATGTCGAGCGCACCAGAATCCCTGCCAACCATCGCGACGAACAAAGCGTGGGAAGAAGGTGAGGTTCGCGACTACACGACCAACAACTCATTTGGCATCGGCCGTGAATCCGGCAAACGCAAAGGTTTCGCCATCAGTGTCCTACCGGATGGTGCCTGGACATGGAATGCAGGTGACGGCCAACGCCGCATCGACCACCGACCGGAAGCACAAGACCAAGGCATCGCCGATGGACGCTGGCACGAAGTCGGATTTGCCATCGATCGCACAGCTGGCGTAGCGCACCTCTATCACGATGGTCGCCGGGTGGCACTACACGACCTGCAAGGCGTCGGCAGTTTGCTTTCCGACAGCGCCTCACTGCAACTCGGATCAAAGACACACAACATCGAAGTCGGTAACGCACGCTTCAACCAAGGCGCCATGCTGCCTGCCGCGATCCGATCGGGCTTCATCGCCCGCTTCGGCAACCAACGAGCGCCAGCGACTCGCCCCGAATGGGATGGTCGCCCACTTCGGGTGCTCGCCTGGAACATTTGGCATGGCGGCCGACGCAAGGGCCGCGATGAAGGCGTGCAACGAGTTGTCGAAGTCATCCAAGAATGCAATGCCGACATCGTGCTGATGCAGGAGACCTACGGCAGTGGCCCGCGTATCAGCGGTCGCCTCGGCTACGACTATTTCCTTCGCTCGAGCAACATCTCGGTGATGAGCCGCTTCCCGATCGTCGACACGCACCTACTTGCATCCGGGTTTCGGTTTGGCGGCGTAAGCATCCAACTGCGTCCCGGACAAACGATCCAGGCCTACTCGCTTTGGATTGACTACCTACCAAGCGTCAGCAAACAACTGGCAGATAGCGCCACCGCCGAGCAACTGCAGACTGAGGATGCCAAGACCCGCGGCAAAGACATCCAGACGATCCTGAAGCAACTGTTGCCCCACCTAGCGAAGACGCCAGACACACCTGTCTTGGTCGGCGGCGACTTCAACAGCGGTTCCCACCTCGACTGGACCAAAGCCGCATCCTCGCAACCCAACCATCACGGCCTCGTCGTCGATTGGCCAGTCAGCCGCAGCATGGCCAAAGCGAGCTTCGTCGACACCTATCGCCAAGCCCGCCCAGATCCGATCGCCAACCCAGGCCACACGTGGTCGCCCGAGTTCCGAGAGAGCCATCAAGACCGCATCGACTACGTCTACGCGCACGGCGACACCTGGCGCGTGCTCGACTCGCGCGTGCTATCCACGCACCCGCGCGGTTGGCCAAGCGACCACGCCGCAACATTCACTTCGATCGACCTCGTGCCCAAGCCGGAAGCCGAGCGAAAGACGATCAAGGTGATGAGCTACAACATTCACTACGGCGACGGCATGGACAAGAAGCGCGACCTGCCCCGCATCGCCAGGGTGATTCGCGAGCACGCACCGGACCTCGTCGGCCTGCAAGAAATCGGCAACGAAGCCATGGCCACCGAACTCGGTCGCCTCACCGGCATGGCCGTCGTGTTTGGTCCGTCCAAGGGTTCGAACACCGCCTACGGCGACGCCATCCTCAGCCGGCACCCGTTTAAGTGGGTCGCGAACCATGCGATCCCAAGCGCCAGTTCCAGTCGCTACCAGGCAATGGCCGTCGACGTCGATCTGTCGGCCGTTCTTGGTGCTGGCCACAAAGCGCGCCTCATCAACACACACTTCGACTGGCTCGACACGATCGGATCGCGCGAAGCACGACTGGCATCGGTGCGCCTGATTGAGAAGGCCTTCTGCACAGATGCCAACTTGCCAGTGATCTTAACGGGCGACCTCAACGCAATGCCGAGCAGCGAACCAATGCAGCGCCTGCGCGATGCCGGTTGGTCGCAAGGCACACCGAGTCGATCGCTGTTCTCCATCGGATCCCCACCCGACCGCCAGATCGACTACGTGCTCATCAAACCAACGCAAGGATGGATCGTGCACCGCACCTACATCGCCGACGAGCCCATCGCATCCGATCACCGACCGATCATCATGACGCTCGAACTCAAGAAATAGATCTTCGCATAGCGCTCGGCCATCTCCGTGCGACTAGACCGCACGCCAGCAATCGACTGGCGCGTGTCCGTGCGTCGCTTGGCAACCAACCGCATCGCGGCAAGCAGTTCCGGCTGCTCAGTGAGCACACTCGTAACGGTTGATGCCATGCTGGCTGAGCATGTCTACGCCAGCATCACTTGGCGCAAAAACGGTTGCGACTAAACGTGGATTGGTAGACGGCTACTGGTTGCCGATCAACCAATCGATGCCGTTGCTAGCGATGATCGGCAATGGGTTCGCGCTGGGCGCTACGCAGTAAGCCTGCACGTAGACGTGTGTGCCGACCAGGTTGACGTTGAAAGGGATCGGGTATGAGAAATCCAATGTGCCCGGCGCACTCGACGTGGCTACTAAGCCGAAGACATCATTGCTGTGCCAGAGTTGGCATCCTGGCATCCCAATAAACGCCAAGCTAAGTGGTAAAATCGGCAAGGAACCAAGGTGCGAGTCGCTAAAGCCCATGGCGACACCACCGACAGACGTCGGCGCGTTGGCGATCAACCCAGCAGCAGACGTGCCGATGATGGGGTTGGATGTGGGCGTGAAGTCTAGTGCGGGAGTACCGCATCCTGTGCCGTAGATTGTGGCCGTGGCGATGAGTGGTGGGGCGTCATACTCCCACGTGTCGTTGACGTAGCCGTTGTTGCCGATGCGGCCGCCAAACATAACAACCTTCCCCCGCACGCTGTCGTAGACCATCGTGTGGTAATAGCGAGCACTGGGACTGCTGGCAGTCGTGACCTGCGTCCAGTTGACGCCGTCATACTCCCACGTGT
>CALCZA010000009.1 GCA_937906475.1 uncultured bacterium
TATACGAATCACCCCGTCGTCCATTAGGACGGCGGGGTTGTTTCATTTCTAGGGGTGATCGTTCGATCTAAGTGCGCAGAGTGCACCGCGATGTTGGTGACACTTGTCCCTCCACTCAGTAGGCTGCATGTGCGCCATGAGAATCGTTGACCTGTTCGGTGCGGACGCGCCGGTAATCTCGTTCGAGTTCTTCCCACCTAAGACGGAGGAAGGCGTCGAGACCCTTTACCGAACAGTGAAGGAACTCCGCCCATGCCGGCCGTCCTTTGTGTCGGTCACCTACGGAGCTGGCGGTAGTACCCGCGACCGCACCCTTGAACTGGTTGCTCGAATCCAACGCGATCTCGGCATCACTACGATGGCCCACCTGACGTGCGTGGGTAGCACCAAGGATGAGATTCGTGACACGCTGCAGCTACTGCATGCATCGGGCATTCGCAACGTGTTGGCGCTGCGCGGTGATCCGCCAAAGGGCCAGGCCGCGTTTCAGGCGACCGCAGGAGGCTTCGAGTATGCAACCGAACTGGTCGCGTTCATCCGGGAGCTCAAGATGGACTTCTGCATTGGCGCCGCGTGTTACCCGGAAGGGCACGTTGAGTGTGCCGACTCAGACGAGGACCTGGCGCACTTGGTTGAGAAGGTCGACGCAGGCGCGGACTTCCTTGTCTCGCAGCTGTTCTTCGACAACGACGAATACCGGGCCTTCGCGCGCCGGGCACGTTCGGCAGGCGTCTCGGTCCCCATTGTTCCGGGGCTGATGCCCGTCACCAACGTTTCCCAAGTCGAACGCTTCACCAAGATGTGTGGCGCTCGCATCCCGCAAGAACTCCACCGTCGACTCCGCATCGTTGAGAATGACTCCTCAGCCGTGGTTGCCACCGGTGTGCAATGGGCAGTAGACCAAGGTCGCGAACTCCTGGCGCAAGGCGCACCGGGTCTGCACTTCTACACCCTCAACCGTTCGTCAGCGACTTTGGCCGTGCACGCCGCACTGGGCCTTTAGGTGAGTGAATGGGCGTCTCGACGGGGATGCTATTGGGGTGCGTCAAACTCTTCCGCACGCAGTCGTGGATGCACGCCATCCTCGCGCTTCAGATCTCGCAACCGCTCGCACAAGCCAGACCAGCGCTTGCCGTCGTCGTTGTTCTTGACGGCCATCTCGAGCGCCTTCCGTGAGCCGACTAACACCACCAACTTTTTGCCGCGTGTGACGGCTGTGTAAACCAGCGAACGCCGTAGCATCAGGAAGTGGTCGGTCGTGATCGGGATCACCACGGCGGTGTATTCACTGCCCTGCGATCGGTGCACCGAGATCGCATACGCCGGTAGCAAGTCGCCGAGTTCTTCGAACCCATATTGGTGTTCGCGCTCAGGGAAGCGCAAGTAGACCTTCGCCGCCTGCTTATCGATGTGCGTTAGTTGGCCGACGTCCCCGTTCCACACTTCGCGATCGTAGTCATTGCGGATCTGCATGACCTTGTCGCCAACGCGGTAGCGCTTGCCATTGCGCTCGACTTCGATCTGTCCTGGGTTGAGTAGGTCTTGCAGGTCACGGTTCAACGCGTCGGCGCCAACTTCGCCGCGATACATCGGGCACAACACTTGGATGTCGCGCATCGGATCGAACCCGAACTTTCGTGGGATGCGCGAACCAACCATCTCGCGCAGCAGTGCCCGCGCCTGGCGAGAATCGTTGGCTTCGACAAAGAAGAAGTCACCGTTCTCTCCGCCGCTGGTTGGGATCTCACCTTTCAACATGCCGTGCGCGACGCGCACGATGTCCGAATCCTTCTGTTGGCGGAAGATGCGCGTGAGTGCCGAGGCCGCGACGCGGCCGCTAGCGAGGATGTCGGCGAGCACGTTGCCGGGGCCAACGGAAGGCAGCTGATTCTGGTCGCCAACCAACACCAACTTCATCGTCGGCGGAACTGCAAGTAACAGCGCATAGGCGAGCTGCACGTCCAGCATCGAGGCTTCGTCGACCACCAACATGTCGCCTTCGAGCGGGTTCTTCTCGTCGCGTGCGAAGCGATTGGCGCCCGGAGTGAACTCGAGCAAACGATGCAACGTACTGGCGGCAAGTCCCGTCGACTCCTCAAGGCGCTTAGCCGCCCGACCTGTTGGGGCAGCCAGAACCAGAGTCAGTTCCTTCTGCTCAAGGATCTGCACTAACGCGCGCACGATCGTTGTCTTACCAACGCCCGGACCTCCCGTGATGATGGATACTGGTTCGCTGAGAGCGCGGACGATGGCCGCCGATTGCGATTCGGCCAACTCCATGCCCGACACCTGTGTGAACCACTTCACGGCCGATTCGGCCTGCACCGGCAGCTTCTCGTGCTTGCCGAGGATCAACTTGTTGATCGCGCGCGAGACACCATCTTCGGCTTCCGCCAATGCCGCGGGATAGATCACCGGTTGCGGATCATCGTGAAGCAATACGGGGCCTGGCGGCAGTTGCCGCGCGATGCGACCAGCAGTTGCCAATTCTGGTAAGCGAACGCGCAGTGCTGCTTCATCGCAGGACAACAACTCCGACGTGCGACGGAGCAGCGCAGCTTCCGGCAGGTAACAGTGACCTTCACGGGCTGCTTGGCCGAGAACGAACTCCAACGCGGCATCGAAGCGCTCAGGTGCTGATGGATCGATGCCTATCTGCCCGGCCAGGCGGTCCGCGATCCGAAACCCGACCCCGATCACGTCGTCGGCCAAGCGATAGGGATTCGCCTCGACCATCGCGGATGCATTCGCGCCGTAGCGCTTCGTGATTCGTGCCGCGAGTCCGGCGCCCAGCCCATGCGAACGCAAGAACACCAACACGTTCTGCAGGTCCTTCTGCGCCTTCACGGCCTCAGACAACTCGGCGATCTTCTTCTCCCCTAGGCCCCGTAGCGTTTTCAGCTTGTCGGGTTCATGCTCGATGATGCGCAGGGTGTCCTCGCCAAACTCGTTGACGATCTTCTCGGCGGTGGCGGGGCCGATGCCTTTGACTAACCCCGAGGCCAGGTAGGCTTCGATGCCAGCCGCCGACGAAGGCGCGATAGCTTCGAACGTATCTACTTTCAGTTGCGGGCCAAACTTGGGGTGCGAGTCCTCTTCGCCGGTGACCCGCAACCGCTGTCCTTCCTTTAGCCCAGCCATCGGCCCGACAGCCGTAACTACTCTTCCAGAAGTGGCTTCTATCAGTTTAAGCACCGCCCACCCGGAATCCGGATTGCGGAAGCTGAAGCGGTCGATAACTCCCTCGAGAGTCACCGGGCTGCTGGGGCTTTCTTTGCTCATGGAAACTTAGGCACCGACCCTCATTGTCATGCGGCGGCGATCCGCTAAGGTGCTCGGCCCTTTCCCCCGTCCAAAGGGAAGTGCTGGGCACCATACGCCAGCCTCCCTTTCGGCGCCACGTCGGCGCCGATACTGGATGGGCAACGTCAGCCTTTACCTTCACCTCCCTGTCACACTCCGCATGATTCGCGTCCAGGTCCGCCCGAACGAGCCGTTGGAAGCTGCACTCCGTCGCTTCAAGCGTCAGTGCAACTACGCCGGCATCTTCCGTCTCGCTAAGAAGCACGCCTATCACGAGAAGTCGAGCGACAAGAAGCGCCGCGAAGGTCGCGAGCGTCTGCGCAACATTCTCATGGCCGAGCGAAAGCGCGGTAGTGGCTCGAGTGTTCGCAGCAACAAGAAGCGTCGCGCCCGCCCAGGCAAGAGCAACGACCGCCGCAGCGATCAGCCGGATTTCGATCCGTTGACAGCGGACACGACGCTCGATCGCAAGGCAGCAGCGGAAGCCGGCAACATGCCGCCCGTGACGCCTGCAGTGCCCACGGAAGCGTAGTCGGATTGTGCTGAGCCGTTCGACGTGCGCGTTGGCGCGGTCGAACGCCGCACTGATCACTAGCCGAAGGTCAGCGATGTCGCTGGCCCTGACGGCAGCCCAAACGATTTGGGCTCAGACTCTGCCTACTCGACAGGTCTTCTGAAGTGGCATTTCCGCAGTATCCCGGCGAAGGCCCGCGCGACCTCAGCAAACCGCTAGAACAGGTCCGCGTGCTCATTGATGCCCGTACCGCTGGTCAGCGACTCGACCTCGCACTCGCTGCGATCCTGACCTGGCGATCGCGTTCGAGCATTGTGCGCATGATCGACAAAGGAATGGTGCGCCTCGAGGGTCGCATCGTGCCGTCGAGTCGCAAGGTCAAGGTCGGCGATACGATCGAAGTCGACGTGCCGCAGGATCCGGTGCCGCAGCCGAAGGCCGATGCGAACTTCGAGTTGCCGATCCTGTTCGAAGACGAATACATGATCGCTGTCGACAAGCCTGCGGGCATGGCGGTGCATCCGTCCGGCCGTCACCTGCATGGCACGTTGATCCACGAGTTGCATCGACGCTATCGCCGTCCGGAAGAACCGGAGCACGACGTTGTTCCTCGGTTGCTTCATCGCATCGACCTTGAGACGTCGGGTGTCGTCGCGGTAGGCCTTGATGAGCAGTTCCACCACCTAGTGCGCAAGCAGTTCGAAGACCGACTTGTACAGAAGACCTACCTTGCTGTGGTGCACGGACGGCCTGAGAACGAAGAGGGTCGCATCGACTTCGGCATCTGCCCGGACAAGCAGTCCGCTGTGCGGCTCAAGCTGACAACCTGCGAGCCCGGACTCGGGCTATCTGCGATCACGCACTACCGCGTCATGCGCAGTAACGAGCGGTTCTCGTTGATCGAGGTCAAACCGGAGACTGGGCGCACCCACCAGATCCGCGTGCACATGGCCGGAATCGGCTGCCCACTCGTTGGCGACAAACTCTACGGGGCGGATGAACGGCTATTCTTGCAGGGCATTGCCGGCGAACTCAGCCAAGCGGACCGCGACGCGCTGATCTTGGACCGGCATGCGCTGCATTCGCACTCGTTGACCTTCTTCCATCCACGACGCGATCGCGAAGTGACGATCAAGGCGCCGCTGCCGCACGAGTTCGCCGAGTTGGTGCCGCAGTAACTGCGGGGTGTGGCACGCGACCGTGCCTAGGTTGACGAGTTGCTCTAGGGGCAATCTGTGGCTGGCCGCTGCCACCCTGGCCACCGGTGATTTGGTGCTACGCAGCGAACATGGAGCCGGCTAGCCACGGCAGAGCACAAAGCACGACGAACAGCACGGCGACTGCTCGAAGTTCGCGACCGATCGTAGGTGTCGGCCTTGGCTGTAGTTGTTCCTCCGCGTCGTCGTCGGTGCCTGCCCCGGAATTGGTCGCTTGCGCAGAGGCGTCTGCCTGGCCAGGTCCGGTTGATCGCCCATATTCGACGGCGTGGTTGCCCGGCTCGGTCGAGGCCAACGTCAGGACCGGGTTCGGCACGGGCAGTCGCAACAGTCGCCGCCCAGCGAACGCTAGCACGATCAGTGCCACTGGCCAGCGAGCTATAGGTGGCAGGCCCGCGCCGAACGCGGTGCCGAGCACGCCGAGGAACAGGGCTCCGGTCATCAGGTTGCCCATCTCGAGGCCGCGATCCTCTTCACGGTTATCGGTGAATGGCACGCGATCCAGTTGCGCCATGCGTTCGGCGGCGAGTACTGCCAGTCCAAAGGCGAATAGAGCTGCGGCGGCGCGATCGAAGTGGTTCGGCCCAAAGCTGGTCACCAGGATGAACGCGAGTCCATACGTAGGCAGCAAGACGTGTGTCGTCAGCGCGCGCCACGTCGCGTCCGAAACCAAGTCACGTGACAGGTTGGGCGCATGGCCGAAGACCCAGCCGGTGTTCGCCTGATCCGCGCGCGGCAGGAATGCGATCAAGAATGGCAGATAGATGGCTGGCAGTTGCAGCAGCAGGCAAATGAGCACGAAATCGTTCTTGCCGCCTTCGGCCCCGAGCGTCAGGAACACCATGCCTGCCGGTAGTCCCAGTAACGGCAACACCCGCGCGCGGAATCCGGGACTGCGCCACATCGAGATCGCGACGAACTCAGCAATGCCGAGTCGCGGGCCGCGACCACTGAGCTTCGCCAACAAGCGCAGCAGCGGTTGCCGCGCACTGATGCGATTGCGCGTTGGGGTGTTACCGGTCAGCAGCGCGATGGTCGTGATCAATAGCACTAGCACTAGCCCGGACCATGGCAGCAACCGCCACGATTCGTTGCCCGGATCCGCGAGCAACCTTGCGGCGTGGTAAGGCGGCAGTAGCTCGGCCCCGAAGCGTCCGATTGGCAGGGAGTCCGCCGTGCCGTTCAGTTGGCGCAGCGCCAACGCGAACAGCACGAAGCCACCGCCCAATAACCCCGCCTTAAGGGTGCCCATCGCAAGCGTCGCCCGAGCAACGCCGGCGGTGCGGCCAAGCAAGGCGCGGAAAGTCGCTAACGAAGCGTTGGCGATGCCGGTGCATGCGCATGCCGCCACGATGTAGCCAATCGCCTGCAGCCACTCACCGGTCAGGTGCGCCAGCAAGATCGCTGGCGGCAATGCCATGCCGGTGGTCACTAGCACTAGTTGGAACGAAGCGTGTCCAGCGCGTGCGAGTACAATCGACGTCGCCGAGACCGGCGCACCGGCCAGCAATGTCGCATCTGCGGCTTGGCGCAGCGGTCGCTCTTCGTCGCCAAGCGAGCCGATGCCGATTAGCAGCGTCGACAGGCATAGGTTGGCCGCCACGAACGGAATCAGCGGCACGTCCGGGTAGAGCAGCATCGCGAAGATGAACGCCAGCAGCGACTGCCACATGATCGTCGTCGTCAAACTGCTGCCCTGGCCATCGCCGGCCCGGCGCGAATCGCCAAAGAAGTCGAGTAACAGCCACGTGCGGATCAGTGCGGCGATTTGCACTCGGGTGCGAATGGGCCTCATTGCGGGTGTCCTTCGCGCACTAGCAAGCACGAGGCGGTGTAGCCATGGAGGTGGGTCATGCCGCCAACGGGGCCGATCTCACCGTTGCACGTGCAACCGGCCAGTGGCACGTTCGGAGCCAGCGAGGCGAACCGTCCGTGGTCGCTGCCTTGTCTGCCAATGCATCGGAACATCAACGCTGCTTGCGCCAGTCCGACGTTGGAGAGTTCGAGTTGGGTTTGTAGATCATCCAGACCGGACGAGCCGTCGCGAAGGTGCAACTGTACTGACCTCCCGACGGACAAATGTTCGCCGACTACTAGATGGTCATCATCGATCCCTAGCACGTTGCGCACCAGGAAGTCGCCGGCCGTCGGCTCGCTCATTGCGAACGGATCACTTGCGATGCCAATGAACAATGGACTGCCGTCGGCAAGGAGCGCATCGGCGTCGGTCAACGTCTGCAATTGCGCTTCGATGAAGTCCTTGATCGGCATGTCATCGACGCTCGCTAGTCGGTTGCGGTCGGCTTGCGTGATGCGGCCGGGTTTGCCGATCGGCCGGCAGCCTTGTGCGACCGCGGGTTCGATGACGAGGTTGCCCGACAACGTCAACACGATGGCACCTTGGTTGATTCGTTGACGCCCGCAGAACAACGCATTGCCCTCGGGGTGCTGGCTACCACTGGCGAGGCCGCCAACCTTCGGCACGTTTGGCAAGACGAAGTCGAGCCCCGCTAGCAACGCGCGCATGTCGCAATGGAACGGCTCGCCAATCACCAGCATGCCACGTGGTGGCCCATCGGTTTCGGGCAGCAACTGGCGCCACGCCGACGGTGCCGCGTCCGCGTGTGGCAAATCGGCGTTCGAGATGATGGTGGCGGCAGCGTGGGCACCCGGGAAGCGGCCAGCGAGAACGGAGACCGCCTGCTGCTTCTCTGACATCGAATTTTGATGCAGCAGTCCAGCGCCGGTGCAGCCCACGAGGGTCTTGGCTCCGATCATCTCCTGCAAGATCATCGGCAGGCGATCGAGGTCGGCACCATAGGTGGCTGACGCAAACACGACTAGGAGATCGACCGGGCCGTCCCCGAGGCGGCGCCGCACGTCGCTGGCGATGGCCTCGCAGGCTTCTTCCAGGTCGTCGGATTCAGCAAGTGCGCTGTGAAATTCCATGGGTGGGGTCACGGGTCTCGTGCGTGGCTGCACGCAGGCTGGCACGATTCCGTTCTGGCACGATAGACGAGTCGCGCGGCGGTGCAACTTAGGGTCTGTCGGGGATTCGGTTGCCGCCAGCCGCGCCCCATGAGATGGTACGCAGTGTGCAGATCGTTTTAGTCAGTTCGCCGGGAACAGGTGAGGCTCCACATTGGAGCCATGAACTCGCTGGCGACTTCGCACGCCTGGCGGTTGCGCGGGGCGCGACGGTGCGCTGGATGCCCGCGCTGTACCCGGGCCAGCCGGTGCCACCCGGTGCGGCAGGTATCCAGGTCCTCGCCCACCAGGAACGCAGCAAGCTGCCGTGGTCCAAAGTGGCGAGCAGCCAGCTGGACGCGCCCCTGGAGTCGGCGGTGACCGCTTGTCTGCGCGAGGAGCCGTTGTCGGTGGTTGTGCATATCGGCCTGGGCGCCCAGGGCTCACCGAACGTTCTGTGGTTGTCGGACCGGCTGGGCAGCCGCACGTTCGCTTGTGTGCGCGGCATTGAGTTGGTCTGCCATCGCGGCGACCTGCTCGATCGCGATAAGCGCATTTGCCAGGATTGGTCGGATGCGGAGCGCTGCCGTTGGTGCTGCTCGACTTCGTGGTTCGGGCGGCCGGCGAGCAATGACCTGCGCAATCGCGTGGATCTGTTCATCGCCGGGATGCAGGCATGTGCCAGCATTTCGGTGCCTGACGAAGGCGACGTTGCCTACCTCCGGGAACTGGGCATCGCTCGCAAGCAGATTGTAGTAGGGGCCACCGCAGTTGATCTCGTCGACCGCGTGTTTGCTGCCCCGGACTAGTCAGGCCGCTTAGTGCTTGCGCTGGAAATCGAGCGCGCCGAAATCGAAGTCTGCGATTGGGCAATCGATCTTGAACGAGGCAACGTTGCTCTGGCTGTCCAGTTTGAACGAGACCAACGCGAACGGCAGGAACTTGTCGGGGAAGTTGACGCGGAACGTGTTGTTGTGCCAGTGCTTCATCGTGCCGAAAAGTCGGCGTTTGGCCGGTACTAATACGAGCGACAGTTCACCGGCTTCGGTCAGCGAGACTGTCGCCTCGCCGTAGATGTCGTCTTCGTAGTCTCCAGCGTAGTCCTTGATCTCATGGCTCGCCGACGTGCCTTCGCGGCGTTGGCCTTCGCGTTTGGCGATGGCCTTCTTGGCGTCGGAGTCGATGCGCTTCTTGATCGTCGCGATTCGCTGCAAGATCTTCATGCCGTCTTCGCCGGCGTATTCGGCGTATAGAGCGCGCTTAAGGGCTTCATTGACGATGCCGTCGTTGCTGTTGTTGAGCAGAACGAAGCCAAAGCGTTTGCCTGGCATCAACGAAACCTTGCTCAAGAAGCCCGGCATGCCGCCGTCGTGCTCGACGATCTTGTTGCCGCGATCGATCGACAAGAACCAGCCTAGCCCGTAACTCTTGAAATCGTCGGTCCGCCAGCCAGTGCCGCTGGGTGCCGTATTGGTGTGTGGGCGCCACATCTCAACCAGTGACCCCGGCGTCACGATCTCCTTGGTCTGCCAGGTGCCACCGGCCATCAATGCACGCATCCAAATCGTTAGCTCGTGAGCGGACGAATAGATCGATGCCGCGGGCTTGCACGCTTGGAACTCGTGGTCCGGAATCACTTCGCCATCGATGTGTGGCAGCGCTCGGTCGGCTCCCTCCGACACACTTTGAGCCTCCGGGCGCGATTGATTCATGCCAAGCGGAATCATGATGCGCTTACGCACGAAGTCACTCCACGTCTGGTCTGTCTTGCGTTCGATAATCTTGCCGGCAACCAGATACATCAGGTTCTGATAGCCGAACTCGCTCCGAAAACTCTGCGTGATCGGTAGTTTGGCCAGGCGCCGAATGACTTCGTCATCGCTGTAGTCGCTGCCATACCAGAGTAGGTCGCCGGCGAACGTTGCGAGGCCGCAACGATGGCTCAGCAAATCGCGGATGGTCATGTGCGCCGTGATCCACGGGTCGCTCATGCGGAACTCGGGCAGGTGATCGATCACTAGGTCATCCCACGCGAGCAACTTCTCGTCGACGCACATGGCGACGGCGGCCGCGGTGAATGCCTTGCTGCATGATGCAATGTTGGTCAGCGTCATCGGCGTCATCGGGTTGCCAGCCGATGCTTCGCCATACGCAACTTCGGCGACAATGCCGCCATCCTGCACCACCGCGACTGCGAGTCCCTTGACCCCGTAGTCCGCGCCGGCGGCCTGCACGAGTTCTTGGATTCGTTCGGCTGTCGGGGCTTGTTGCGCTGCTGAGGCGCCGATCGACAGCAGCAGGGCCGCTGCCGGTACCAACTTGAGAGTGAACCGAACCCAATACGAGCGAGAAGGTGCATTCATGGGGTCACCTCATAACAGATGGTCGTCGCGCTGTTGTTTGGAATGCCCTGATTGTGGGGGAGACGATCCGACTGCGACAACGTTCTAGAACTGGTTCCGGATGCAGTGAACTGGTCGGTTGCTTCTGCCACGAGCGCGCTGCCGTTCTGCGCCGGCTTCCTAGGCTTCCGAGGCTTCCTCGATGCCAACGCCTCCGAAGTGGCGCTTCGCTAGCAGTCACGCCAGTGACGCGGTTTACGCGTCGCCGGCGGCTTCCATGCGTCGCTGGCGTCGTTCGTCAGCCGTCATTTCGGTGTCGAGGCGACCGAGGAACGCACCGCCTTCTTGCGCACGGATGAACTTGGCGAACAGCGGCGTGACCTTGCGCACGTGTTCGAGCATGTCGAGCGCCACTTGTCGGTATGAGAAGTGACCTTCGGGGCCACTGCGCAACTCGACGAAGTAGGCTACTTGGCGCGGATCGAAGATCAGGCGCACGCGTTGCAAGAACCCGAACGGCGTCACGTAGGCCGCGGCATCCGGAAGTTGTGCGGCGATGCGTTGCTGGCGCTCAGCAGTGCGCGTCATCACCTCGACGTAGTCATCGCCAAGTCCAGCTTCTTGCATCAGTGGTGGCACGGCAAAGCCGTGTGCCGTTGTTAGCAATTGCTGCTGTTGGAAGCCCTTGCGGTGGCGGCCAATGTCGCGATAGGCACCGAAGTCGAGCACAGTTTCGAACTCGAACATGTCGCCGCCTTCAAAGCCTTGCGGCCAGGCATCGTGCGAGCCACGCGTTGCGAGCACCTTGTCGAGCAGTTGCTCACGTTGTTCTGCGGTCATCGCCTGGACGCGCTCGACCAAAGCTGAGAACGGCAACTGACTCGACTCGTAGAGCAGTGACGCCAATAGGCGGTTGTCGAGGTTGTCGTCGAAGCGCAGCAAGGTCGTGTGTCCAGTTGCCGGGCCCACATGCGTCTTGGTCTTGGCGACGCCGAGTTCCGCTGCGATCTTCGGTAGGCCCTCGTGGAGCGACTGCTGGAACGCGTTGGGCTTGGCGTGCGAGAGCAATGTCGGCAACACTTGTTCGGCTTGCTCCTTAATGCGTTCGCCAACGAGTCGGAACTCGGCCAGTGGGTGGCTGCGCAGTTCGCTGATGATGTCGCTGAGCGTGCGAGCGTCGGCGACCATGCCCCACTTGGTGTAGATGGCTGGCGTCAACAGGTAGCGCGCGGCATCGAAACACTCCGCCTTCAACGTGCGATTGTAGGCACCTTGGTTCTCACCTTCGGCCAGCGGGCGAATGCTCTTCAGGTGGTCGAGCAGGTGCTTGGTTGCGCGCGTGTAGAGCGCGAACGTCTCTTCCAGCACCGCGTCGTAGTCCGCAAGCACATCGCCGCCGGCGGCCACGACATCAGGATCGCGATAGTATGTTTCCGCCGTGAACGGGATGTAGCGCGTCGACGATTCTTCGAAGCTGCAGCGACGCTCGCGTTGGATGAAGCGTGTCACCAACTGCGAGACACGTTCGACCGCGAGGTGCACGACCGAACCCTCGCGTAGCGAGTTGTGGCCATGATCGATCGCGTAGGTCTTAAGGAATTTGCCCGACTTGTCGGCCATCACGCTCGACAGTTCGTCCTTCTTGCCGGCTGGTAGCGGCAGGTCCTCAAGCGTCTTGCCCTGCGACTCGACGCCTTGACGTAGGCGGTCGAGGAACTGGTCGCGCATCGACTTGCTGCTGCGCGAGTAGACGCCGTTTAGCGTCGCCGCAACTTCGGCCGGCAGGCCGTGCACCAAGTAGATGTCGGCGTGGTCTGGGCCGTCGACGACGGAAAAGTAGGACTCGAGCAACTTGCGCTCGAAGGCACTGTATGTAGTCACGTCGCTGTTGGTCACGTTGCTCAACTCCGCTTCAACACGCGCTGTGTCCAGAGGTAGCAGGCGGCAGCGCCTAGCGCGATGCCCGCGGCAAACGCGAACCAGACGATCGGTGCTTCGAGCGGGGTGATGTGGGCGAACATATGTGCATCGGAGCGGTCAGGTGTGCACGAGGCAAGCATCGTCCTGGGATGGCGTTTTCGCCCGTCAGCACATTCTCTCCACGGAGTTTTCCAGTGCCCCCGGTGCACCACTCAACGGGCATGGTGAGAACGACAAGATTGGCGATGGGGTTCTTGGTGGCGGTCGGTATTGCGTCGCTGATTCGGCCGGCTAGCAGCCAGCAACTAAGGTGGCAGGTGCCGCTTGCCGGGGCCGTTGAATACCAGCGTTCCGGGCTCTCCCAGGCGAGTGCGACGTGCACTAGCAAGTCGGCGGCAAGGGTCGCCGCGCTCGCCTTGGCGTTGCCCGCGCGCTACTTGCGGCAATTACCGCCGGCCCCGTTCTTGTGCGAAGGTGAGTTGCGGCGGGATCGACGGGCACTGTCGGCCGCGGTTGCGGATTTGCGCGATGTTCTGCGGGCGATGGCGTTTGATTTGTCGTCTCAATCGGGGGCGCAACGCTTCCCACGGTTGTTGCCGTTCGGCGACGTGGCCGTGAGCGGCAGGTGGTCTTCGCCAAGCGACGTCGGGGAGCAGTTGCTGACCGGGCAATTGCAGGCTCGATCGCCGCGCAGTTTGCCGCGCGAATCACGCGATTTGGCGAAGCGATTGGCTGGGTTCTGCATGTCCGCTACGTCCGGGACCGTGAAGTTGTCGCGCACCGTTGACCGCGAGCGTGGTCTGGTCACTGGCTTCCGGGGCGAACTGGACATGGTCGTCGCCGAAGACAAGCGCTGCTTCCGGCGTCTGCACATTGTTGAGCAGTGGCAGTTCGTTGCCGTGCGGGATAATCAGGACTTCAATTTTCGCAAGCGGGTCGCCGCTGCGATCACGGCAGGTTCGGCTTGGGTGCGTGCGGCCATCGAGGCGGACAAGTCGTTCCTCATCGATCGACGGGGAGAGCGCAACTACGGCACCGGTCGTTTGGCACTGGCGCTGCTGGCCTTGCTGCACGGTCATGTTTCTGCGGACGACGAGATCGTGCAAAAGGGATTTAATGCGCTGCGCCATCGCCGGATTGATGATGCGTATTCGTTAGCAACGTCGTTGATGGCGATGGCGGCATGGCATCGGTGCGTGCCGCTGGCCGAGCAGGACCGCAACGTTGCCAAGCAGTGGCTCGCCAAGATGCTGACGTGCATCGATACGCGCAGCGACCCGGAAGAGTTGCTGCGGTTCAACTACACGCGCGGCGCTCGCTACGACACGTCGCTGCAGCAATACGGGTTGTTGGGGTTGCGGGCGGCGCAGAAGATCGGTTTGGAAATACCGTCGTATGCGTTCGCGGCGGCTGTCAGGCATCTGTTGGCGGTGCAGACTCCCTCTGCCGGTGCCTATGCGCTGGCAACGGTGGACCATCTGCAACTGCGCGCAGCGCTGGGCACTGACAAGCCACCGAAGAGCATGCGGCACAAGGTGCAGGTCCGCGGCTTCGCTTACCAAGAACGTGATGCCCCAGCATTTGGTTCGATGACCAGCGCCGGTGTCAGTGGCCTGCTATTGGGCCGCCAAGGACTAAAACAACAAGGCGGTCGTTACCGCGCGCTGCAAAAGCGTATCGACGCTGCGGTTCTCGATGGCTTCGCGTGGCTTGCCAAGAACTTCTCGGTTCGCCTGAACCCCGGCTTCGCCGAACGGGCTGACAACCACTTGTCATATTGGCTCTACTGCCTCGAACGTTGCTGTGAGCTGGATGGCGTTGCTCGTTTGCAAGGTCGCGACTGGTACTACGAAGGCGGCCTGCAGTTGCTGGCGGCCCAGAGAGCCAACGGCTCGTTTCAGGCTGGGCACTCAAGCACGTTGCGGTTGGATAGCACTTGCTTTGCCATCCTGTTTCTAGCCAAGGCTTCCGCGCCGGCGCCGATTACCGGTGCCGGCAGATGATGCTGTTGTGGCTTGGCTAGCTGTGCTGGTCTTCGAGGAAGCGCTCAGCTTCGATCGCTGCCATGCACCCGGTGCCGGCAGCCGTGACCGCCTGGCGGTAGATGCTGTCCTGGCAATCGCCCGCAGCGAACACGCCCGGGATGTTCATGGCGGTTTTGCCGGGCACCGTCGTCAGGTAGCCGACGTCGTCCATGTCGAGCACGCCTTCGAACAGCTTCGTGTTCGGCTTGTGGCCAACGGCGAGGAACAAGCCCTGTGCTTCGACTGTTTGCTTCACGCCGGTCTTGCTGTGGGTCAGTTCGAGTCCGGTCACCTTGCCGGCGGAGACATCGAGCACATCCGTGACGTTGTGCTCCCAGAGCACTTCGATCTTCGAATTGTTGAGGGCGCGCTCGCGCATGATCTTCGACGCACGCATCTCGTTGCGGCGCACGACCATTGTGACCTTGTTCGCGTACTTGGTCAAAAACGTCGCTTCTTCACATGCGGTGTCACCGCCACCGACGACGTAGACATCCTTGTTCTTGAAGAAGAAGCCGTCGCAAGTCGCACAGGCGGAAACGCCGCGGCCTTGCAGTTTGGTTTCGTTCTCGAGGCCCAAGTAGATGGCGGTGGCGCCGGTCGAGATGATCAGCGTCTCGGTTTTGAAGACTTGGTCATCGGACGTCGTCACCGTGAACGGGCGCGAGCTGAAATCGACCGACGTGCCCATGACGTCGTGGATCTCGGTGCCGAAGCGGGCCGCTTGCTTGCGGAACGCGTCCATCATCTCCGGACCCATGACGCCGTCGGGGAAGCCCGGGTAGTTCTCGACGTCGTTGGTGATCGTCAATTGACCACCGGGTTGGTCGCCGCTCAGGAGAACGGGTTCGAGGTTGGCGCGCGCGGCGTAGATGGCGGCGGTGTAACCGGCGGGGCCGGAACCGAGGATGAGTGTCTTGCGGATTTCAGTCATGGCGTGATGCAGAGAGTAGCGATGCTACGCGCGCTTCTGCATCAGTTCCCGGCTGGAATCAACGAGGTGGTTGCGACAGTTCGTATTCGCGGATCCGTTCGTGGTCCTTCGGCGACAGCGGGACCGGTTCGAATTGCTCCTTGGAGCCGCTGGCTTCGACGATTTTGGCCGTCAGGCCGGCGCTGGCAACCAGGTCGACGACCAGTTGACCGTATTCGCGCACGACGATGAATTGGCCGCGGGCGTCGCCATTGTTCGGGTCTTCCACTTCGACCCGATAAATCTGCGAATAGCGGTTCTGGCGGACGGCTCCGAGCACATTCAGTGGCTTCTTCTTGGCTACGGCGTTCCAGGGCATGCCGTCGAGCGCAGGCTGAGATTCCACCGTCAGAAGCTTCCGGCAGGCCTCGCGGTCCTTCTGCTGTAGGGCGGTTTGGAACGCGGCGAACGCGGCGCTGGCGTCTTGCGAACCGCCGTCGTGTGAGCAACCAACGAAGGCGGCCAGCAGCAGCAGTGTGGGGGTGCGCGCGTTCATATTGTAGATATCGTCATGTCCCAGGCTGGGACTGGAATGGAACCTCTGGGCAGACGAGCGATATGGCGCACGGTTCTCCATACCGTGCCGGTTGGGCATACTGTTGGCATGCTGTTACCCCGTCACTTGCCTCTACTCGCTGCCTGCCTGGCGGGGGGCGTGGCTAACGCGCATGCGCAGGATGGCAAGATTGAGCGGGCCTTCCGGCCGACGTTCGGTCGGGTCGTAGATGCGTCCGGCAAACCGATCGCCGGCGCGACCGTGACGCTGATCGGTGGCTTGCCGCACTTGCTGCCGGCACTGCAGGACGTGCACGTGGCGGTGGTCGAGACGGACCAACGAGGTCGCGCGATGGCGCGTCTTCAGCAGGGCCTCTGCTATGTCGCTTGGGTCAGCGGTCCTGTGATCGCCGGCCAGATCGTGACTTCGGATGTGGTCGGCTACTTCGCTGCTGGAGCGATGTTCGAACTGACTTGCGGCGAGGCGCGTGAGGTTCCGACCTGCACGCTGACCGGCGAAGACAAGTGGCAGCACGTCGGCAAACTGCGCTACTTCGCGATGACTTCGAAGCCCGGCACCGAGGTTGAAATCGAGCGATCGGCCGAAGGCGTTTTCCAGTTGCCGGGCAAGCCATTCGATTCGTTTGAGGTCCGCCTTCCAGATGGTCAGGCCCTATGGCATGCGCCGATGAGAAACGAACTGCACTTGCCGCCGCCGCAGTCGGTTCGCGTGCGCGCTGTCGATGCGGATGGCAACGCCCTTGTCGGAGCTAAGGTGAAGCATCGCGTTGGCCGCTTGTCGAGCTGGCGACTCGATGGCCTGCGTTCGGTCGGCCAAGACCGCATGCGCTCGTTGGGGGTGACGGACGATGATGGCTTGTGCGTTGTTGAGGTGCCGTATGACACCAATCCGCTCGAAGGCGGCCGCGATGACTTGCTGTTGTTTGTTGAGTCTGAAGCCCGGCCTGCCGTCGCCGGAGGCATCTGGAATCGTTCGCTCTACGTCAGCGATCACAAGGTGTCGGAGATCGAAGGTGATGAACTGCGATTCGAATGCGCGGAGGTTGAGCCGTTGCGCGGCGTTATGCCGACGGCGCCGCCCGGCACCACGGCGCACCTCGCCGCGGTCTGCAAACTCCACTTGCAGCGCAACAGCTACCTGCACGACGCCCGGGTGTTCACTACGGCAGTTGGCAAGGACGGTACGTTTGCATTTGCCGACCTGCCAGCCGAATTGCATTCGTGTCGTTTGTCGTTCTTGCCGCCTGTCGGCAGTGCTTGGCAGCCACCGGTGTTTGCTCCGGAATCGCGGCGCGAGTTGCCTGAGCAGCTGTTGCCGTTGTCAGACGGCGCCGAGCACACGCTCGAATTAGTTTCGTTGGACCTGACGGTTGCGGACCCGACCGGTGGTCCGGCGCGCGGAGCCGTGGCGTTCTTGTCATCCGGCGATCGTTCCGGAATCTTGCTGCGCGATTCGTTGTTGCGCGTCGCGCTAGATGAACGGGGCGCGGCGCACTTGCAGTTGATACCCGGCAACTGGGTCGTCGTTGTTCTGACGGAAGCAGGTTATTGCGGCGTACCACTGGAACTCGACGAGATGAGCGACAAAGCGAACGTGCAGCTCGAACCACTCGCGTTGATGAAAGTGACGTTGAAGGATGGTTCGGGGAAGCCTGTTGTTGGTGCGGGGGTGCGTTCCCGCGGCACGTCAATACGTGGCACCAACGATCCCGTCAATTCGATTCTGCAAGGCTTGGGGCGCACCGCTCGCGTGCATTGGCGGCGGCTGCGCACCGATGAAGCGGGCCAGGTTGAGATTCCGTTTGTGCCTGTCGTTGGCGTGCAGCAACGCGTTGAACTTCGTTGGGATGACGGTCGCTCGGAGCAGTTTGCACTTGAGGCGGATACCCAGGTGACGGTCGGAGTCGCCGAGAGATCGAACAAGCGCTGACGAAATTGCTGTGGCCAGAGTAGGTTCATCGCATGGCTGAAGCGTTGCGTTCGATTGCCGGAGTTTGTCACGTCGAGTTCGTGCGTGGCGCCGAGGCAGACCCTGCCGCTGCGCCCGACCTACTATTCGAGGTGCCGCACGGCGCGACGTTGGCGCAGCACTTTGACCAACTCCGTTCGGAGTTGCAGGGTGACTACGACGATGGATTGCGCGACTTCTTCTTCGTCAATACTGATGTCGGTTCGCCCGAGTTGGCGTTGGCCGTAGCGAAAGGGGTGGTCGCGCGCGCGCCGCAACGAACTGCCGTGGTGGTTCGGTGTTTGCTGCCGCGCACGTTTGTCGACACCAACAGGGCGATCGAGCGGGCCACCGTGGCCGCGGCATCAAAGCCGGGTGAGATGACGCCTGGATTGCCGCCTTGGGTCCTGGACGCGGCCGATCGTGACTTGCTGTTGGATCGCTACTTCGCCTACCGCGGCGTCGTCACTGCGGCGTTCGCCACCGTTTGCGAATCGGGTGGCCGCGCACTTTGCGTGCACACCTACGCACCGCGAAGCATTGATGTGGCCGTCGACGAGGACATCGCCCCGGCGTTGCATCGCGCCTACGCTCCGGATCGCATCGAGACTTGGCCACTGCGGGCCGAGGTTGACCTGATCACGCATGACCCGGATGGCGTGATGCTCGCCGATGACGAGTTGGCGCAACGCACCGAACGCGAATTTTCTGCGGCCGGGGTGCAGGTGGTTCGTAACGGCACTTACTCGTTGCACCCGTCGACGTTGGCGTTCGAGTTTGCTCAGCAGTACCGGCACAAGACTCTGTGCTTCGAAGTGCGGCGTGACTTGTTGCTCGACGCGTTCGTGCCATTCGTCGAGTTGCAGCCGACGACTGCAGCGGTGGCTGGCTTGGCCGCGCCGCTGATCCGGGCGCTTATGTGATTTGGGCGCGCAGTTGAGTTCTTTGGCGGTCGCCTCGGCGACCATGTGCATCGTTGATGCGTTCGCCCTTACTTGCGGCCATGAATCGCTACTTGAGCATGACGCCGAGATCGGCGACGGACGCCCACGGTCCGCCGTGAATCTCGGTGAGAATGCGCAGTCGCACGTAGCGGCCGGTCACTGGTGGACACGGCATGCGTTGCGGCTCTCTGGTTTCCTTAAGCGTGGCTTTGGCGGCGACCTGGACGAACAGTTGCGGGTCGTCGCTGACCGAGAACTCGCATGTGCCGATGCTGCCATTCCAGCCATTGTCTTGGCGAGCTAGGTAGCACAGGCCGTGAATGGTTGTGCGTTCGCCGAGGTCGATCACCAGTTCGTGCGGGTGCTCGTTAACGGTCCCGGACCAGTTGCTATGCCAGATCGTGTTTGGGTCGTGATCGATCACGTTGGCTGCGAGTTTGCCATTGGAGGTCGACTCGCTGCTGACCCGCACCACCTTCCACTTGTCGTTTGCGAGCATGCCCTTCGTCGGTAGGCGATGCTTGGCCTTGTTGCGGCGGCGGTTTGGCTTTGGCGCGTTCTTGCCATATTTCGCGCGGCGATCCTTCTCGTGTAGCTCACGGCTAGCAAACGTGCCTTCGCGCACGAGTTCGTGCGACTTGTCGGCCATCGCGACTAGCTTGGCCAGCACTTCGGCGTTGCTCGCAGCGATGTCGTTGGCTTCCGAGATGTCCGCTTCGAGATCGAACAGTTCCCACTGCTGCTTGCCACGGCGCAGTGCCTTCCATTTGCCATGACGAACGGCCACCTGGTTGCCGATCTCCCAATACAGGTGGTCGTGGGTCCGCTGGGTCTTGCCCAGCAGCGCGCCGAGCATCGAGATACCGTCGATGTCCGCGGGCTGGGCAGCGCCGGCCAATTCAGCGGCGGTCGGCAGGAAGTCGGGGAAGTAGCACAGGTGGTCGCTGACCGTGCCTGCTGCGATTTGGCCGGGCCATCGCGCGACCATCGGAATCCGCAGTCCGCCTTCGAACAGTTGGCCCTTCTTGCCGCGGAACTCGACGCCGGTGGCAGGGTGAACGTTGGCGCCGTGGAAACCACGCGGATGCTCCTTGCTGCGGAAGTAGTCGGCGCCGCCGTTGTCGCCGCTAAACAACACGATCGTGTTGTCGTCGAGTTCGAGTTCTTTTAGCAGGTCTAGTAACTCACCGACTTGGCGATCGAGCATCGTCACCATCGCGGCGTAGCGGCGCGCATCGACGGGCCACGGCTTGTCTTGGTAGAGCTTCCAGGCCGGATCGTCGTCGGGGATGTCGAATAGCCCGTGCGGCGGCGTCACCGGCATGTAGCAGAAGAACGGTTGGTCTTTGTGATCGCGTACGAACTGCATCGCTCGCTCGACGATTACATTGTGCGAATACGTCTGGCCCGCGCGGCCGCCTTGGTTGCCAGCCAGCGGCAACTCCTTGGAGTTCTCGATGATGTAGGCCGGGTAGTAGGAGTGCGCGTGCACCTGGTCGTAGTAGCCGACGAACGTGTCGAAGCCGTGCGCCTCCGGCACGCCGGTCGAACCGCGGCCACCGCAACCCCACTTGCCAAAGCCGCCGGTCGCATAGCCACGCGCTTGCAGCAGGTTCGCGACGGTTACCTCGTCTTGCCGAAGTGGCGTGCCACCGCCGTTGCTGCGAACGGATGTGTGGCCCGAGTGCTTGCCGGTCATCAGGCATGCACGGGTGGGGGCGCAGACGGCGGATCCGGCGAGATACTGGGTGAATCGCATGCCTTCTTCGGCCATGCGATCGATGTTTGGTGTTTGGATGTGAGGGTGGCCAAGACACGACAGTTCGTAGTAGCCGAGTTCATCGGCAAGCACATAGACGATGTTTGGCGGCCGCGTGTTGGACTGCGGTGGTGACTGCGTCGCCGGCGTGGCGGCGAACAGGAATGCGAACAATAGGGCGCGCAACATGGTGGCCATGCTGTCGGGATAAAGCAGCGAAGCCGCATTCGCCAACAACCAATGCGGCTTTAGTGGTCAGCGTGACCGCTTCGCCGCATAGCGCGGGCGGGCGAGTTTCGCCTTTTTCTGAACGCGTTCAAGAATGCCGGGTCGACACCCTTAGGCAGCGACGGTTGGTGGTTGTCGCCGCTTGCCGCTAGGCTGGATTTCTAAATGCTCGAGCAACCTACGATTCGTCAGGCCCGACAGGCGGACGCGCAGTCGATGCTCGCGATCTATCGCCCATTTATCGAACACACCGTGGTGTCGTTGGAGACCGTGGAACCGAGTGAGGTGGAGTTTGCGCAGCGAATCGACGCGACCCTGAGCGAGCACGAATGGTTGGTGGCCGAACTTGGCGGGGTCGTGGTCGGCTTTGCCTATGGCAGTAAGCATCGCTCGCGTGGCGCCTATCAAACGTCGTGCGAAGTGTCGGCCTACGTGTTGGATGCGGTGCAAGGTCGCGGGATTGCTCGCCTGCTATACGAGCGCCTGTTCGATCGCTTGGTCGAGCGGGGCTATTGCAACTCCCTCGCGGGCATCGTGATGCCAAACGATACGAGCGTCGCGTTCCATGTTGCGATGGGGTTCACCCTTGTTGGTGTCTACCACCATGTCGGCTTCAAGCACGGCGCTTGGCACGATGTCGCTTGGTACGAGCGTATCCTGCGAGAAGGGCCTCCAAGTGATGCTTGAGTGCGACTAGCGAGCGCGATGAGCGAGTAGGCGTTGTCGCACAGCAGTTGGCGGCGCGCCGACTTCACCTTGTGAGAACGAAATGACGTCAAACGTGTCTGGCATCGCCAATCGCAGTTCGTCAGGCTGCAGTAAGAAGTCGGGGTTGCGGGGGCGGCCGTAGCGTTCGTTGCCGAGCGCGAACGTCTCGTACAATAGGTGTCCGCCGACCGCGACGCTGCGCACGAGTGTCGGCAGAAGTTCGCGCCACAGGTAGTTGACGACGACCACGGCATCGAACAACTCATCCTCTAGCGGCCACGGCGCGTTCTCCAGGTCGGCGGTGACGACGCGGAGGTTGTCGTGTGGTCGCCTGCGGAGTGCTTCGGTGTTGCTATCGATGGCCGTGACCGCGTAGCCACGTTCGGCAAACCAAAGTGCGTGACGTCCACCGCCGGCAGCGACATCGAGCACACAGCCAGTCGCTGGCAGGTGATTAGCCCATGCGACGATGGTTGCCTCAGGTGCCGTCAGGCGGTGGTGTCCGTTCATGGCTTCAGACTAGCATCGTCCAGAAGTTCTCGTCGCAGCGCTACCGCCTGCCGGACGGCTTGTTGAAGAACTGCGTATTGCTGCTTCCAGTGGGCTCGATTGCATGGCCACGTGGCCGGCCGAGTCGGGGCCGAACCACTAAAAGATAGGGTAAGCGCCGTGAGCGATGGCCTCGGGGAAGGGCGCCCGCACGGGGATTGGCTGCGGGTGGCAGCGGCGATCGTGTGGGGCTGACGCAGGGCAGGTCGTGGGAACCAAGTTGCTGGCACGGGTAGCTGTGACCTGTTGCCGAGACTTCTGGAAATGCGGCCCTCGTCTCGTGCCGGGATCGTGTAGCGAAGTTCGAGTTTGGCGTGGTTCGTCGAGGTTGTTGCGTCCGCTGGGCTTGGAGCCCTTCGTGCCGTAGCAAGGGACCATGTTCGGTGTGGCGGATGATATATCGCTATGCCGTAACACCTTGCTCAGAAGGGATTTTTGTTAAATCCAATGGCACACGTAAGCAGGCGCGTGCGTCACAAGGCGGTATTGTCTTTCGGCCCTCAGTCCCTCATGCATTGCGCGAGTTTGAGTGCTTGATCTCTCCTTATCGTTAGCCCCGGGTCCATACCAGTATGCGTCTTCTTTCCATCGTCCTTCTTAGTTGCGCGGCAGTTTCCGCGCAGCAGTCGCTCACCACGACCTTCGCCAACAACAATGCCGGTGCTGCCGGTGGCGGCGTTTACTTCACTCTGTCCGCCGGTGTCGGCGCTGACATCACGGTCACGGACATCGACTTCAACTTCAACAGTGTCGCTGGTTCTGCTGGCTCTGTCGACATCTACACGTTCCCGGGTGGGCACGCTGGTAACGAACTTCTTGGCACCGCTGGTGGCTGGGTCCTGGCAGCCACGTGTCCGATCGTCGCTTCGAACGCGACTGGCACGCCGACGAATGGCGTCCTGAGCGCTCCGCTGACGGTCCTCGCCGGCACTTCGGTTGGTATTGCTTACGTTGATGGCACGCTCGGCACCGCCCACGCGTACACGACCGGCACCGCGCCGTTCCCGCTCAACTACCTTGGCTGTGGCGCGACGCTCGACGCCGGCACGGCCTCGAACTCCCCGTTCACGGGCGGCCTCTTCACCCCGCGCGTCGTCAACACGACGATCAACTACTCTGCCGCTGGCAACTGCGCATCGCTTGAATCGATCGGCGATGGCTGCACCGAGGCGAGTGCCTCGGTTTACGAGTTGACCACCCTCGACGCGTTTGCTCTGACCAACACGATGACCGGCATCGACTACATCAACACCGGTGCTGGTTACCTCCTCACGACGGCCGCTGGCACGTTTGTGCCCGTTGGCACCGTTGACCCGGCCACCGTCCCGGTTCCTGGTGTTGGTGACGACGCAGTTGTCCCGGCCGGCACCCTCGGCCTCGAGTTCGG
>CALCZA010000010.1 GCA_937906475.1 uncultured bacterium
TGGCCCCGAGGCACTGACCGACGCCTCAACCTACGATGCGGTGGTATTCCGCTTCCTGGCGCTGCCGCCGTTGTGGGTTCTGGCACTCGTCATTCTACCGGCAACGGTAGCCTTCGCGTGGTGGGCCTACAGCGGCCTCAACCGACTCGAACGGCCGACCCGCATCGTGCTATCGAGTCTGCGCTGGCTCGCGATAGTGATCTGCTGCGTACTGCTATTCCAGCCGGCGTTCGAGACGACCAAGTACCGCAAGACGCGCAACCAAGTTCACGTTCTGGTGGACGACAGCGCCAGTATGGCGCGTAAAGATCGCTACCCAGCGCCCGCGCAAAACGAATCGCTAACCGCATGGATTCCGGGCCAGGACCTCGGCGAAGAGACTCGCGCCGACCTGGTGCAGCGCGTGCTCGAAGACCCGAAGGGTTTGCTGCCGCAATTACGCGAAACCCATGACGTGCGCCTGTTCCGCGTCGACGGCAAACCAACCGCCATCCGTAGCATCAGCGAATTGACCGCACGCGGCAACCGCACGGCCATAGGCAACGGCCTCGACCTGCACCTGCAGTCTGCGACCGGCGCCAACCTCGACGCCGTAATCCTGGTAAGTGATGGCCGCAACAACGCAGGCCTCGACCCGGTCGAGGTTGCCAAGAACTACGGTCTACGTGGCATTGCTGTGCATACGATTGGCGTCGGCGACCCCGAACCACCGCGCAATGCGTGGCTGGTCGGCCCACCCGGCCCCAAGGAAGCGCTGCGCGAAGAGCAGGTCAGCTTTGACGTGACGCTGCGCGCCGAAGGCCTCGCTGGCGAACGCGCCCGCGTCGAACTGCGCGGTTCGCTCGATGGCGGCCCGTTCGTACCACTGGCGACCGCCAACGACACCCTGCCGGCTCCTGGTGAAAGCACCAAGGTTCGCGTCGTACATGCTTTCGACGAAGCCGGGGACTGGACGCTCAAGTTCACACTCGCGCCGATCAACGAAGAGAGCCAACTCGACGACAACGAGGATATCCGGTTCTTGCGCGTCAACGACGAACGCATCCGCGTGCTGTTCATCGACGACAAGCCGCGCTGGGAATACCGATACGTCAAGAACGCCCTGAAGCGTGTCGACCCGAGCATCGAGATGCAGGCAGTATTGTTCGACGCCAGCCCGCGCTTCGAACAAGAACACTCCAAGGACCTACGGCCGCTCAAGGACCTGCCACGCACTCGCAAAGAGATGCTCGATTACCACGTCATCTTGCTCGGTGACGTGCCGCCCGAACGCATCGCACCGACCGAAGAAGGCCGTCGCGATTGGCTCAATCTGCTGGTGCAGTTCGTTGAGTTTGGTGGCGGTGCCGGCTTCTTGTTTGGCGATGCGGCGATGCCGGAGCGTTATCGCAACACAGTGCTGCAGGACTTGCTGCCAGTCGTGCTCGAAGACCCAACGTGGCTCGCCAACAACAAGCCACCACGTGACAAATCCTTCCGCGCGCGCCTTGAGAACCCGCTCAGTCCGCACGAGATCCTGCTGTTGCAGCGCGACCCCGCGTTCAACCGCCGCCTGTGGGAGCAAGGTCTGCCGGGCTTCTACGTCTACCACCCAGTGCAGCGCGCCAAACCCGGCGCGACCGTGCTGCTGCGTCACCCGAACGATCGCAACGCCTATGGCAACCGACCGCTCGCGGTAGTCTCGCCATTCCCGCGCGGCACGACGTTCTTCCTGGCGACGGATGAGACCTGGCGCTGGCGCGACCCCTACGCCGAACTCTACATGGACGCGTTCTGGCGCAACGTCGTGCGCCACCTCGCACGGGGCCGACTAGAGCGGCGCAATGACCTGCTCGATCTGACGCTCGACAAGATGTTGGCCGAGACCGGTGATCGCGTACGCGTGCAGCTTCGCGTGCACGACAACGAACTGCAGCCAGCGGTCAGCAACGAGCAGCCGATCTTCCTGCGCGACGCCAACAACGAGACGCAGAAACGCATCCTGCGATCGGTACCGGGAGAGCCTGGCCTCTACCAATCGAGTTTCACGATGGCGGAAGCTGGCGCGTTCAGCTTCTTGGTATTCGCCAACGAGAATCCTGCTGATGCCGTACTCGCTCGCGAGGACGTGTTGGTGCGCCTTCCTGATCAAGAACTGGCCGACTCAAGCCAAGACGCGGACACCTTGCGCCGCATCGCGGAGGCAAGCCACGGCGTCGACAACAGCGGCCGTTACGTATTCCTTGGCGACGCCACCAGCCTGGTCACCGACTTCAAGGGACGCAAATCCTACGAGACCCGCGAAGACACCATGACTAGACCAGTATGGGATACCGGCTGGTCGTTGCTGCTGGTGCTGGTCGTGCTCGGCCTTGAGTGGCTGTTGCGCAAGCGCGCTCGACTGATCTAGCCTAAGATTGACCAGGATTCACCGGGTCACCTGCGGCATCACAAACCAGTTTCCAAACACCCTGCATCGCGACAATCTAATGGCCACAAACGAACGTCTTCGGCAGCGCGCTCGATTTCCCGTTCTGTTCGTAGCTGGTCGCCTCGCCGCAGGCTTGCTGGGCGTTTGTATGATGGCTGTGGCCACCACCACGGCGGTCGCCCAACACACGCCACGGCGCACGGTCCCCAAGCCCATCGACTTCGCCACCAGCCAGAACGACAACCTGTTCTCGCTGGTCCGCTCGCAAGACGACATCCACTCGCTAGAGCAGGCCATCGAAGAACTAACCGCCGGCAAGCACGACGCTGCGGTGCGGCGATTGCACGAACTACTGCGTGTCGACCCGCACGGGGTCGTGCCCGTTGCACCCGGTCGGTTCCTAGGCCTTCGCACGGCCGTTGTGACCGTGCTGGCAAACATGTCGCCAGCCGCCAAGAACGCCTACGAGCAACTCGCTCTGCGCGAAGCGGGCACACTGCTGCGGCGCGACCTGAAGGTGCTGTCGCCACGACAACTCAACTCAGCCGCCGAGCGCTTCCCAACCACTCGCACAGGATTCGCCGCGCGCGTACTGCTCGGCGACCGCGCTCTTGAAGCTGGCAATGGCTTGCTGGCGGCACGGCATTATCGATCCGCCCTCGACGCCGCTCCAATTGCGTCGGCCGACGAGAAGCGTGTGGTGCAACGACTGGCCTGCGCCGACGTCTTGATCGAACCACGCACGGCGAAGGCTGCGCAGGCAGCCGAACGTCTGCCAACCGGCAGCGGCGAGGCGTTGTCGGCCTTACTGCCAACCACCGATCGTTTCGCAGCCGTTGGTGGCGGCCGATCTGGCGCGACCCCGATGGCCGAGCCGGTTGGTACCCCGACTGCGTACTGGCGCGAACGCATTACTGCGCCAGGCTTCGACCGCCGCGAGAAGGGCCAACTAGCGATGTTCACCGTCGGTGATCTCGACGGCATGTTCGTCAACACCGGCCGCCAACTGATCGCACTCGACCCACTGCGCAAAGAGATCAAGTGGGTTTCGCACTCGCCAGTCGGCGACCTTGACGTCGCGACGCCACCGCCTGTCAAGCGCGTCCGCGGTTGGCGCGGCCGGCGCGGCAACATCAACCCTGCGGACGCCATCAACTCGGACATGGTGCTTGCCGCGGCCATCAGTGCCGACGTGGTCGTCGTCGCTCTAGAGGTCCCCGACAGCGGCAAAACCGTCACCTTCCAATCGAGCTTCGAGGTCATCAGCAAGATTCCTCGTCGCCGCATGTTTGGGTTCTCGCGACAGACCGGCGAACTATTATGGCGCCACTTCGACGAACTCGATGGTCCATGGACGCGCAAGTTCCGCGGCCAAGACTCGTGCGGCCCACCAATCATTGCAGGTGACGTTGTTTACGCCCCGATTCAAGATCGCACCGGCGCGATCGCGTTCTCGATTGGCGCCTATGACCTGCGCACTGGCAACCTGCTGTGGAAGCGCCTGGTCTGCTCGAGCCAACAAGATGTCAACATGTTTGGCAACGCGCGCATGGAGTTCGCATCGTCGCCACTAGCGCTGCAAGGCGGGGTCATCTACGGCGCAACCAACCTTGGGGTGGCCTTCGCCGTCGATGCACTATCCGGCCGCTTGCGCTGGATCACGTCCTACGACGTCGTGTATATGCCGGAGTCGCGCCTGTATGGCCAAGCTGACCGATCGGTACTTTTCGCCAACAACGCGCCAGTCGTCGCCAATGGCGTTGTCTGCCTGACACCACTCGACTCGCAGTTCGCGCTCGGCCTCGACGTCGATAGCGGCACCGTCATGTGGCGCCTGCCCTATGACGCTCCCGTCGGCGGCGTCAAGAACCGCGTGCGGTGGCTGTGCGGCGCCATCGATGACGAGTTCATCTTCAGTGGTGCCGGTGTCATTGCTGCCAAATCACGACCAGAAGGAACATTCGGCACCAAGCCCGTCTACCGACAGATGGTGCGCCCCGATCAGATCGGCGACCGGCGGCAATCGCGGTTGCCGGGACGCGCTGCGGTCAGCGCCGACCACGTCTGGGTACCGACACGCGACCACGTGCTCGCATTTGATCGCGCTGGTAATCCGCACGAAGACAACGCCCGCATCCAAATCGACGGCTACCAACCCGGCAACTTGATGATGGTCGACGGCGTGCTGACGTCCGTGCGCAACCGCAGTTTCGACCTGATACTCGACTCAAAGTCGATGCTCGCGCGAAGTCGCGAGAGCGCCAAGGACGCCCCCAACAATCCCAACACCCTGCTGCGCCTCGCGACGCTGCAAGATGCGTTGCTGACCACCGCGTCGACCGTTGCCGAGCGCTCCGCCGTGCAAGAACTCTACCGGCGCGGCCTGCAAGCCTGCATCGACTCCGGCTTGCCCAAGGGGCACCCGACGCGCATGGCCCTGCAACGTGAGTTGTTCGAACAGGCCCTCCAAGTAGCGGACGCCGCGGCTCGCGCTGGCAGCCGCAAAGCCTTGACGCACCTCGCTGCCGCGCGCGATCTCGCGCCGGACAAAATGAGCTGGCTGCTGGTGCAGACGCAGGTGCTGGCCGGTTGCCGTTCCGATCGCCGGCGTTTTCTCAGTGAACTCGACCTACTCGAGCAACACGCCTCGACGGAACGCATGCCGTCGCCGCTGCGCATCACCGTCAGCGCTTTCGTAATGTGGCAACGGGCGCTCGCGCATGCCAACGAGCCAGCTCGATCAATTGACTTGTGGCAACGAATGCTGGAGCAGTATGGCGGAGAAATGATCGGCGCAGATTCGGTCTCGACGATTGCCGAAGCGGCGATCAACGACCTGATCCAACAACACGGCAAGGCTGCCTACGCCACCATTGCGGAGCGCGCTGACGAAGCTTTGGCCGCAGCCGGCAAGTCGACCGAGGCCTTGAACGCGCTGACGCAACAATTCCCCAACAGCGACGCCGCCCGGCGCGCTGGCCTACTGCTGCTCGATCGCGCCGTCGCAGAAGGCAACCTCGCCGTCGCTTGCGATGTTCTCGCGCGCGCCAACCGCACTGACTCCATTACGACCAGCGTACTGCGTCGCGTGCAAGTTGCGTCGCTGCGACGCGGCAACGCCGGGCTGGCCACGGTGATGGCCGAACGCATTCGCTCAATGCCGGACGAACCTTCGGACTGGCCAGCCGACTCAGGAATGAGCTTCGCCGAAGCCGCAGACAACGCAATCGCGGCCATCAAGCGACCGGTCGCAACCGAGACCGAGATACCTAGCGTCGACGTAATGACGGTGCCACCGCGTTCGCGCCAAGAATATCTACGCATGCTCCCGAGCCGCACGGGCCGCGGCTTTGATCGGCCCAAGAACACGCCGCTATATGCGGTCGCCGGCAGTGAACTGATAGCGTTCGACATCGAAACAGAAACGAACCGTGAACTGTTCTCCGAGTCCGTCGAGTTCCTTGAACACGTATTGATCTGTGGCACAACCTTGGTCGTGCCCGACATGGAACGTGTCTTCGCCGTGGACTACCGGACCGGCGAAAAGAGGTGGGAACTAGAGTTCGAACAGCCGCGATTGATCGAAAGCCTAGGCATCACCAACGGCGTGCTGCACGTCTCTGCGCAGCCGACTATTCCCGACGGCAAAAGCGAACTCATCGGCATCGAACCGATTACCGGCACGCGACTATTCACACGTTCTCTCGGCGAACGACAGCTGAAACCGAAGCCTATCCAGAACCAACTACTGCTGATGTCAATCGCCAGCGACAACATGGTCGTCGAGCGCATCGACCCAGTAACTGGCAGGACGACCGCCACCATCTCGTGCAAGAACGCGACGATCCCAGGCCTGCTAGAGTTGCGCTCTGACAGCCTCGCGACGCGCCTGTATCCGCAGGGCATGACCGGCGACGACGAGCGCATCTATTTGCCCGTCGATGGCCGCAACCAGAATGCCCTGCCGCAGGTCATCGCACTCGACAACGAGGGCAAGATCGCCTGGCACTGGCGTGGCGAAGCCGGCAGCCTGCTGCTACTCGCGCAAAGGCGCAGCCCACACTTCGTCGTCGCGGTCGGCAACGACCAAGGCAAGAACCGCATGATGCTGCTCGATCAAGCGACCGGCACGGAACTGCGGTCCGTTGACATCGGTCACAACGCCAGCGTGCTCAACTGGGAGCGTTCGTGGCTCGACAACCCGGCGCCAGCAACGATTGCAATCAGTTCCCAGGTAGACCGTCAGAGCCGCCAGCGCCAACTGATTTGCTTCGCAGTGGATCCTGGACCGACCTTCGCCGTGCCACTGAAACCCGATGATGGCGACATCGAGCGAAGGCCTCAGTTCGGCAAGGATGAGTCCGGCAACCCGTTCGTGACCTTCGGCGTGCGCCCACGCCGAGCCAGCGGCTCATTCCGCCTCTACGCAATCGATATAAACACCCGCCGGGGAGCCTTTCCCGGCGGTCAAAAGACCCGACCGGTCAAGTCCCAGGGACAGCCCCATGGGATGACCGGAACGGGACCGTACACTGTGCTCTCCACCACGAAGGGCCTGATTCTGCTCGGCAACACGCCAGCCAAGAACCGATGAGCCAACAACCGATAACAACTACATGATGCGCATGCCAAGCCTAACGGCCGTGCTGCTCGCGGCGCTGGTCTCGACAGCCTTGCTCCCGGCCCAGGAAACCCTGCGTCGAGGTTCGAGCAACGAACAGTTGATCGACGACGAGTTGCGCAAGGCGGTGTCCCGCGGCCACGAGTGGCTGGCGGCCCATCAACACGCTGACGGCTACTGGGCCGAACTGGTTGGCTACAAGCTCAACACCAGTTACGAAGCGCTCGACAATCGCCCGATGCCACACGTTGGCGTGACGTCGCTCGCCTTGATGAGCTTCCTCGCTGGCGGTCACCTGCCGGACCGAGGCAAGTATGGGAAAGAACTGAGTCGCGGCCTCAATTTCGTGCTGAAGGCCTCGCAGGCCGACGGCCAGATTCAGCTCCATGGCACGCGCATGTACAGCCACGCCTTCGCGACGCTGTTCCTCGCGGAAGTCTATGGCATGGTCGAGCGCGACGACGTCAAGCGTGTCCTACAACGCTCGGTCGACTTGATCGTCGACTCGCAGAACGCCGAAGGCGGCTGGCGCTACCGCCCGTTCGCGCGCGAGTCCGACATGTCAATCACGGTGTGCCAAGTGCTGGCTCTGCGATCGGCGCGCAACGTCGGCATCCACGTGCCTCTGAATACGATTCGTAACGCGCAAAACTACGTCTACCGCAGTGCCGTTCGCGACAATGACCGCAACTACCGGTTCAGTGGCCACGGCGGCTACGGCGACCAAGGTGGCAGTTTCCGCTACCAGAACCGCGACCACACCCGCGCGACGTTCCCGCTGACAGCGGCCGGCGTCACGACGCTGTATGCCGCCGGTGAGTATGACAGCCCGATCATTCGCAACGCGCTCGACTACATGGACCGCCAGGTCGACGGCTTCAGCCGCGATTGGCACGAGCACTACTTCTTCTACTACGGCCACTACTACGCCGTGCAGGCGTACTACATCACGGGCGATCCCAAGTGGCAGTCATACTTCCGCAAGATCAAGCGCATGCTGCTCGACCGCCAGCAAAGCGACGGTCGCTGGATATGCCGCGTTGGCCCCGGTGATGCCTTCGGCACCGCCGTCTCGACTCTCATCATGCAGATCCCCCTGCAGTACCTGCCGATCTTCCAACGCTGATGCCGACTGACCCCGTAGCCTCCCAACTACGCCCGCTGCTTGCCAAGCAGCTTGGGCGGTTGCGCAATCGCTACCTGTTGTTCGGCATCTCCAAAGCTGTGCTTTGGGTCGCCGCGCTGGCCATATTGTTCTTCGTGTTGGATCGCTGGCTGCGCCTGCCGACACCGATCCGACTGATGCACCTGTGCGCCTCCATCGGCGTCGGCATCTACGCGATCACGCACTTCGTTCGCTACCCGCTGAGCAAAAAGTTCACGGAAATCGATCTCGCGCTCTGGCTCGAACACACCTACCCCGAACTGCACCAACGATTGGTCAGCGCGGTGCAACTACATAGCGTCGACGCGCCCGAGTTGCGCAACCAGTCGCGAGCGATGATTGACCAGCTGTGGCACGAGACTGCCGCACGCACCCAGGAGCTAAAGCTCGACGCACTGTTCGACAACCGCGCGCTCAGTCGAGTCATGGTGCTTGCCGCCATTCTGTGTGCAGGAATATGCACCGGTGCAGTCATCGCTCCCGATACCGCACGGACGTTTGCGATGCGCCACCTCGGCTTCCAGATCGACTACCCGCGCGAAACCACGCTGATTATCGAACTGCCGCCAGCTGGCCCCGACCTGCAACGCGAAGACCGCGCCGGCGTAACCGAGATCATCGTGCCCGCTGGCGCCGACCTGCACGTATCGGTGCAGGCATTGGGCATTACCCCGAAGGAAGTGTTCCTGCAGATGTCGTCTTTGAAGAAAGATGGCACCACCGGCTCCGAACGCAGCGTGCCGATGACACCCCGTCCCGGCAACCGCTTCCGCCACGTCTTCCGCCGCCTATCCGGCTCACTGGAGTTCCACGCGCGTGGCGGCGATGACGACTATGGCGATCGTCGCGTGATCGTGCGCACTGTGCGCCCGGCCCAAGTGGCGACATTGATGGCGACCGTGATGCCGCCCGCTTACACCGGCATCGCTAGCCTCGAACAAGTTGGCGGCGCCATCGAAGCCCTCGTTGGCAGCAACGTCGATCTATCGGTCATCGCGACCGCACCGGTGCGCAAGGCAACGATGGTCTTCCTCGAAGACGGCCGCCGCGTCGACCTAAGCCCCACCATAATCACAGACGACAGTGGAGCCGCAACCGAGTTCCAAGTGTCGTTCCAGATGGCCGGCTCCGATCGCTACCAGATTGAACTGCTGGCCGACAACGGGTTGCGCAACCCCAACCCCGGCAACTACCCGATCTCCGCGTTGCAGGACTACGCGCCAGTCGCTCGTTGGTTGTTGCCCGAAGACGACACGCTCGCACTATTGCCAACGGCCTTGCTCTGCTTGCGCGTCGAAGCGCGCGATGATTTCGGCTTGACCGACGTGCAGTTGACGATTGAACGTGGTGGCGAGGAAATCCTAACTCGCGCACTACTGCCAGCGGACCAGACGCCGCCATTGAAGTTCTTGCCAACAGAGTTGTTCGAAGTCAACGAACTGCTTGGTGGCGAGTCCAATGGCGATGGCCTGTTCGTGCAAATCACCCTGCTCGACAACAAGGTACCAGAAACCGGCACGGCAACCCTGCCGCGTCGCATCGTGCAGATCGTCGACCCGCCCGAACTCGCCGCGTTGATCGCCAAGTCGTTCCGTCGCTTGCGCGAAGAGGTCACGTCCGCCGACAGCATCCAAACGGATCGTCGCAACCGCCTCAACGACCTGATCAGCCGCGAAGAAGAGACCGATGCAGTCAGCAACAATGAAGTCGCGCAGATCCTGACTGGCATCGAAGTCGGTCAGGGCCGCATCGCCACGTCGGTGAACCGGATGCACCGAGGCCTAATGCGCGCCTTTGATCTACACCTGTGGAACCGGCTTGAGACCAGCCAACACGCGGTCACAGTGATTGAGTTATTCCGCGAACACTCGGCAAATCTTACTGAGCCCGTGGCGCTCGATCCGACCTTCTATCGGGACCTGACGTCGCGACGTAAGGCGGGAACACTCGGCGCCATGGAGGCTACTCTCGACCCCATCCTGCAGATGATCGACATGACCGATCAACTCGCACAGGATAACGTACCGAAGGTGCAAAGCCTGCTGGCGCAGGCACAAGTAGCCCGTGGGCAAAACGACCGTACGCCGTTGCTGATGAAGGCACAGGCCCAGCAACAACACATCGAACAAGTCCTCAAGCAGTTATTGCTGCGCCTTGAGGAATGGAACGACTACCAAGACCTTGTGCAGGAAGTTCGGGCACTCCGTGACCGCCAACGTGACCTGCAGAATCGCACCGAACAGGTGAAGGGCAAGTGATGCATACCAACCGCACAACCATCAACTCCATGACACGCAGACTGAAAGCAGCGAAGGCGGCCCTGTCGTTGACGCTGCTAGCATTTGTGCTGCCTATCGATGGTGCACTGGCACAAGAGCCAACCAATCAAGGATCTGGCGGCCAAGGAACTGACCAACAGACCATCGAGCGCCTGCGTCGTGATCAAGACGAGATCATGCAGAAGGCAGAGCGTCTCAAGAAGTTGATGCTGCGGTTGATGACGCGCTACCAGCGTGAGCAAAAGCAAGAGCAGGTCGATTACTTGAAGGAAGGACTCGCCCATCTCGAGCGCTCTGGTGTGCTCAACGATGTTGCGACGATCCGTGAAGACCTCGAAGCCACGGCGTTCACCGAGGCCTTGCGCAAGCAACGCGACGTGGTCTCCGACCTCGAACGGTTGCTCAACATCCTGCTCGCCCGCAAGTCGATCGAAAACATCGACGACGAGATGAAAGCCGTCACCGAGCAGGTCAAAACAGCTGCCGAACTTGAGCGCCGCCAAAGCGAACTAATCGACGAAGCGCAGAAGACGATGGACAGCGAGCTGTCGCCGGCCGAGCAAGAGCTCGCCGACACGCTTGCCGAGATGCGCGATGCAGAGCAACGTGAAGCAGATCGCAACGCTCTGCAAGCCGGCACCCGCCGGCCGTTCTTAGAAAGTTCGTTGTCGCGCATCAAGGAACTACTGGAGGCCCAAGAGCGACTGGAGGCCGGGCTCGAAGACGAAGCATCAGGACGCACGCCCGAAGCCAAGACGCAAGCGTTTGACCTCGGGGACCTGAGCGAACAAGTGCGCCAACTGCAACGCGACTTGCGCGACCAGAAGCAACAACAGCAACTAGGCAAAGCCGGCAAGGAAATGCAGGCCGCCGCGGATGCGCAAGATGCGCAGTCGCTACAGCAAGCGCGCGATCGACTAGACCGTTTGCTCGAAACGGCACCCAAGCTGCCAAACAGTCCCGGCGAGTTCAAAGACCGCGACCCCGAGTGGGACAAGGTGCGCACCGAATCGAAGGCCGCGCAAGACGTCAACAGTGAAGCGGGCCAGCAGGCACTTAAGGACGTTGGCAAGCACGCCGAAACCAACAGCGAGCAACGCAACGGCGAAGCCAAACAACAAAACGGCAACAACAGCGACAAGCTCAGCAACGCCGCTAAGGATCTGTCCGAACGCCTGAAGAAGAATGCCCCGGAACCCTCGGCCAAAGAGAAGGGCAAGCAATCAGCAGACGCCGTTGCCGACGCTGGCAAGCAACTGGCCGACGCCAAGAAAGCGCTCGACGAAGGCGACACCGAGAAGGCTGACGAACTTGTCAGCAAGGCGTTGTCGGCACTCGACCAAGCCCGTTCGAAGCACCGCCAAGAGAACCCGGACGCAGCCCGCAACGCAGCCAAGATGGCGGCTGACGCACGTGCTGCTGCGCAAGAACTTGCCAACGCCCCCATCCAGGAGGATGCGGAGCAAACAGCACAGACGGAACTCGACCAGGCGGCCAAGGCCCTTCGCGACGTTGCCAAGAAGGTCGAAGACGCTCGTGCCACTGACGAACCGTCCGAAGCGAAGCCCGCGGCCAGCGAATCCCGGCAATCACTCGAAGCCGCCAAGGAAGCGATCGAGAAGGCACTGAAGGACGCCGCCGAGAACAACGAAGCCGAATTGGACGCTGCCCAGCAGCGCCAAGAGCAACTCGCACAGCAAGCGCAGGCGGCCGAGCAGCAGATGCAGCAAGCCGGCGAGAAGGGCGACATCAACCAGAAGCAGCAGCAGGCCGCGCAGAAGGCACTAGACCAAGCGCAAAAGAGCATGCAGAAGGCCCAGAGCCAACTGCAGAAGGGCCAGCAAGCTAGCGCCGCGCAGCAGCAGGAGCAGGCGGCCGAGCAGATGCAGAAGGCGATGGACGCACTGCAAGAAAACCGCGACATGTCGCCGGAGCAGAAGGACCAACTAGCCAAGCAAGCCAAGGCCCAAGAGGAACTGACTGATGACATCATCAAGCTCGCCGAGGAACTGAAGAAGCGCCAGAACAAGAAGGCCGAGCGCGCCGCGCAAGAGGCGGCCGACGCATCGCGTAAGGCACAGCGCGCGATGGAAGAGGGCGACACCGAGGAGACCGAGCGCCAACAAGAGAAGGCGCGCGAGAAACTCGAGGAAGCCACTGACGAACTGCAAGAGGAGAAGGATCGCTACCAAGACCTTCGCCAAGAAGAGTTGCTGTTCCGCATGAAGGACGAGCTAACAGCGTTCTTGGAGAAGCAGCGCCCGATCACCGAAGCAACCAAGCAGATCCAAAAGTCGAGCAAGGATGGCCGCCTGTCGCGACCCGTTCGCCGCAAGGTCAACGGCCTCGGGGAAGAGGAGCAATCACTCGCCGGCAAGATTGAGTTCTTGGTCACGGCGCTGACCGAAGAGGGCAACCTCGTCTACCGGTCGGTGCTCAGTGCAAACCTCGAAGACCTGCGCGAAATAGCCCGACGCCTCGCTGGCCGTGCCCCGGACGTAGGTTCGTTCACGACGCTGCTGCAGGACGACGTCGAGCGTCGCTCCGTGCAACTGCTTGAGGCGCTCGATCGCGAGATGAAGCGCCGTGAAGAAGAGCGCAAGGAAAAGCAGGAACAAGAACAGCAGGAACAGCAGCAGAAGAGCCAGAACAAGTTCAGCGAGCAACGCAAGATGCTGGTCTCGCTGGTCGCGGATCTGGAGATGCTGAAGAGCCTCGGTGGTGACACCAAGGAAGCCATGCAGAACCTCAAGATGCTGGTCGAGGTGCGCGGTGACGAGTCTATTAGTGAAGCCGAGGTTGCCATGATCCAGCGACTCGCCCACCGCCACAACGAGATCACCAAACTGTTCGAGCACATCAAAGCTGGCGTTGAAGAAGCCATGAATGCCCAAGGTGGCGGCGAAGCAGAGGAGGGCGGCTCAGGCCGCTAAGGAATCACCATGATCAAACCAACGCACATCACGTTCTGGTTCCTCGCGGCCCTGATGCCGGTATCGCAACTGTCGGCCCAAATGGGCGGCAGCGACCCGAGTAAAGAGATCAAGGAGATCGCCGCCGCTATCGATCGCCAACTCAAGGAGATCGACGACCTACTGAGCGAGTCCGGCCGCAAAGGCCAGCAGCGCAACAAGCCAAAGGAGTTGCTCGAGAAGGCCGCTGAGAGCAGCGCCACGGTGCAAGATGGCATCGAGAAGCTGATCGAAAAGCTCAACGACATGAAGAACCAGGGCGGCCAAGGCCAGCCCAGTGGCGAGCAGAGCGAGGACCAGAAGGGTCAACAGCAATCGCAGGATGGCCAGCCCCAGCAAGGCCAACCGCAGCAAGGCCAAAGCGGTCAGCAACGCCGCGAGAACCAGAACCCCGACTTCGTGCAGCAACCGCAGGAAGGCGAGGAGCCCGGCCAAGACGGCAAGCCCAAGGGTCAGGAAGGCGAGAAACCCGGCGAGAAACCCGG
>CALCZA010000011.1 GCA_937906475.1 uncultured bacterium
CGCCTGAGCCGATATCGCGGTTCATGCCGTAGTGAGTTTGTGCAGGTAGGTGAGCTGGTCTAGCGGCTTCGCTGCTGTCAGGGCCGCCCGCAAGCATCAGGCGTTTGTGGCGACTCGCGTATTGTCTACTCGGATGCTGCGGGCCGCCTGTCGAAGAAGATGCTGACGTGGAACTCGGGTGACACCGATGTCAACGCGTCGCGCAACAAGATCGCTGACGTCGACTTCTTCAAGAACGTGGTCGTCAACATCCAGAAGCCAGAAGAAGGTGCCGATCAACTCGGACCGCGTCTTCGTCGTCGGGCACAGCAATGGCGGCAGGATGTGCTACTGACTCGCGCGCGAAGCGGCGGACGTGTTTGACGGAATCGCCGGGGTTGCAGGTGCGATGAACTTCACCGACGACGGCGTGCACGGACCGATTGCGACGTTGCTCATCCACGGCAAGGTCGTCGCTGGTGCTGGGTTTGACCTAGCGATGTGATCATGGATGCGGCTGGCGTGACGTCGGCGATTGGCGGTCTGTCGTAATGGGGAGCAACGCACCGCCGGAATTACTGCGCTGCGGTAGATCTGCTCTTGGGTGTTGGTTTGCCGGCAGTTCGCCCTTGGTCCTGATGCGATCGCCTACCTGTCGGTGTGGCGACACATTGACGCCGGCTTCCCGGCGAGCGGCGGTCGGATGCCGCCAGAACGCGTTCGTTGCGCACGGGTGGTTGTCGTCGCCCGAGCTTCCCGTGCGCCAGGATGTCGGCATTAGCGTGGTCGATGAACAGTTTGGCCCGACTCTGCTGCACGGCACGTTTAGCGATCGCTTGGATAGCGATTCGGTCGTCATTCTAGCGCACGGACTCGGCGGCAATCGTCAGGCGGGCTACATCAAGCGCGCCACCGCGTCGTTACACAAAGCCGGCTTTGCGACCTTGGCGATAGATCTGCGCGGTGCTGATCGGCGAGGCGGCGGGTTCTACCAGGTGGCGCAGGTAGAAGACTTGCGAGCGGTCTGTAAGGCTTCGGTGCTGCGCCGGTTCAAGAACATCTTCGTGCTTGGCTTCTCGCTGGGCGGCCATCTTGCGATTCACTATACGGCTTCGACTCGCCCGAAGACTTCTATCGCACCCAGTCTGCGGCCAACGTGATCGCCGACTTGTCGGTCGCCACGGTGATGTTGTTGGCACGCAATGATCCAATCATTCCGTTGGGCTTGGTGCTGCCGTCTATTGCCGACGCTCCGTTCGGCAAGTTGCACGTCAGCGTCATGTCGCGTGGCGGCCATCTGCAGTTTCCCCGTGGCCAATCGCTAGGCCTAGCAGCGCCGCGCAACGGCGATGTCATTTCGCAGCTTGCTAGCTATTGGCTGCGTCTGACCGGCTGATTGCCAGGCAGCGTCCTGCTACAGTCCGCCGCTATGCGCCGTGTCCATGTTGTTTCGTTTGCCGTGTTGCTGTCGATGGCTGCGAGTGCGTTTGCGCAATCGCCGAATCCGAAGCAGCAGCGTCGTCGGCGTCCACAGTGGCAGGCAACGCTTACGTTGCCGAAGGATCTGTGGCACGACGTGACCGCCGAGACCATTGGCGAGACGGCGGAGTGGACCAATAAGGTCGAGTTGGCCGACATCGATGGCGATGGCCGCGTCGACGTGTTGTTCGCCAATGGTGGCGACTACGACAAGCCGGGCACAGCTGTGCCGACGCGCGTTTTTAGCAATCGAGTGAGTGGCCCGTGGCCGGAGATCACCAAGCAGGTGTTTGGTGATGCGACGTTCTTTGCGCGAGTGGTCAAGGCGCGCGATGTTAACGGCGACGGCATTGTGGATCTGTTCGTTGGCACGACGTTCCAGACGCAGAGCAGGCTTTACCTGGGCAAGGGCAAGGGAGCCTTCCTGGATGCGACCTCGACTAACTTGCCAGCGATGCTGCTGTCGGTTGGCGACATTGAGTTTGGTGACTACGACGGCGATGGCGACCTCGATCTGGTGCTTGCCGATTGGGGCCCGGGATCGCCGATGCGCAATGAAGGGGCGCGGCAGCGTCTGTGGCGCAATGACGGCGGCAAGTTTACCGACGTAACCGATGAGGCCATTCCCGATGTGAAGGTTCGCTTCTGCTGGGAGTTGGAGTTCGTGGATGTCGACAACGACTTCGACCTGGATCTCCTGGTCAGTAGCAAAAAGTCGTCGGGCTCGTTCCTGTTTCACAACGACGGCAACGGCAAGTTCATCGATGTCTCGGCGGAGCGTTTGCCGCAGTTCACCAACAACTATGAGTTCGAGCCGATGGACGTCGATGGCGATGGCTATCTCGACCTCGTGACGATCAATGACGGAGCGGGTCCGCGTCGCTTCTCTGAGCACTTGTTCCGAGCCGACGGCAAGGGTGGCTTTGTCGATGCGACCAGCGTGGTCTGGCCCGAAGCAGACAATCCGCGCTCCGACGACAACATGATCGCGTTCCTCGACTATGACTCCGACGGCGATGCCGACTTCTTGATTGCATCGCTCAATGGCGTCGAACGTCTGTTGGTCAATGACGGCGAGGGGCATTTCGCAGCGGGCGCACCGGTGTTCGATGGCGAACGCACCCGTGCGACCTTGGGATTGGCGATTGCCGATCTCAACGGCGACCACCGCATGGACTGCGTGCATGCTGAGGGCGAGGTCAAGAACGCCGAGGCCGACAAGATCTTCTTCGGCAAGAGCATCGCCAAGGACACCGCCGCGCCGTTCGTCGGCACCATCGGTGCGCAACCGATTGATGGTGGGGTGCTGGTTCGGGTTCGGGTGCACGATCGCAAGAGCCCATCTATGCCGCACGATTGGCAGAAGGTCGTGCTGCATGTCGACGATGGCACCAGCAAGACCAGCATGCCGATGCAGTGGTACGGCGAATATCTTTGGCGGGCCACAAGCAAGGCCGCCAAGGGCAGCAACCTGCAGTTGTCGATCGAAGCCGTGGATGCGGCCGGCAACGTGACCCGTTCGCCGGTGAAGAACGTGCGCGTTCACTAGCGCGGTTCGATCTGGACGCTGAGTTCCTTAGCCACCTTGATCGTGATCCCTGTGGTCGCGAAGTATGGTTAGCCGGCTGAGTCTGCGATCTCGAGTGCTTCTTTGGGCCCGAGCTAGGCCTGCATGCCGAGGCTGCGGCTCAGTTGGCGGACGACGCCGCGGAAGTGCTCGCGGCCCATGATGGGCTCGGCGGTGCGGGCACCTTGCAGGGCGGAAACGAGCGTCGCGGCCTGGTCCATCACTTCACCGAGGAAGGTGATCTCGCCTCCGGTGCGGGCGGCTTCCAGCAAGTTGGCTAGCTGCTGCTGAAACGACTCGGTCGATTCTCGAAGTATGCCGATCATCGCGGGGGATAGGTTCTTGGCATCGACTTCGAACGCGCACGATGGCCAAACCTTGGCTTCCCCGTCGAACATGACCTGTTCGCACATCTCGAAGATCATTTGTAGCGCTGCGCCGGGCGACTTGGCGTCTGCGAGTGTGCCTGCCATCAGGGCGTCGCCGCGCGCTTGGAAGAACTTCAGCAGTGCGATGCCGAGCTCGTCCTTGCTCTTGAAGTGGTGGTGGATGCTCGCCTTGCGGATGCCGAGGCGATCCGCGAGGTCCTGGTAGCTGAACGCCGCGAAGCTCTTGTGCTCGAGGATGTCGGCGGCCGTCGCCAGGATCTGTTGCTTGCGCTCACTCACGGGTGGGTAGCCTACCAAGTAGTAGGTAGAGTTCAACCAGGGCAAGCCGCGAATCGGCCCCTTGTTGGTAGGGTTGGCCGGCAACCGTGCGGGCGGTGTTGCTGAAGCCACCGCGGGTGCTTGTCCGTGAGGCCCGCCCGCTGCTATGTGATTCAAGGTTCTTCGCGGAGGCTGTGGAGCGCGAAAGTTGGTGTGCCCCATTGGGATGCGGCCGCCGGTGGTCCATGTCGCAGTTTCTCCGCGAACTTGATGAACTCTCACATGGTGCGATGTTCCTCGTGCCAATCGCCGGCCTTTGGCGATATCCTCCCGGCCCAGATACCCCCAGTCCGCGATTTCGAAACCACCCGGTTTAGATAAGCTCAGCGGCCATTTTATGACCGATACCAAACCCCAGAATGGCGGTGAGGCGTGCCTGCTTGAGGCCGCCGATCGCCTATCGCCTCCCGATTCACAAGCCGTGAAGAGCGGGGAGGTTTCCTACACCATCGAAGATTGGCGACCGCTCGTAGAGCCGTTCCAGACTCCGAGTGTTTGGCGAGGCACATGGCAGTTCGTGTCGACGTTCTCGCTATACGCGAGTGTCTGGGTGGCACTGTATTTCGCCATCCAATACAGCTGGTGGTTGGCGGTTCCGCTGATCATTCTAGGCGCTGGCTTGCAGGTGCGCCTGTTCATCATCTGTCACGACGCAACGCACGGTTCGTTCTTCGCTTCTAAGTTGGCGAACGACATGGTCGGCGGCTTCTGCGGTCTACTGACGTTCACGCCGTATCGCCATTGGCGCGGCGAGCACTCGATCCACCACGGTGCCACCGGCGACCTCGATCGCCGCGGTGTTGGCGATGTGTGGACCATGACGGTGCAGGAGTACCTTGAGTCCTCGCGCTGGCGGAAGGTCGCTTATCGCATTGCCCGCAACCCGATTGTGTTGTTCGTGATTGCGCCGATCGTGCTCTTTCTGGGGATTCATCGGTTCTCTCGCAAAGGCGCCCCGGACCGCGAGGTCCGCTCTGTGCGCAATACCAACATCTCGCTGTTTGTGGTGATGTGCGTGATGGGTTCAGTCTTCGGGTTCGCGGACTACCTGATCCTGCAGTGCATCATGATGGCCGTTGCCGGAACCGGCGGCGTCTGGTTGTTCTACATGCAGCACCAGTACGAGGATGCTTACTGGGAGCGCACCGAGAACTGGGATTACACGGTCGCTGGACTCAAGGGCAGTTCGTTCCTGCGCCTGCCGAAGATCCTGCAGTGGTTCTCAGGCAACATCGGATTCCACCACATCCATCACCTCAGCCCCCGCATCCCGAACTACCACCTCCAGCGCTGTCACACCTCGAGCGAACTGTTTTCCTCAGTTACGCCGATGACGTTTTGGTCGAGTTTTCGCTCGGTCAACCTGCGTCTCTGGGACGAGACCTCGAAGAAGTTGGTCGGATTTCGGCATCTGCGTCTGATGCGTCAAGCGGCTTCCCGGTAGGGGAGGCGTTGCTCAAGCGGCTTCCCGGTAGGGGAGGCGTCACCCAAGCGGCTTCCCGGTAGGGAGGCGTAAGATGGGTTCCCACCCGGGGCAGAGCGCCATGCGGCCTGCCGTCCGGAAGGCTTCAGGTCGGTCTCTTGTCAGGTCGCCGGCTAGGGTAACTGCAAGATGTTGCAGGATGAGGGGTGTTGAAATCGCCTCGCAAACCCGGCAATCGGGCAACATTGCCTCCGGAATCGTTGTTCTGGGCAGCCGGCGCGGGTAGCGTTCCGCGCCTGGAATGCGGCCCAGTCGACGCCTCCGGATGAAACAGTGACTGGAAGGACCCGCACATCGCCCGCTCACTCGGTGCCACCGGCTGGGGCACCTCTCGTTGAGGTTTCCTTACCGTCTGCCATGCGAGGGAACACGACAAGCCGTCGTGTACTCGGCCGCATGAGCTGCGTGAAAATCGGGTCCGGAGCGAAGTTATGGGTAACCGTTTGTTTGTTGGCAATCTCTCTTTCAACTCGACCGAAGACACGATTGCTGACGCTTTTGAGCAAGCCGGCTTCAAGCCGGCCAGTGTCACCATCCTTTCTGATCGCGAAACCGGCCGCTCGCGCGGCTTCGGCTTCGTAGAAATGGGTTCGCCCGACGAAGCCGCCAATGCGATCCAAGCCCTAGACGGCCAAGAGATCGACGGCCGCAACGTGCGGGTCAACGAAGCCGAAGAACGCAAGCCACGTAGTGGCGGCGGCGGCGGCTACGGCGGCGGCGGCGGCGGCGGCGGCGGTGGCGGCGGTGGTGCCGGCGGTCGGCGCG
>CALCZA010000012.1 GCA_937906475.1 uncultured bacterium
AGCCTCAGATTCAGGCCCTCGAGGCGGTATAGGCGCGCCCTTCACAAGTGATTGTGGGGGAGTTAGCGTAGAAGGCATGTCGAGGCGAATAGTAGCCACAGTTCTCGCGGTGCTTGCCGCCGCGTTCACCGCATGTGAGAGAGGGACTGCGTCCGGATCCGCCTTGGCGAAGCGCATTACGGAACTCGAGGGCCAACTGGCCGCCAACCGGGTCGAAGTTGGTCAACTGCGCAGCCACGAGTTTCTCCGCAAGGTCGAGACGCTACCCGGCCAGCGCACGGTCCTGACAGTGCTCAAGACCTCGCGCACGCCCCACCCGGCCACGAGTGACTACGACGACTGCGTCGAAGTGTCGATCGCGCGTGTGATTAAGAGTGAACAACCGGGCCTGCGACCGGGCCAGGAACTCCAGCTCATGAGCCTCGCGTTCCAGGACCGCCGTTTCGTCGATGTGCGACCCGCTGTCGGCCTTCCGCTACACGCTAGGCTCATTGTGTGGCCAGCCATGCCGGATGATATCAGAAGCATCCAACGTGCGGATACGACGGATCGCTTTGACCTCGACCGCTATGCAGCGACTGATCTTCGACTGGAAGACACCGGCGAACTGGTCGCATTCGAACCTTATAGATGGAGGACGCCACCGGCCGATCGCCCGAGCTTGATGGCACAGGATCTGACTCGATGGGAGTCGCTACTCGTAAAGCATGGCGGTTTCGAATCCTGGTGCGCAGAAGCCAAGCCATTTGTTGACTCACTCTCGCAACGCGTGTCCGCGGTGAAGCCCGAGCTGCTGAAACTCAGCGAACACGTGATCCTGGCTAACGCCTATAATTTGCGCCCCCGCCGCGTTGGAAGTCGATGGCCGGTCCCACAACTCACCGTGCTTCGCTCGCTGCGCGACCAGCTGCGAAACCGGGGCATCGATCTGATCGTGGCTCCGTTCCCGACGCGCAGCCACGTCAACGCCCCGCTGTTCCTGGAGACTCCACCGGACGACGGCGTCTTGGATCCTGCGCGCGTGGTGTTGCTCGGGATGATGCTGAGAGAAGACATCGAAGTAATCGACCTCCTACCCGCACTCCGAGCAGCATCGGCCAACGGCATGCGTGTATTCCATGACTGCAAGGATGTGCATCCTGCTATCGACGGGATTGACATCGCGGCTCGAGCCATCGCAGACCGGCTGCGGCGATACAACTTCGAGCCGACGATCGATCAGGTGTTCACGAAGGCCGACACATACGCAATCCTGCCTCGGTTCACGTTGACGCCCGATCGCGAGTATCCCTCGCAGAGTGTGTTGGGGCGCGATCGCAAACCAGTGTGGGGATCGGCGGCCGGGTCTCCCATCCTCATCGTCAGCGACAGCTTTGGGTATGTTCCCCACATGGGCTGCGGGAAGAACTCACCCGGATCTGCGCTTCCGTCACACGTGGCAAAGTACACACGCATCAAACCCAAGCGGCTGGCCGCCGGCTCCGGCGGCCCCAAAGTCTTGCAGCTGCTGGCGGGCGAGGAAAGGGAGTTCTTGCGGGGAGTTCGCGTCTGCGTGTTCCTCTGCAACGAGGCCGACTTCTACCGTAACTCATCAGTTCATGAGTGGCGTGTGGCAGAGTTGCCGAAGTAGGGCGTTGGTGCATGGTGTCGTGGTGTCCGAAAATGGAATCGCGTTCCAGTAGCACGAGTTACGTCGACCGCTTGGAAGCCGATGATTCGGCCCAATAGCCGACAACTCCCCCCTGAGGTTCCTACTCACCACCTTCGGCGGCTGGGTCAAAACCAGGGCCTGCACGAATCAATTTCGAGCGGCAGTGCGACCCCACCGGCGATGGAGATGATCGTCGACCTCGAAGCCAAAGCTGCCCACGAGGTGTCAACCAGGCGCGAGAGCTCTCAGAGAGACTCGGCGGAGTCGCGGTTCCACGACGGCACGAGCGTCAAAGCACAGCAAGCCC
>CALCZA010000013.1 GCA_937906475.1 uncultured bacterium
CCTTAGCTGAATTGGCGGGACTATCGTGGGCGTAGCCAATTGCCCCAGGCTTTCCAGCACGCGATACTCACGCACATGATCCGGATACTGCTCGTCCTGGCGGTGCTTGTTGCCGGCCTTGTAGGCCAAGGTCGCCCGGTCTTTGAATGGTGCCTGGATGAGACCCAAGTCGAAGGTGGCAGCATTCGACCAACTCGCGGTCCCTTGCGACTGCAGGTCGGCAATGAGCCAGTGTTTTACGGTACCGGCCCTGGTCAATGCCTACTCCGTCGTTCCAGCGATCCCATTGCATCTGCAAGCGGCAAGATGCAGAGCGCCCAACTGCCAAGCGAATCCCTCTCCGTCGAAGCGTGGGTCGCCATCGACCTGCCGCAAAAATGGGGTGGGATTCTCGGTGCGCTAGAAGACAACGGCGAGGATGAACGTGGTTGGTTGCTTGGATTTCGCGAGCGGAAGTTCTTCTTCGCCTTAAGCAGCCAGAAGAAGCGCCGGTTGACCTACCTCACCGCCGATTCACCATTCATCCTGGGCCGGTTCTACCATGTCGTTGGTACTTATGACGGTGCCAAGCTAAGGCTCTATGTCGATGGCAGATTGGCTGCCGAAACAGAAGATCAGCAAGGCCCGATTTTCTATGCCGACACCCACATGTTTGTCGCGGGTGCCTATCAGGATCGCAACGAAGCCCACAAGATGCAGGGCGCGCTTCAGACACTCCGCGTCTACGACTCGGATTTGTCTGCCCGCCGCATCCAAGCGATCTTTCGCAAAGAACGCAAAAACTCACCGGCAGCTGAAGGTCCTACTTTCACCGCGGTCCCCAAGAAGACTTACTCATCCCTGGGCACCCTTCAGCCCAAGATCAACACTGCTATCGATCGCAGCGTCCAGAACATCCTCCGCCAGCAAAATCGTGATGGGTCTTGGAGCTATTCGATCGATGCCTACCGCAATGGTCCTACCGCGTTGGCAGTCTACGCATTGGCCAAATCCGGACTGCCGCCAGAACATCCATCGATCCAAGCCGCCTTGCGATTCTTGGCCGCCAAAGATCCCAGCAAGGTCTACTCCTTTGGCTGCCAACTGCTGGCGATGGCCAGCGTCGGCTCCAAGACCAAAGAACACCGCGATTGGGCTCGCCGCCTGACGGAGAAACTGATCTCACTCGAAAGTCGGACGGAACCCGGAGGCTGGGCCTACCCCTCTGGCGCTGTAGACCTTTCCAATACACAATTCGCAGCCCTCGGTTTCTTCGGTGCTGCCCAGCTTGGAATCTCGATCGACTCAGCGATATGGCGCCGGATAGTCAACAAGACCATCCTTCACCAACCATTCCTCAAAGCCAGTGGTCAACGACGCAGCAAAGTTGGCACCAAGGGTGAAGAACAAATGGGTGGCTACACCTATTTCCCAGGCGGGCGCACATATGCCGAGTCAGGTTCCATGACGACTGCCGGACTCTGTGTCTTGGCGCTCGCAAACCGCTTATGCCCCGACAAACTTGGCGGCAAAACACTCAGCGCCCTGCATCGATCTAAGCGCCAGGCACTGCGTTGGCTGGACGACAACTTCACCGTCTCTACGAACCCTGGCTATCCCAGCACCACATACTACTACCTGTACGGCGTCGAACGCGTCGGCGCGCTCTTAGATCTCAAGGAGATCGGGGGGACTCCCTGGTATCGAGCCGGAGCGCAGTGGTTAGTCGGCCAACAATCCGAGAATGGCGATTGGGGTCGATTCGACGAGACTTGCTTCGGGTTGCTATTCCTGACCCGTGCCACCGGACCCGTCACCGGCATAGCCACTCGTAAACGAGAAGTCTGGACCAGCAAAGGTGACGTGCAACTCGCGGCAACCGGCCGCGTGGATTGCTCCATGTGGATTGCGGGCTTCGACAAGAATGTTGGCGTCGATAATTTACGAATTCGCCGAGTGGAGTATCTTCTCAACGGCAAGCCGATCGCGACTCTGGACGGTGACCCCAAGCAAGCTTGGACCTCCGAGAGCTTCCTCGCAGGACACCGTTTTCCTGCCGCCGGCCTACGCAAACTGAGCGCTATCGTCGAGCTCGAAGATGGCACCAGGCTTAGATCTGCCGCGCTCGAAATCCATGCGGACCACGATGTCGAGCGCTGGATGCAGGGCAATCTCGAGCAGATGGCAACCAACGCGCTGGACGAGAAGTCTGTCATGATTGCTGCGTCCAGCTCCGCGGCAGGTCACGCTGCCCGTGCAGCACTCGATGGCCTGCACGCTACCGCCTGGGTCTGTGCAGCTGAGGCCAAGGACCCAAAGCTTGAGTTGCGATGGCGCAAGCCCGTTCGAGCGAATCGTATCGTTCTGTATCCGGCCAACTCCAACATGCTCAATGCTGGGCATTACGATCAGGTCCAGCGCGTCGCAGTCACCATCAACCGGCGACGAACCGAGGTGAGCTGTCCAAAGGACCCGCTCGCAGCCACCGTGATCGACTTCGGCAGTAGCCGCGCTATCCGCTCTGTCGAGATTCAAATCCTGCAACGCCGTCCGGGAACGAAGCACCCTGGACTAGCAGGGTTTTCTGAAGTCGCGCTGCAACTCACCGGCAAAAAGCGCTGACCAACGCGCAGCACGGACACGTTGGCATGTCGATGGCGAACATCCGCTGCGGTGCTTCGTGATCCATGCCATCGCCGAGGCGTAGAAGTGGCTTGTTCGATGGTCTTATTGCTGCCCGAAGGCGACGTTTGCAACGTGCTCTCGCGTACCGTTGGAGTTGTCGTTTTCTCCGGTTTGCCCCAATCAACGAGTGCTGTTGGCGGCATCTAGCAGCACCGAGTTTGGCACCGAGTTGCCTAATAGGTCGAACTCATCCAACTGCCACACGACACGCTTTGTGTCTCGTTCGACTTCAACCAGCAATGGCTGCCCCTTGCCCGCGTGGCAATTGCCAATGACGACGTTGCCGTTGTCGAGCACTTCGAGCGTCGTTACCCACGCCAAGCGAATGCCATTGAGTTCATCCTGAGTCACCTGCCAAACGACCTCACCGGTTGGCGTCACCTCAATGACGCTGTGACCATTGCCCGTCGCGATCAGGGTGTTGTCATTGGCGAGTCGTAGCGCGCAGAAGCACTTGTCGCCGAAAGCCTCGAGTCCGTGACCACCCTTTGATTTGCGTTCAAACATGGGGACGTCGTATTCCCAAACGATCCGGCCAGTGCCTTGCTCATATTCGCGCACCACACCGTCCCCCTCATGGCACACCAGATACCGGTCGTTCGCGATTTTGCGGACGAGTCGGGTGTCTGTGTGTGGGTGCGGACGGTCGACTTGCAGCTTGGTCTCGCTGAGGAGGATTCCGTTGCGATCGACTTCGATGATTCTGGCTGGGCCGCTTTCGGCAATCATGAGAAGGCCTTTGGGTAGCGGCTGGAATGCGTGCACCTCGACTCGTTTGCCCTGGTTGCCGTTTTGGGTGCGCGAATCGTACTGCCAGACGACTTGCTTGGTCTCGCGATCGATCTCCACTACCTCGGCCGAGCCTCGCTGCACCATGATGTTGCCCGACGGCAGCACGTGGAGGTCGTGGATACCGCCCCATGGCATCTGCCATTCGATTTCGTTTTGACGATCTAGGATGACTAACTTGCCGTTGCCTTGCGTCAACACGCGGTGGCCGGTGGGCGCGGCGCAGGCGGATAGGGCGAGAACGGGGACGAGTAGGGCTTGGAGCTTGCGCATGAGATTTATCGTTCGAGGGTTGGAGTTCGGACGGTATCCGGCGCGGCTTGCTGGCGAACAGTCATCCGCAGGCTTTATGGTCGCCGCACCTTGAAGGTCTTTGTTGATAC
>CALCZA010000014.1 GCA_937906475.1 uncultured bacterium
GCAGGCGCGGCACCCGACCAGCGTCAGCTGCTAGCCAATTGCCGTGACGCTCGACGGCTTCGGATCCGGCCGCGGGATGACAACATTCGCCGACATGCCCACGCCGCCTTGAGGTTCATCAGGCACCCAGTCGGCGGCCTGGCCGCGATAGACACAGCGATGGCACTTGTGGAAGTTCGTCGCTTGCCGAGCAAGACAGACATCGGTGCCAATCCGATGAGTAATCAGCGGGGAGGCAGAGCCTTCGACGGAGGGGCAGAGTCTCATACGGTTAGCGTTTCGATCGGCAGCCTGGGGCTGCGATAGGCTCGGTAGAGTAGGCCCGAACGCGAAGTGTTCAACGACGCGATGTTGGCAGGAATCGAGTCCAAAGCTCTTGGCACGTCGCCACAGCAGTCGGCGCGCAGTGGCTCTGGCGAGACAATTCGAAACACACAGAACCGCTGTAACCAGAATCCTCAAGGGCTTTTAAGACCACTTCGAAATCGACCTCACCATCGCCTGGAAGCAGGTGTTCGTGCACTCCGCGACGGTGATCTTCAAGGTGAACCTGCGCCATAAACGGTGCAGCTCGGGCCACAATCTCCGCTGGCTCACCCTCCCAGACCGCGTAAAGGTGTCCGATGTCTAAGGTTAGCTGAGGAGCATCGGCCCCCAGAGCGGCCCGAACGCGCTCATAATCGGCGAACGTCTCCAAGGCCATTCCCGGCTCCGGCTCGAGCGAGGGAACGAGTCCGTGCTCGCGGATCACCGCGCAGGTCATCGAAATACCCTCGAGCATCCAAGCCTCGCTGTCGGGCCCAGGCGCACGATCGATACCCGCCCAGAACGACACGACCTCGGCGCCGAGCTGCTTGCCCATCGCTGCGACGCGCCGGTAGAAGGCGACGCGTTGCTCACGAAGCGCAGAATCCCGCGTCATCAGAGTCGGCTCGTGCTTGGTGTTCGCATCGAGCAGGAAACGTGCGCCTGTCTCCATGATTGGCGTCAACCCAAGCTCCCGAAGACGCAGCGCAACGGCAGCTAGATCGGTATCGCTGGTCGACTCGGGATCGAGATGACACGTGTCCGGCGTGATCGCCACAGCCTGGTAGCCGTGGCGAGACAGCAACGTCAGCGCTTCGTCGAAGCGGTGGTTCTGCAAGCTGTTGGTGTGGTAGCCGAGGAGCATCGGTATCGACTACCTGCCGCCTTGCATTCGGATCGTCTTCAGAAGAGTCGACAACTTGCCGTAGAGCTTGTTCATCGCCACGTATTCGGCCGGGATCGACCAATCGCCCATGTCGGCTTCTTCGTACCAAAGCGTTGGTTCTTCAATCAGGGCTTTGATCTCGTCGATCTTCACCTTGGCCTCCGACTGCCTGGTTCGTGCTTCAATGTTCTTGCCTTCCTTGAGCAACGCGAAGCCCGAGTTACTGATCGACTTGGCCTCGGCAAGCAGGTCGCTCATCTTGTTCAGCGTGTCCTGAGTCAGCGTCGGTGCCGGACGATCTGGAGACTTGCCTGGCAAGCCACCCGAAACCGCCACGTTGCTGCGCGGCTTCTCCGGCTGGTTGGCCGGTTGCTTAGCCGGCGCGTTGGCACCGGTATCGTCGGCATCGCCGCCCCCGCCACGGGAGTTGAACATGACGAGGATGAGGATGAGCACCAACAGACCAGCACCGCCGATGATCATCGGCATCTGATTGTTCTGCTGACGGCGGGAGGACGAGCGGCCGCCGGCGCGGCGGCGGGTTGGGGTTCGCGAAGCCATGTGGCCAAGAGTTCTATCCGGCTGAGCCGGAATCGGGAATGCCCGGCGCGCGAGGCGACCTCAACTGACTGCCTGACTGCCCACTAATCCCGACCGGGACCCCCTAATTGGGAGCGCGCAGCACCGCAAAGAACCCGCCGTCGTGCTTTCCAGCCTCGGGCAGCGTCAGTTTGCTGTCGACCAATTCCAGCCCCGGATGGGCCGCCTGGGCCGCGGCAATGACGTCCTCATTCTCCTCGCGGTCGATCGAACAGGTCGAGTAGACGGTGTGGCCGCCTGGCTTAGTCAGCTGAATCGACTGCTCGAGCAGTTCGCCCTGCAACTTCGGTAGGTCGCTAAACGTCTGCTCTTCCAACCGCCCGCGCACTTCGACGCGGCGGCCGAGCACACCCGAGTTCGAACATGGCACGTCGGCCAGCACGCAGTCCGCCATCGGCAGGTCCGCGGCCTTGGCGACCAGGCTGATCACGTCGGTCAAGTTGAGTCGGTTCGCGTTCTCGGCGATGCGGCCGAGGCGCTTCTCGTCGATATCGAACGCAAACACGCGCCCATCAGGTTGCACCGACTCAGCCAGCCACGTGGTCTTGGTACCCGGCGCCGCGCACAGGTCGACGACCGTGTCACCGGGCTTGCACGGCACGGCTTGCACAGCGAGCATCGCTGTCGGATCTTGCACGACGAACTGCCCCTTATCGAACGGCGGCGTTGCGAACGGTGAGTTGCCGCCGGTCCAATGCAGCAAGCGTTGGTGATCGCATGGCTCGACTTCGACCTCAGCGACCGCCAACTCAGCTTGCAGCGCAGCGCGTTCGATGTGCTTGCCGGCGCGCAGGTAGATGCCCGGCGTCTCGCTCGCAGCCGTGGCGATCGCGCGCAGACCCTCGACACCGTGTTGAGCGGCGAATCGTTGCGCCAACCACTCCGGCAACGAATGCACAATCGCTAGGCGACGCACTTCGTCCCGAGGCAGTCGCTTAGCCAACTCGACTTTGCGACCGCCGGGCAACGCAATCTCATGCATCGCTTTCAGTTCCGCACCTTCCTCGAGTTCCTTCACGCTGCTAGCAATGCGCCGCAGGATCGCGTTCGCGAAGCCACGGTTGTTGTGCACGATCAGACCAACGGTCTCATGTACCGCCGCGTGCGCCTTCATGCCGGGCACGAACAACAACTGGTAGGCGCCAAGCCGCAGCGTGACGCGTTGTTGCGGATCCTTGGGCAAGCCGCGCAAGGCGAAGCCAAGCAGAACATGATCGAGCAGCCGCTGCCGCCGAATCACGCCGTGGGACAGCTCAAAGGCAAATGCGAGGTCGCGACCTTCTACACCGCGGCCTTCGAGTTCGCTGCGCAAACGTTCGCTGCGGCCACGTTCTAGCGCCACGAGGGCGTTGCGCGCGAGCGATCTGGCGGAAAGCGCCACTACTCGAACCGCCCGGCGGAAACGGCCACTAGCCGAACCTGGCGTCGGGCGCGATGTGATGGCCACGCACAAACTCACCGGCGGTCATGTTGCGACCGTTGTCAGGCTTGATGCGCGTGATGCGGAACAGGTCCTTGCCGGTGCAGACGCGAATGCCTTCTTCACCTGAAGACTGCAGCCCACCCGGAATACCCATGCCGTAGAGGTCTTGCTCGACCTGGCCTTCGATCACGATGAAACGCTTGTTGCCGAGGCGCGTTTGCGCACCAGGCTTCGGAGTCATCGCGCGCACCAGCATGTCCACTTCGGTGGCCGGCAACTTCCAATCGATGACGCCGTGCTCCTTCTCAACCTTCGGCGCATAGGTTGCCTTGGAGTGATCTTGTGGCGTATAGGTCGCTGATCCGGCCTCGATCGCCTTCAACGTATTGACGAGCGCCGTACCCGAAAGCTCGGCCAAACGAACGCGCAATTGACCTGAGTTCTCAGTCGCGCCAATCGGCGTCGTCTCGGTCAGGATGATATCGCCAGCATCGAGTTTGTCCGCGATCTTCATGACCGTGACGCCCGTCTCGGCATGACCATCGCGGATCACGCGCTGCACCGGCGCGGCACCGCGGTAGAGCGGCAGCAGCGATGCGTGTGCATTGATCATGCCGTGCTTCGGAATCGCCAGCATCTCAGGCGTCAGGATCACGCCGTAGCTGATCACCACCCCAATGTCTGGCTGTAGTTCCTTGAGCTTCGCCAAGAACTCCGGGTCATGCGGATCTGCTGGCTGTTCACAAGTCAGTTCGAGGACATTTGCCGCAAGCTTCACTTCAGCCTCGTAGATCTTTCGACCCCGGCCTCGCGGCGCGTCGGGCTTCGTGACAACAAGGTCAGGTGAGAACCCACCTTCCTTCAGAGCCTTCAACGAGGGGATCGCGAAGTCACTGCTTCCAAAAAAGACGATGCGCAAAGCTAGAACTATGAAGGGATCGATGTCGGCCCGCGAACGGGCCGTGCGAGGGCAACGACCGTAGCGACAGGGGCCACGTGGGGCAAACTCGCCGCTCGGTCGAGTGTTGAGCCAGAGCAGGCTGGGGGGTACATCGCAAGCCCATGGAATGCCCGCCGATCGCGCCGCACCCTAGTTTGGTGCCGTTTGAGCCGACTGCCGAACGCACCCTGTCGTTGTTTGGCAGAACGGTGCATTTAGCCCTAGTTCCGGGCCGAAAAAGCCGATCTGGCCACGTTCGGGATGGACGCCCGGCACTGCAGCGCAGCCCCGCCAACCGGATCCTGAGCGAAGAGGCCTACTGGCGCAGCGAAACGCTCGCGGTGACCCCCAACAAGTTTCCGTTCGCCAAGAACCATCGGATTCTGTGGATGGCCAACCCCGCCCGCGAGCCGGACCGCACGTTCTGGCAGACGGCACTCCATTGGATCAACCAGAGCGACGGCACGGCCCTGCTCAATAACGTCGGTGCAGCGGCAACAATTCCGCGCGCCCACGCCCACCTAGTCGACGAGAAGATGCCGTTCTTGGGCGAACTGACAGAACGCTCGCTGCAGACCGATCTGATTGATGTTCCCGACGGCTGCGAACTGGTCTGCAAAGACGTGCCGTTTTGCATGATCGGCGTGCGCGGCGACCTAGAAGGCAAGGCCGACGCGTTGATGCGACTGGCCGATGCACGCCTAACCGCCTCCTGGAACGTCATCATCATGAAGGATGCGACGTGGATCGTGCCGCGCGGCAGGCAGACACCGGTGCCATTCTTCGATCAGGCGATCGGCTCGGCTGAGTTCTGGGGCCGCTGGTGCTACGTCGAGGAAGAACAGTTTGCCGCGGCGACCAGTGCGGACCTTGAGCAAGCGCTCGAGATCGCGACCACGAAGCCGATCGATTGATCGGCCGATCGATGGCGCGCCCGAGCGGTGCGTCTATCTGGGGACAACGCCGTCAGTCCGCAACCCCTGATCGTCAACGAGGCCACCAGTGCCCAACTTGTCGCCGAGGCTCTGGTCGCGCCAGTGCGTGCGCTGTTGCGCTGAGTTGGTTGAAATCTTCCGCCGGCTGCTGACCTTGGTCTCAGGTTGTGGAGCATCGTCGATCCTGCCCGCACCTGGCGGCCACGATTGACGGCTTTGCGCGAACTCAGGCCCAATACTCGCTCTAATAGGCGGATCCGGTGCTACCCGCTGCCGAGTTCAGGAATGACAGCATGCTGACGACCAAGAGATACGACTACATCCCGTTCGAGATGGTGCAGAAGCACCCGATGATTGCCAACCACCGGGTGGTCAATCAACCGAAGGTCGCGCACTACAAGACCGACATTCTGAACAACGGCCTGCTCGAGCCGCTAGTCGTATGGGAACGCAATCCGCGTGAGTTGTTCCTCGTTGGCGGCTTCCACCGTCACGGCGCAATCGAACTGATTCGTCAGGAGAACCCCGGCTACTACGATCGCGTCGACGTGCGCGTCGTGACCGGCGAGTTTGAAGAGATCCGCGCGCTCAACCTCAAGCTCAACGCCGACCGCCTCGACGCCAAGCTCGTTGAGTACTTCGACACCGTCATCTACCTCAACAACGCCAATTGGAAGAAGGAGCGCATCGCCTCGTTCCTCGACAAGAGCGTTTCCTGGATTGAGGAGATCATCCGCTTCGCGCCAGCGATGGACTCGCGCATCCGCTCGATGCTGCACGACGACAAGATCTCTTGGACCAAGGCCAAAGCGATCTGCCGACGCATCATGAGTTGCGAGCCGGGCCAAGAGCAGGCCGTCGTCGAAGCTGCGATCCGCGAATTGCAGGAAGGACAGAAATCTGCCCCGAAACGCGCCATCACGATGCGTTCGGCCAAAACACGCCTGGCTAAAGTCGTCGCCGCAAACCCAGACTCGTGCTACACGGTTCGCGCCAAGGACCTGCTGTCACTACTAACGCTGATCGGCGACAAGAACACTCCAGCCACCGAAGAGCACCTAGAACGCGTTCGCGAATGCTTCCCGTCGCTAGTCGACGCGGCAAGTGAGCAGGTGACCGCCAAGCGCCGCGGTTCCAGTAAGCAGACCAGCGAAGCAGCACAATCCGAGTAGCCATTGCGCACCGCCCGCAGGCACCCGCGACGCACTTGCCGTCCGTATTCGTAGTCGCGAGCGAGGTGGGGAGCCACGCGGTCCCAGCCAATGCCGGCCACCAACGAACGTAACCACGCACCACTGGGCAACTCCTGCCACCGACGTTAATGGTGCATAATGGCACAATGCCCAGTCACCCGGATGTTCATCTCGGGGTCCAATCCCCACGGTCTGGCAAGCTAGTTCGACTCGAGTTCGTCAAGATTGACGCGGTCGACCACAGCACGGTGATCAAGATCATACCCTGCGACTCCAACGGGAGGACGCGGCCCGACGAGCATCCGTCGCCCGAATTGGTCAAACTGACGAGCGAGCCGGATGTGCGCGCCTACACCTCGCTGCCGAGAGGCCAGAACGTCTGCTGGTTACGGTGCCACAGCGAACCCAAGATGGGGTGAGTCAGGCAGCTTGCGACGAGGTGTCAATACAACCCCGGAACAGCGACCCACACACGCGACGTGAGGGGGGCAAGAGTGCTACGCTCGACCTCCTTAATGGACCCCCGGATTGAACGTGCTCGCCAGATCGTCGAGTGCGAAGCTGTTGCGGTTCGCCAAGTAGCCGATGGCCTTGGTGAAACCTTCTTGAGCGCCCTGGACTTGATCCTCGGGCTGCAGGGCCGTGTCGTCACTACTGGCATGGGTAAGGCGGGCTTCATCGCCCAAAAGATCTCGGCAACGCTGGCTTCGACCGGCACCTCGTCGATCTTCTTGCACCCTGCCGAAGCGATTCACGGCGACCTCGGCCGCGTTGAGCCTGGCGACTTGTTGCTCGCGTTTTCGAAATCTGGCGAGACCGCCGAACTGCTGGTGATGCTGCCGCACGTCAAAGCCAACGGCGTGCCTATGGTATCGATCACGCAGGAGAAGAGTTCGACCCTCGGTCGCCACAGCGACCTAGTCCTCGAACTCGGCAAGATCAACGAGGCCGGTCCCCACGGCCTGGCTCCAAGTGCCTCGACAACCGCGATGTTGGCACTTGGCGATGCGCTGGCGCTGGTCGTGCAGGAAGGCCGCAATTTCGGTCCCGAAGATTTCGCGCGCTTCCATCCGGGCGGCGATCTCGGCCGGCGCTTAATGAAAGTGTCCGAATTGATGCGAAGTGGCGACCGCAATCCGTGCATACAGGACACCTGCACCGTCATGGAAGCCATCGAGGTCATGACCTGCACCCCGGGTCGCCCTGGCGCCACCAGTGTGGTCGACAGCGGCGGTAAACTGGTTGGGTTCTTTACCGATGGCGACCTGCGGCGGTTGATCGAACATGGCTTGTCCAACCCGCGCGAACGTCGCATCGACGACGCCATGACCAAGGGGCCGCGTTCCATCGCACCCGACACGTTTGCCCTCGAAGCGCTCGGTCTACTGCACCAGAGTGCGATCGACCAGATGCCGGTCGTCGATGACGAAGGGCGACTGATTGGCCTGCTCGACGTGCAAGACTTGCTCAACCTCAAGATCGGATGAGTGCACGTAAGCCTTCACACGCGAGTTCGCCTCAGGCAGGCATGAGTGCTACGCCGGGCCGCGAGCGACCGGACGATAGTGCGCTGCGCAAGATCTCGTTCTTGCTGCTCGACGTCGATGGCGTGCTAACCGACGGCCGTATCCACTTCGACTTTGAAGGGCGCGAGTACAAGTCGTTCCACGTGCACGACGCGGCGGGCATCGTCTACTGGCACCGCGCCGGTGGTCGCTCCGGATTTCTGTCCGGACGCGGCGGCGAGATCGTCGAACGCCGTGCCCGTGATCTCGGGGTGCACGATGTGGTGCTCGGCCGCGTCGACAAGTCCAAAGCCTTCGCCGAAGTTCTGCAGCGTCAGAACCTGACACCGGACCAGGTGGCCTACGTTGGTGATGACCTGCTCGACCTGCCGGTATTACGACAGGCTGGGTTTGCGGCAACCGTTCCCGAAGCGCGCCGTGAAGTCTTAGCTCAGGCACAGTTCGTTACCGAACGCTCCGGTGGCTTTGGCGCCGCACGTGATGTTATCGAAGAACTGCTTCGCGCTCGCGGCGTCTGGCAAAACGTCGTCGACAAGGATGGTCGTCCGTGAAACGGTTGATCGCGTTCTTGATACTGATTGGAGCCGGGGTTCTCGCCTTGTGGTTTGCGGTTGGCGATGAAGCGACCGTTCGCGCCAACGGCAAGGGTGGCGTCGACAATAATGCGCCCGCACCCAAGCGGCCCAAGCGGCCGCAGACACCCAGCGGTTCCGGGGTCCAACTCGGCAACAAGGATGGCGGTGCGAAGCTGTCCCAGCACGGCAAACTGGTTTATCCCAAGGATCGTGAGATTCCGATCGGTGGCGGCCGCACCCGCAAGGAACGCGTCTTTGTGCTGCTCGCCGAGGACAGCCGTCCGGTCGGTGATGGGCTACAGCAACTGACCGACGTCTCGCTCAAGCTGTTCGACAAGGGCGTCCATGCAGTAACGATCATCGCGAGCGAAGCGTTCGTCGAGTTGGGTCGCGACCCGAACGGTGACCCGACTTTTGGTGAGCAGAAGAAGATCGAAGTGCGTGACTGCATCATCAGCGCGGAACCAGGCAGCCAATTGGACGGGCTGCGGCTAGAGCTCGGCGACGCAACGGTTGTCGTTGGCGACAATCTGGTGCAACTCAACACCGAGGCAACGCAGTTCGTCACAATGACGTTCGCAGGGCGGCAGTCGGTGAAGTTGACCGGTCGCGGCGCCACCGCACGACTGCCGCGCAGTTCGGAGAATGGCCTGCAGAAAGCCGAGATCACGATCCAGACCGACCCGGTGCTGACCGCCGAAGACTTGGTGGTGAAGGCCAACGGTCGCTTGCGCTACGTCGAGGACACAGTGACCGGTGCCGCGCAGATCTCGCTGGATGACAACGTCGAACTCAAGCTGACGCACGGCGCGCTGAAGATTCCTGGTATGCGTTCGGCGGATCTCAGCGATGCTGAGAAGAAGTCTGAGTCGACGATTCGAGGCGACCAATTCACGGGTTGGCTGCTGCGCAACAAGAACAAATCCATCAAGAGCGAGCCAGCCGACAAGACGCGCCGTGATCTCGGCTGGCAGCGGCTCGTCCTGATTGGGGCGCCGGCTACGATTGACGTTCCCGGCGTGCACGTGTCGACGCCGCGCATCATGGTACGCCCCGGTCCGCTTGGTGATCCATTCATCGTCACGACCCACGGCGGCGAATCGCGCATCGAGCAGACCAAACTGTTCCCCGGCAGCCAACTTGGGGCGCCGGTTGTCACGACGTCACCGCGTCGCATCCACATCGCGCAGCCAGGCAACTCAGCCGGCGCACTGCATCGCGCGATGGGCTTTCCCCAGTGGACGATTCGTTCGCTCGTACAACAGCAGATCGTCATCTACGAAGGTGCGGCCAAGTTCGAGAGCGGCACACGCAGGATCACCGCCAGCGATGGCCTCGTCATCTACGGCCGTCCGAGTGGCGAGACGGGTGTCGTGCAGGGCTTTGGCGATGTCGAAGTGTTCGAAGCTGGCACAATGGACCCCGTGACCGGCAAGCCGAGGCCGAACCTGATCGCCAAGGGCAACGACGGCATGGTGCTGACGATCGCCAAGGACCACCAGCAACTGCAACTCGGCCTCGCTAAGGACCAGAAGTCCACGCGGTGGCGCGAACATCGCTACAGCGTGACCTATGGCATGGCGTCGATGTCCGGCCTCGGAGCCTGCAAGGTCAGGCGCTCGGACGACCGCACGACGCTCGAACTGCGGGCGCCGTTCGATGAGATCCAGGCGGACTTCGCCGAGGAAGGCACCAAGCTTCGCAACGTTCGGCAGTTGCTCGCGACGCTCGAGGGCAAGGTCATCACTGACCTCGATGTCGGTGGGCTGCCGGTGCGGGCGACGTTCCAGAAGGAAGGAGAAGTGCTACAAGCTCAAGCGCCCCGCCTGCGTCAGATCGGTCCGCGATCGATGCGGTTACTGCCGATGGATCTAGATGAGTCCCCGTGGTCAGAAATGACGGAACTGGACCGCATGCCGCGCTTGTTACGCACGTGGCAGGAAGCCAAGAGTGACGGCCCGCTACGAGAACACTCGGTCGAAGTCGTCGGTCCGCGCATCGATGTGCACCACGCCGGCGGTCGCCACGCAATCATCGACGCGCATGCCCAAGGTGAAAACCTGCCGCGCATCTACGCCAAGATTCCCCAACCCGGATCGACAGAACCAGCGACGGTCACGTGTGCTGCCGTTCGCCTGCGGGTGCTGCCATTCGCTCTGCCAAAAGCAGTGCGCCGCATGCACTTCGGTGGTGCCAGTGGCCTTCTGCCCAATATCGTCATGCATTCGCTGGCGAAGCCGTGGGTGCTCGTCGACGACGTGCGCGATTTCCAGCTCGATGATGAACTGCAGGGCCACATCAGTGGATCCGGACACCGGCTATTTATCAGCCAAGGTGGCAAGGCGTTGCTGTTCGTCGGCAATGCGGACGCGCAGACTCCCGCCATCGTACGCCGTTCTTTCGACGGCCGCACAATCGTAATGGAAGGCGCCCGCGTTCGGGTGAGCAATGACAGCGCCATGCGATTGGCTGCACTCGGTTCGTTTGATGATCGTTCGACATTTATGCCGCCAACGATGACGTTGCACGAAGCCGGCTCGAACGGTCTCCTGTCCAACATGCGGGCAGTGTGCTTAGGCAATATCCAAGTCGACCCTGAAGCCGTGCGTTTCGGAGGTCCCGTCAAAGCCCATGGCTTGCGAGCCGATGGGCAGAGCGATCCGGATGGCATCAACATCGATGCCAAGAGACTGAGCATGCGCCGCATCACCAAGAGTGAGGGGCCGGCGTTCGCAATAGGCAATCCCGGGGACATCTCACTGATCGAAGGCGAGGACGTGGTGATCGACTGGACAAAGCTCGATGCGCGTGCCGCCGACATCAAGATCGATGTGCTGCGCGGCCACTGCACAGCGAGCGACCCAGCGGGAGCGATCGTGAAGCTTCCCGATGGCCGCACCCTTCGCTCGACCTGGGCATTCGTCAACTACAAGACGTGGTCGTTCCGAACGGGCGCCAGCAGTGTTGTGCAACCCAAACCGGACACCTCGGCTCCCGATGCAACGAGTCCCGGCGCAACCAAGCCAAGCGCGACGATCGCGACCAGTGGTTCAGGCCAGGAAGGTCAACAGTGAGTGGCAAGAGGCGCGGCGAGCGCAACAGGAGAGGGCGCACCAGTAGCGCGCGCATCACAAGCAATCGTCCCGAACGCAGCATGCACTCGCTCGCAGCCGCACTGCTAAGTTCGATCGTCGCGACAACGGTCACGGCTCAAGACCCAACGAAACCACCAACCGGCGTCGCACAAGATCCGGCTGCGCCGACCGTCGTCAACGACTACCAGTTCGACAACGCCGGCAGTGCCGGTCGACAGAGCGACGACTATTACGAGTTCCACTACCAAGGTGGCTTCCGGCTCAAGGTTCCCAAGCTCGGCCTGTATGTGCGCGGCGAAAACTTGCTGATCCTCAATGACCTCGAGGCAACCCGCGCGCAGTTCGAAGCCAACAAATCGTCCGGCTTGCCGACGCGCGGCATCTCTTCGCCAGCACCTCGACGGCGACTGTCGTCGGCAGCGATTCGAGAGCGGCTAGAACGTGCCTTGAGCGCCGTAGGCCGCAAGCAAGGCCTCCCGGACAAGATCCTCGATACCGACGCGCTCAACCTGTTCCGCTACCTCTACTGCGAGGGTGGCATCGTCGTTGTGCAAGACGGCATAGAAGTGCTGCGCTGCGATCGCATGTGGATATCGCCAATCGATGACCGGGTGGTCGTCGAGAACGCCGAACTCCGCTACATCACTGGCACCGGTGCAACTCAACAGACACTGGTCGTGCGTGGCCCACGTCTCGTCAAGCAAGGTGGTCGCTGGATTGGCACGGACTTGGTGCTGACCACATGCACCGCCGACCAACCACACGCTGCGCTTGCCGTACGCGAAGCAGAGATCATTGAGCGGCCAGGCGAGTTCGAAGTGATTTCACGCGGTCAGACGCTGCAAATCGGCGGCACCAATGTCCTACCGATGCCCGATGCCCGGGTCTTTACCGGCAGCCAAAGTCAGTTCCCGATCAAGAGCCTGACCGCGGGCTACTCCACTCGCCTCGGTGCACAGCTTGGCGTGTTGATGGGCTTGCCATGGAACACGACCGGTGGCGCATTGCACAACTGGGTCACCGGTCGACCAGCCAACGAGTTCCGCGGCGACTGGGAGTTTGGCTTCGGCTGGATTGAAGAGCGTGGCCACCCACTCGAAGGGGCGCTGACCTACGGCGTGCCAGGTCTCTACGAAGGTCGCACCGAGGGCTACTACCTCGACGATGGCGGCATCAACTTGCGCGAGATCAAGCGCAACATTGATGAGAGCGTTATTGGCAACGGCCAGCGCACGGTGATGCGCAGCCAAAACCGGTTCTACGTCGGCGGCGACCACAAAGGCCAGAACACCCACGTCGATCTGGTTGCGTTCCATGCATCTGATGCGGGGGCTTACCCCGAGTTCTACCAGGCCGCCTACCGCAGCAATGAAGTGCCGGAGACGAGCGCCTACCTGCACCATGCAAGTGGCAACCAACTGCTGACGGTCGGGGCTCGATTCAACGCCAACGACTTCAGCTACCGCAGCGACCGCTACCTCGCGACTCGCTTCATCGAAGAGTTACCGGTCATAACCTACCAGTGGCTGGCGCAACCAATCGCCGAGACGCCGTGGCACACGCCAGTCGTGGTCGATATCGAAACGCAGATTGGCCAACGCCGCAGCGACTACGATGACCTCTCCGGGATACGCATCAGCGACCGCACGCTGCGCGCCGACCAACACATAGAGTTCTCGACGCCATTCCACTTTCGTGGCTTCAACTTCCGCCCCTACTTCAGCAGCCGAGGCACGTTCTACGACGAGACGCCCGCCGGCACGAGTGAAGAACGCATTGCGCTCGAAGCTGGCTTCCAAGTTGGCACGCGCCTGTCGAACACGTGGCACTCCGTCGACGAGAACGGCAAATCCAATTCCGTGCGCCACGTCATTGCACCTCGGTTGACATATCGCAACCGCTACCACGTCGACGACCAACCCGACTCGTTCTTCCAATACGACAACGTCAACCCGCAGCGTTTGTCGCAACTCGGCTACGACACGATTGACCTGCTGTCCGAACGCGAACTTGTGCGCTTCGAGGTTCGCAATCTCTTTCAGCACATGGTTGAGACGCCGAATGGTCGCCAACCGCGTGACTTTGTTGCCGTCGACTTCGCCCAGGATCTACTGCCTAACAGCAATCGCGACAATCGCGGCGAAGAGCTCGGGCTGTTCTTCTACGACGTGGGGTTACGACCGACCACCGACTGGTTGCCGTTCGACAACTTCGTACTCGGAGTCTATGGGGATCTCGATTGGGCGCGCGGCATGCAGACGCTCGACACCGAGATGCGATTCGGCGAGGTGCTCGGCCTCAATTGGATCGTCGCATACCGCGAAGACACGACTGCCGACGGCGCGCTAGCAGTCACAGCCAGCACCGACCTATTCGATCGCTGGTCGGTGTTTGGCCGCGCCCAACGAGACCTCGAACGCGACGAATGGCTGGCCTACGTGTTCGGCCTGCGCCGCAACGACCATGATTGGTCGATTGCATTGACGGCGGTCTACAACCCATTCGTCGATGAGACGACTTTCCGGATCGAGTTTGAGCCGCGCTTTGGCCGCACTAAGCGGCAGCGAGTCGACCGCTTTGGCGATTCGGGTATAGGCGACTCGTCGCGAGTCACTTACTAATCGCTCGGCGGTCAGGTCAGGCGGGAGGCGCCCCCCGCCCGCTCACTTCTACTTAGAAGGACCAGCCAACCGACAGCACCAAGCGCTGGTCACCGCGCTTGAAACCCGGCGACGGCGTGTTGTCGTAGTCGAACACGTGCGTCACGGTCGCGACCATGCTCTTGGCCAGCGTTGTTTGCAGTTCTGTCGTGACCTGGCAGTAGATGTCCTCCTTGTTCTCGAGCGACGGGAACGCTTCGGCGCGATGCACCAACTTCGTGGTATCGCTGAGCGGGTGCTCGTAGCGGTACGCGACCCTTGCTGCGAGGTAGTCCGTCGAAGTCGGGTTCGGCGCAGCAACCACGCGGTAGCTCTCGTTGAAGTAAGACAAGCCAACTTCGAACAGGAGCAGGTCTTTGCCATCGTCGATCAGCGTGTAACCGATACCAGAGCCAACGGTGTAGCGCAGTTCGAGGTTGGCGATCGTGTCGCCAAGTACACGAGACGTCGCCAACATGTAGGACTTGTCGGACAGGTAGTAGTCGTACTTGAGGCCACCGCCGACGCGGCGTTGGGTTAGGATATAGCCGCTGCTTGAGGCGTTCGCTGCCGAGCGATCCTTGTTCTCACCGTAGCTCCAGGCGGCATCGACCGTGATGCGGTCGGTTGGGCTGCGCAACGAAGCATCGAACGCGAGGCCGGCCTGACGCGTTTCGGTGTTACCCGTGGTGCTCACACCAGTGAAGTTCAATGAGCCTGTCCACGAAGGATCGACGTGTGTCGGCGGGTTGATCATGCCGAGGTTGTCGAGCGGCAACGACGACGTCTCGCCACCTTCGAGGCGTAGGCTGCCGCCTTCAATGCCAACAATGCGGCGTTGCCACACGTCGCCGCTCTTGGTCTTGAGCGTGACTGATTCGCCGGTGACAAGGTCACTGACACTGGCGATCGGAACGATGATGTCGGCGAGCAACGGTGACTTGATGGTCACCTTGCCACCGGCCATCGACGTGATCTTGCCAGTGATAACATCACCGTTGGAGAGAGTGATTTTGTCTTGGGCGAACGCCCCGACAGAGAGAGCCGCAATCGCGGCAACAAGGAGAAGGATTCTCATGACTAGATTTGAAGCAGCACAATATTCTGGGAGCTTCACCAGACGGCAAGCAGAAACACTGCTAAGCCCAACATGCTAGTTCCCGCCATTGCGTGAACTCCGAGCAGGTAGGGTAAGCTCTATTTCATGACCAGCAGCGACGGCGACACGATCGGAGCACCAGTCGTTGCTCGCGCGACGCGGCGCAACTTCGGCACTTGGTTACGGGAAATGCCGCGCTGGAAGAAAATCGCGACGAGCATCGCCCTCACGGCGACAGTCACCGGTGGGGTCATTACATTGATCACCGGCGATGCGACTCCCACCGACACGGTTACCGGCAACCTGTCGGGATTAAATGCCACATTGATCGCCGAGCAGGGCGGCAACGGAACGGAATCAAGCGCCACAGCAGCAGCAGAGCCCGCATCGAAAGGGATCTTCCGGCTCGGATTCAGTTTCATCGCCGGTTTCAGCATCGGCATATTCTTGCGCGCCGTGCTCAAGCTCGCCGCGATCGTGCTCGGCTTCTGGCTCATCGTGACGTTCTTGCTCGCGTATGCCGAACTGATGACCGTCGAGTGGGATCAGATCGATGCGCTGTGGAACCAGTTCGTCGGCTCGATCGAAAGCGAGTGGGGCAACTTCCAAGCGTTCATGCTCGGCAGCTTGCCGGCAACTGGCTTGGCCGCAACCGGGATCGTGATCGGGCTCAAGCGGCACTAGTCGCTAGCCGCAACCGCACCTAGCTTCGTCATGAAGAGACGCCGTGCAACATTCTGAACGGTGCACTGGAGCGATCGAGACACAAGCGTCCGTGCCAATGTCAGGCACCGGTTGGGTTGCTCCCTGTTACCGCAAAGACAGCTAGAGGCTGTCGAGGTACTTGCCAGGCTCGTAGTTACCTAGGTCCAGGATCTTGGTGCAGACACGATCGAGGAAGTAGCGGTCGTGGGAGACGATCACCATGCAACCAGGGAAGTTGTTGATGCCTTCTTCGAGGACACGGAGCGTGTCGAGGTCGAGGTCGTTGGTCGGTTCGTCCAACAGAATCACGTTGCCGCCACGGCGCAGCATCTTGGCGAGTTGCACACGGTTTCGTTGACCACCGGATAGGGATCCGACCTTCTGCTGTTGGTCTGGACCAGTGAAGTTGAACTTGGCCACGTAACTGCGACTGTTCATCTCCTGCTTACCGAGTCGGATGATGTCCTGGCTGTCGGCGATCTCCTCCCAGACGGTTCTGTCGGGATCGAGCGTTTCGCGCTCCTGGTCGACGTGGCACAACTCAACCGTCTTGCCAACCGTCACCTTGCCGTCCTGCGGCTCGAGCTTGCCCGTGATCAACTTCAGGCAGGTGGTCTTGCCGGTGCCGTTCGGACCAACGATGCCGAGGATGTCGCCCGGTTGCATGTCGAACGACATGTTCTCGAGGACATTGTGGTCGCCATCGTAGGAGAAGTGCACCCGCTCAAAACGAATGATGGTGTCGCCCAGACGCTTGCCAGCCGGGATCTGCAGTTCAACGCTGTCTTCGGACTGCTCGACCTCGGTCGAAATCATCTTGTCGTAGTTCTTCAGACGCGACTTGTTCTTGGTCGCGCGCGCCTTCGGATTCATGCGAATCCACTCGAGCTCGCGATCGAGGAACTTGGCGCGCTTCTGCTGCGACTGCTCTTGCTGCGCCATCCGCTTACTGCGCTGGATCAGGTATTGGGAGTAGTTGCCCTCGTAAGGAATCGCGCGGCCGTGCCACACTTCGAGCATCCAACCGACAACGTTGTCGAGGAAGAAGCGATCGTGCGTGATGACAACGACGGTGCCCTTGTAGTCGGCGAGCGTCTCTTCCAACCAACGAACGGTTTCGACGTCCAAGTGGTTGGTCGGTTCGTCGAGCAGGAGCAAGTCGGGTTGCTCGAGCAGCGTGCGACAAAGCGCGACACGACGTCGTTCACCACCACTACATTCCGACACCATCTTGTCGCCGGCCGGCAGGTGCAACTTAGTCATCGCGGTCTCGACATGACGGTCGAGCTCCCACGCGTCCTTGGCTTCGATCTCGCCTTGCAGCCGCTCGAACTCGGCCATGACCTTGTCCATCTCCTTCTCCGGGAGATCTTCGCCGAGCTTCATGCTGACGTCTTCGTGCGCCTTCAGCAGGTTACGAATCGGCTCAACAGCCTTCTCAACGTTGTCGCGGACGGACAGGGTTTCAAGCAGCGTCGGTTCCTGCGGCACGTAGCCAACGGTCATGCCGTCGGCGAGGCGCGCGACACCTTCGAACTCCGTGTCCTGACCGGACATGATCCGCATCAGGGTCGACTTGCCCGCGCCGTTCTGGCCAATGACGCCGATCTTGGCGCCATAGTTGAACACGAGGCTCACGTCGTTCAGGACGGGCTTCTTGTTATCGTAGCTCTTGGTGAGTTGCTCGACGGCAAAGATGGGCTTGTCGCTCATGGGGGCAAGCAGCTTACCGATGCGCAAATCGGTTTCTAGGCGCGACAGGCACCCATCTGCATCCAGCGACGGTTTCTACCAATTTTATCGAGCCGCTTAGGCTCGCGAATGATCGCTATCAGCCGGTGCGTCATGAATGCGATGCCCGGCGTATTGCCCTCGCAAAACGGGGTCGAAACGCCAGCAATCCTGGCCAGCTCGGTCATAACGGCCTCCGGAGCACATCCCCCGGGAGTTAGCCACCGTAAGAACTCTGTCTGGCGCAATGACCGTCCCACTGCCGAGCGGGCGGGTCTAGTCGTTGTAAATCAGCACCACCGAATCCAACGACCCCACAGCCACACCCGGCGGCGCCTGGTCCTCAAACTGCTTCTGTGGGCAACGAAGGTCGGGTTTACCCCCTAATCAAAACCTGGTTTGGGTGCTGATTAGGGCATCGTGCAGCTGCTACTGAAATGAGACTGTGCAACCAGGCCGGCCAGAATAGACCGAACTGAAAGACGAATCATGTTCTCGGCGTTGTAGCGGAAGGCCATCTGAATCGGTTCTCGTTATGCTCCTCGATCCGTGATTGCGATCTTCCCATCCCTCGGCTGGCAGGAGATGTTCCTGCTGCTTGTCATCGGGTTGCTGCTGTATGGCCGCAACCTGCCCGACGCTGGCCGCAGCCTCGGTCGTGTCGTGGCCCAATTGAAGCGCAGCTTCCACGACTTCAAAGACCAACTCGACCGCGATGGTCAGCTCGGCGACGTGAAAAAGGCGTTGAAGGACACAGCGCGCGAAGTGAAGAACATCGCCAAAGTGCCACATGCGCTGACCAAGCCGGGCGATGTGTTGCGCGACCTGACGCACGAGGCGATGACGTCGAAAGTTGACGAACCGGACGAGGAAGCGACCGAACCGGATGGTGACGCAACGGGTGAGCACACGCCCGATGGACACACTGTGGAGGAGTCCGAATCAGAAGATTCCGACCCCGCTGAGCAATCGGTCGGCGAGCCCGCAATCGAGCCTAAATCTAAAGATGACCTGGGCGCAGATCGCGATGAAACGTCGGCTCCCTCTACCGGAAGTCCAGGCGCATAAGCCCTAGGAGAACACCATGAGTGATCCAATCAGCACCGTCGTTACGACCGCCGCCAACCCCGAGCAAGCGAAGATGTTCGTCGCGCAACTCGAAGCAGCAGGTATCCCGGCAGCTACCGACGGCGCGCCGCCGGACGAGTTCTCGATGAGTCAGCGCTTGATGAACCTCAATGGCTGCAAGGTGATCGTTCCAACCGAGGCCTTGGATCGCGCCCAGGAGATCCTTTCGGAGAACAAGGATGTCGACCTCGACGAACTAACGCGCCAAGCGATGGATGCTGACAACCCCGATGGCCCGCCGATTGGCAGCAAACGCGACTGACATCCTTCGCGCGGCACTGCGATCGCGAACACCAGGCCGAGCGATTCGTCGCGGCCAAGCGGATCGCGGCAAGGACAACCAAGCCGCTTGAACCGCTACTTATTCGACTGCTGAATGGCCTCGTCGCCAGCGTCGAAGATGCTCATCCAGTCGCCGGCTTCCTTCTTCGGCGCAGACTTACGCTTCGTCGCCTCTTCTACGCGGCGTTGCTGATCTTTCTTGAGCCACTGCGGGTAGTCCTTGTATAGGTCGGTGAGCACCTTCTGGTTCTCCGTGATCAAACCGACATACAGGAACAGGTCGCAGTGGTGCTCCTTCTGAATCTTCGAGATGTCCTCGAACGAGAGCATCACCGGCATCGCGACTGTGACGATGTCGCCGAACGTGTCGAGCGGCACCATCGAGTATTTGAACAGCGTTTCCTTCGGGAAGCGTTCCTTCGCTTCTTCGCTGATCGAGTAGGTGCTGGCCATCAAGAACGGCAGGTTGAAGTTCTCGGTGACGATCTTAGCCAGATCCCATTCGGTGATGTGGCCACCGTTCACCAGCACTTGCACGAACGGCTCGCCATTCTTGTCCTGCGAGTAGAGCGCGTCCGTGATTACTTCGGACGACACTACATCGCGTTCTGTCAGGATCTCGGCGAGCCTGACAGAGGTGATCTTTTCGATACCCTTCACTCGCGCCTTATCGACCGCTGGAGGTTTGCCCTTGAGCCACTGCGACAAACCTCCGACGGGAGTTTCAGGGGATTGGACTTTGAACTCAGTAAGTGGCCCATGTCATCGGCGTCTCGTGGCTCTACACCTCGGGCAGCCACGCGTGGATGATCGATGTCGGCCAAAATCGATGTCGGCCAAACTGGTGAAGTGACTTTTGGCACACCGGCCGAGCAACTCGACTTCTTCGTGCGCGATCAGTTCTCCGACGTCAGTGGCGTCTGCAAGGTCTTCCGAAGCACCTAACTGCCTTGATCATCAGTAGGCCCACCGCCAAAGCGGTGGGTTCCTTGCTATCAGGCGTAGACCAGAAACGTCAGGCCCGCGTGCACAGTTAGCACGAGCGCCATGCCAACGACGATGGCCGAGTTGACCGATTCGCCAACGTCCGCGCCGGATCGCTTCGGGCCAGAACCTAGGTGGTAGCAGGCCACCGCGACCAAGTAGCCGGACAGCGTAGATTTCGCGAGGATCACCAACACATCGTGGGCGCTGACGGTCATGAAGTAGGCCGTCGCCCAGCCAACCATGGTGATTCCGGAGGCCGCACTCGTCGCGAGCGCTGCCGCCAAAGCTGCCGCGACCACGCCACACAGAGTCACCAACGGCATTGCGATCACCATCGCCCAGACCAACGGCGTCAGCAGATAGTCGGCCGGATTGACGCCCATCATGCGCAAGGCGGCGATCTGATTGGTGCGCTTCATCGTGCCGATGCGAGCGGAGGCGCCAGCGGCAATGCGAGCGGTAAAGAAGAAGCCACTGAGCATCGGCACCAAAACCGCCGTCGCGACCTTGCCGGTGCCGGTCAGCAATGCGGTTTCGAAGCCACCGTCGATTGGGTTGTTGCGCAACGCAAAGAACGTGGCGAGGCCACCGATGACGGCACCGGCAACTGCGACGAACAAAGCCGGTTCGAGGGTGAAGCGCACCGTAGTACGAACCACCTGCCCCATCTCGACGGGCGGCAAGCGACGCACGGAATCGACGATCGTCTCACCAATCGCCGCAAGTTGCAGCAACATGCGACGTGTCCAATGCACTGCCGCGGGTTCGCCAGCGGCAGCATCGGTCGCCTTCGCGACCGCGTCTTGACCCTTCAACCGGAACTCCGGCGGCTCCAATCGCAGCGATCGTGCCGGGCGGTCAAGCACCAACACGCCGTCGGCAAACTCCTCGAAGGCGTCGAGATCATGCGTGATGACGATCGTCGTGCGACCTTCATCCTGATCGTGAGCTTCGCGCAACAACTTGGCGATGGTGTGCGCCGCTTCTGGATCGAGGCCGGCGGTTGGCTCGTCACACAGCAGCAACTGCGGCGACGACGCGAGGGCCCGTGCCACGGCAACACGTTTGCGCATACCCCCAGACAACTGGGCCACCCGCTCGGGTGGGCTTGCTAAGCCTGCTTGCGCCAACAATGCCGGCGCCAACTTGCGCGAACGTCCAGATGCGGCAAGTGCCATCTCAACGTTTTGACGCGGGCTTAACTCATCGAGTAGGCCTTCGTCTTGAAGGATCGCAGCGACTTCGTTGTTGAGTGACTCTGTTCGATCGCCGGTCAGCGACTTACCGAACGCAATCAACTCGCCCGACATGCGCGGCGCAGGTTCGCGCGATTCGATCAGGCCAGCGAGAATGCGCAGTAGCGACGACTTGCCGCCGCCACTCGTGCCTATGAATACGAAGAAGCCGTTCTTCGGCAGCGTTAGGTTGACGCCTTCGAGCAACACCTCTTCCCCGCCGGGTCGGCGATGGGCTAGCCCGAAGTTGCGGAATACCAGCGCTTCACTCATGACGAGTCTGGGAGCTCTAGCGGTTACTGGGGCCTGAGGTCCGCGGGCAGGTATTCGAGCGAGACTATCGCGGCAACGACATCGCCGACCTTTCTACCGATGACCCCGAAGACCTTGCCGTCTGCGGCAATACAGCCGCCGAGGTTGGCTTCGCTGAGAGCAAGCTCGCTGGCCATCGGTTGGATTGGCAATTCGGCGCCATCGGGACCAGCTGCGCGAATCTGCAGCGGCACGCCTGCCACCGTGCCTCCGAACACCAGGCGGTCGCTCGGCGTGCCCAGAAGATCTGGCGGCACATCTTCGAGCACCAATGCTGCCAGGTCTTGGCCCGTTGGATCGACCCATACGCGGTGCGCGCGCATGACCGTGCCATCGGCGCGGTGAACCTTGGTCACTTCGTCGGCGATCTCCGGGTCTCCCCAAGCGTCGTCTTCGGTAAACGATGCGTCGACCAAGGAGCGTGCCGTCACCACAACGCTGCGCCCCGAACGATCGAGGAACAACACTCCCGATCCGTGGCGCAAGATCTGGTCGTCGGCACTGAACGTATCGCGCTCGACTGCGGCGTAGGTAATGCGCACTAACACGACATCGTCGGGGGCCGCTGGTTTACCGGTGTTGTCTTGCTGCACTGCGTTGCCAGGCACCGGCGAGATCTCGAAGGCAGGTCGCGACAACTCGGCGGCCGCGCGGTAGCCGTCTTGCACCAACACACCTTCGCCGGGTGCGCCGTAGTAGCTGATGTATGGAGTCAACAATGCACTGAGGTCGGTAACCGTGAAGCCACTGAGTAAGGCGCCGCTGACGCTAGGGCGACCGACCCAGAACTTAGCCTTGTCGGTCACCGTTTGACGATGCTCGCGTTGGATGCGCAGTTGCACTTCGACGTGCGTTCCCGATGGAGCCAACGACACCGAACGCACATCGCCAGTCGGCACACCGCGGAAGATCACCGAGCTACCTGGTTTGAGTTCGTAGTTCTCGGGCACAAGCAACGTCATCAACAAATCGCCGTGCTCAACATCATCGAGTGCTTCCGGCTCGGCGTTGAGTGGTGGACGTTCGCGGCCAGCAATCAGACTGCCGGGTGACAATTCGGACTCGCTACCTGGCGGCGTGTAGAACGCGATGTAGGAGTCGCGGACCAACGTGTCGAGGCCAGTAGCTCCGCCTGTTAGGCCACCGAAGCGTGGGGTGACAACCCAGAAACTCGAGTTGACGCAGGCGTGTTCAGCGCCGATTGGCTCGAGCAGGAGTTGTGCAACGGCTTTGTTGCCATCGCCCGAGATCGCGACCGAACGAACGGTTCCGACGGTGACACCGCGATAACGAACATCCGTTCCGGCACGCAATCCGCGCGCGTTTCGGAACTCAACACTCAGCGGGACACCTGCTCGGTCATCAAGACTGCGCAGTAAGCGCACGATCCAGATGGCGGCAATGATGGCCCCGACCAGCGTCAGCAAGCCGATGAAGTAGCGTAGGCGATGCATCGGTAGCTACAGGTAGCCGAGCGAACTCCCGTTCCGTCGGAATCCGAACCCGACTTGGAACCTTTACTAAGAAGAACGGGGCTGGGCTAGGTGTGTCCCGGCCTAGATATCAATATTGGTGGCTTCGAGAGCGTGCTTCTCGATGAACGCGCGACGAGGTTCGACCTCCGGCCCCATCAAGACCGTGAAGATGCGATCCGCTTCGAGTGCATCACTGACAGCTACACGACGAAGGATTCGTCGTGATGGATCCATCGTCGATTCGAACAACTGCTGCGGGTTCATTTCACCGAGACCCTTGTAGCGCTGGATCTCAACGCCATTGCTGCACTCTTCGGTGACTGCCTCGACCGCTTCCAGCAAGTTCGATACCGGTGTGCTCTTGTCCTTAGCGATCACTTCCCAACTGGGTTCCTCGCTGTTGCGCAGGGAATCGGCCGTGATGCCAAGTTCAAGTAAGTCCTTGAGCAACGGCTGCAATTCGCCACCGAGGAGCAAAGCGTAGACCTCGACATCGGCGTCTTCGCGCTTGCACGGCGAATCCAGTCCTTCGTAGACCACCAAGGCACTGCCCTTGACCGCAGTCAGCGCCTCTACCTTGGCCTGCATCTGCTCTTCGTTGTCCAAGAAACTGCCTGCGCCATCGTGCACAACGTAGTAGTGCGGTAGCACGCAGTCAGGCACGGTTGCTTCGGCCAAGTAGTCGACAAAAGGCACCGCGTCGCCAGCCGGCATGCGTCGTTGCTTGGTAACGATCTTGCCAACAGTCTCCATGACCTTGCGCAGTTCGGGTCCGTCAAACAACTTGCCGTTGATCTGCTGCATCTTGAGTTGACCGAGACCAAGATCGGCAAGGATCGCAGCCTTCTCAGGTTCTTCGATCGCGTAGCGCTCGGTCTTACCCTTCTTGATTTTGTAGAGCGGTGGTTGCGCCACGTAGATGTGACCGCGATTCACAAGCTCTGGCATCATGCGATAGAAGAGCGTCAGCAGCAGCGTGCGGATGTGGGAGCCGTCAATGTCGGCGTCCGTCATCACGATGATCTTGCCGTAGCGCAACTTCTCGATTTCGAACTCTTCGTCGACAAAGCCCGTACCAACCGCGCTGATAATGGTCTGCACTTCCTCGTGGTTGAGGATGTTCTCGATGGTCGCCTTCTCGACGTTGAGGATTTTACCGCGCAACGGCAGGATCGCCTGATGGCTCATGCGACCTTGCTTGGCCGTGCCACCTGCAGAGTCACCCTCAACCAGGAACAGTTCGGCGTCTTCGCGGCGAGTGCCCTTCTGACAATCCGAAAGCTTTGCAGGTAGACCACCACCATCGATGGCGGACTTGCGACGCACCAGGTCGCGAGCCTTACGGGCAGCTTCGCGAGCCTTCAGCGCATCGAGTGCCTTGCTGAAGATCGCTCTTGGGACCGTCGGGTTCTCTTCGAAGTAGGTTCGCAGGCCTTCGCCAACGATGGACTCGACGACGGACTGCACTTCGCGGTTACCCAACTTGATCTTGGTCTGCGACTCGAACTGCGGGTCCGGCACCTTGACCGACACGATCGCCGCGAGGCCTTCCTTGAAGTCATCACCGGCTGGAACCGGATCCTTCTCCTTCAAGAACTTCGATGTGCGCGCCCAGTTGTTGAGCGTGCGCGTCAACGCTGTGCGGAACCCAACCAGGTGCGTGCCACCTTGGATCGTGTTGATGTTGTTGACGAACGAGAACACGTTCTCGTGGTAAGCGTCGCTGTATTGCAGCGCGATTTCGACCTCGTAGATCTTCTCCGGATCGGACGCCATCGGCGTTTGATGACAGAGGTAGACCACTTCCTTGTGGATCGCGTTCTTGCCGTGGTTGAGATCCTTGATGAACTCAACGAGACCGAGCGGGAAGTTGAACTCTTCACCTTCGTCGGTGCGCTCGTCGAACAGCGTGATGATCAGATTGGAGGAACCCATCAAGTAGGCCATCTCACGCAGTCGCTTGCGCAGGATATCGTAGGAGAACTCAGTGCTCTCCATGATCGTTGGGTCAGCCTTGAACCGCATCGTCGTGCCGGTCGTCTCAGCTTTGCCGATGATCTTTAGTTCGCTGAGTGGCACACCGCGTCCGTAACTCTGGCGGTGCAGGCTGCCATCGCGCGAAACTTCGACGTCGAGCACTTCGGCCAGCGCACAGACACAACTGATGCCGACGCCGTGCAGACCACCTGAAACCTTGTAGCTGCCTTTGTCGAACTTACCGCCCGAGTGCAACTTGGTCAGAATGACTTCGAGTGCTGGCTTACCACTCTCGTGCATGTCGATCGGAATGCCGCGACCGTTGTCCTTGACCGAGATCGAACCATCCTTGTGCACGCGCACGTCGATGCGATCCGCAAGACCAGCAAGTGCTTCGTCGATCGAGTTGTCCACGATCTCCCAAACGAGATGGTGCAACCCCTTCATACCGGTGTCGCCGATATACATCGCGGGGCGCTTGCGCACCGCATCGAGTCCTTCAAGGACCTTAATCGAACTGGCGTCGTAACTTGGATCTTGAGCCATGCGTAGGGAAGCAGTCGCGGGCGTCTTAGTGCCCGACAATTGGAGTTGGGTGGCCGTCATCTCGACGACCGGTGTTTCTGTCACATCCGACCAGTGCCACCAAGTCGAAAGGTCAACTGGGCGATTGGTTCGTTTGAGACGAGTTCGTTAATGCGAGTTCGAATCTCTTCGCGACGGAAACCTGAGAGTTCTGCAAACAGCGGCGCCGAGTTGAGTTCGACGACGAGTCGACCCTTGCGGCAGCTGAGTATCTGGAAGTGTGGTGCCAGTTCGGCACCAAGTATTTGTTCGAGTGCGTCCACGTAAACCCGACGGGATTTACCAGAACCTGCCTGCTTGAGGATATCGCGCAGGAAGTCGCTAGCTGGCTTTGGATCCACGTTGAGTAACTTGCCAGCCATGTCAATTATGCCGCCAGCCTAGGCACCGCTAATTGGCATGACGACGTAAGTGAACGACTCGCCCAGCGTGAACTTCGCAGGCATCGAATCGTCTGACATATCGAGTCGGATCTCGTCGAGGTCACACTGGCGCAGTGCTTCCAGGATGTAGTCCGGGTTGAAGTTAATGCTACCACCAGCGCCCTTAACGACGGCGTCAATTGACACGTCCGCCCGCCCGCGAGCAGAGCTTTCGGCAATCATTCGCAATGTGTTGTCGCCCACCTCGAACTTGACCATACGCATCTCGGCGGCACACAGGATCGCAGCGCGACGCAAGGCACCTTCAAGTAACGCCTTCTGAATTTCGACCGTGGTGTCGGCCGACTTCGGCATGACGCCTTCGTAGTCCGGGAATCGCGTATCGAGCAACTGACTGACCAGTTGCGTTTGGCCGGTAGTGAAGACCACCTGCTTCTCACCGACTTCGATGATGATTTCTTCCTTACTGCCCTCGGTCAGGGCGCGCGCCAATGTGTTCAACGCTCGCAGCGGCACGACCGCCTTGAACTGCACGTCATCGTCGGTCTGAAGGTTTTCGTAGCTGATAGCGAGTCGTCGACCATCAGTTGCCACAAGACGCACACAGCCGGCCCCAGCGTCCACCAGGACGCCGTTAATTGCATAACGGGTCTCTTCCCTCGCCGCGGCAAACATCGTCTCCTGGATCATCCTGAGGAACACACCGCTTGGCATCTCGAGGCGCTTGCCAGATACCACGGTCGCTTCGGCAGGATATTGCTCGGGGTCTTCGCCAAGCAAGACGAACGAACCGCCACCACTCTCGATACGGCAACGCAGGTCCGTGCTCTCAAGTGTCACCGTAGGATCGCTAAGTTCGCGCAGCAGTGCCGAGGTCTCTTTGGCTGGCAGAAGCACGGTGCCTTCCTTGGAAACCTTGACCGAGTCGAGGCGAACTTTCGCAGCCATCTCAAGGTCCGTAGCGAAGAGTCCGATGCCTTCGCTGTCCGCACGCAACAACACGTTCTTGAGGATCGGCTTGGTGGTCTTCGAAGGAACCACGGAGGACACGACGCTGACGGCTTCCAGCAAGGCAGCTCGATCACAGAGAATCTTCATCGTTGACTGGCCAGTGAAAGACGGGCCACAGGTTGGAGGCAGAACAGAGAACTCAGATGCACAGGACCCGACTCAAAAGAAGCACCCCGGTTGGGTAGCTAGTTGGTGCAGCGTTCGAGCGGTCAGAGTTTGCAGCACCACGGTGTGAGTAGGTTAGAGAGAGAAATTCTCTCTCTTCCATCATCAACCGTGGCGTCACGAGTCTGGACATTACTCGCTGAACCCCACCAGATCGACGTAGAAACCCACCTTCCGGTCGTTCTAGCGCTCTTGATAACTGCTTGGAAACCGTGCTTTGGTTTCCCCCGAGTATCCCCCTGTCGAGGTCGTCCAAGATTGAGGCGCCGAGACCTAGGAGAACCATTCACACTTATCCGCTAAGGCTCCAAACCATGTCCCTAGGGTTTTCACTGGCTTCGTGACGATTGCGCGTCTGGTACTGCTACCTGAGCTTGCCGCCGGCCTCAATTCGTCAAGAGATTGGGCGTCAAGAGATTGGCTGGCAGACCGATTGATGCAGGAGCGGGAAAGGCAGTTTGGGGGCACGTAGGGCTACATTCTGGCTATTTCGGGTGACGAAGTAGCTAGCCTACAACAAGGCCAACACAATCTGAAGCGTCGCCTCGGCCGAGTCGATTGGACGTCGGGATCCCGGGTGCGATGCACACCGGGATAGAGCGCGACGTAGGGCGTTACAGCGGGCTACGTCGCGAGGGCCTCGCCGCCCAGACACGGTCTTCCGACCGTGGCAATCAGGGTCCGCTTACGTGCGGAATGAACGCGTCATCAAGCGACTACTGAGACCGTCGAGCAGTTCCTTGAACATGCGATCCTTGGTCGACCGGTCACGCACCTTGTTGACTGCGTAGATGACCGTGGTGTGGTCGCGGTTGCCGAAGATCTTGCCGATGTCTTCCAGCGAGCTCTCGGTGTGCTCACGCAGCAAGAACATCGCGATTTGACGTGGCATGCTGACGGCTTGGGTGCGGCTTTTGCCGATCAGTTCGCGCGCCGTGATGGCGAACTCACCTGTGATCAGCGCCATCACTTCTTCGGACGTCACTTGGGCGCGACGCATCGGCATTCCGCGCAAGCAACCCTCAGCGAGAGAGAGCGTGATCGGTTGGTCGGTTATCGCTGCAAAGCCGACCACCTTAATGACCGCGCCTTCGAGTTCGCGGATGTTCGACGTCACGCGTTCGGCAAGGAACTGCGCAACATCGTCCGGCAGATCCACGCCACGGCCAGCGGCCTTGCTGCTGACGATTGCTTTGCGAGTGTCGACACACGGAGCTTCAACTTCGGCGACTAGGCCCCATTTGAATCGTGATACGAGCCGTTCTTCGATCGTGGGGATTTCGACTGGCGGGCGATCCGACGACAACACGATCTGACGCTGTCCATCGAACAGCGCGTTGAACGTGTGGAAGAACTCGTCCTGCGTCTTTTCCTTGTTGGCGAGGAACTGCACGTCATCGATGACAAGCACGTCCGCACCACGGTGGTAGTCGCGGAAGTGGTCGATCTGGTGAGCTTGGATCGCCTGGATGTAGGAGTTGGTGAAGTCTTCGCAGCTCATGTAGAGCACGCGAGCATTCGGGTCACGGCGCAAGACCGTGTGGCAGATCGCCTGCAGCAAGTGGGTCTTGCCGAGTCCAACATTGCCGTGCACGAACAACGGGTTGTAGGCGTGCCCGGGGTTCTCACCAATAGCTAGCGCCGAAGCGTGTGCCAGACGGTTACATGGACCAACAACGAACCGATCGAACGTGTAGTTCGGGTTGAGCGGGTGACCAACGCGGCGACCCTGATCTGGTCGGTTGGCCTGATCTGATCGGCGAACCTGACCTGATCGGTTGGACTGACCTTGGTAAGCCTGACCTTGTGGCGCCTGGCTCTGGTAAGCCTGTGCAGGAACCGTATTGCTGGCAGCCTGCGCGGGCATCGTTGTTCGCGTCTGTGGCGGCACCGGCAAGCCATCAATGTTGCGCAAACGAGCTTCGGCCGTGTTGCGCATCACGCGTTCGATCTCATCAGCGGGCGTGGTCTGCACCAAACTTAGGCTGTCTTGGCCATCTTCGGCACGGTGCGTCAGCACGAGGCGACGACGACCGGCCGGCGTGCCGAGCGAGTCGACAGCAGCTTGCATCTCGGACAGGAAGTTCTTGGCGAGCCAATCGCGCACAAACTGACTCGTCACCGACAATTCGACTTCGGTGTCGTCGGCGCGGGCAACAATCAGCGAGCGGAACCACGTCTCTAACTGCTCGCGGCGAACGCGGACAACGAGGTGGTTGAGGAGATGCTGCAACAACTCTTGATTGCCGCTAGTTTGGTCGACCGTAACCGTGGGCATAGAGACCGTGGGCATGGAGTCGGGCGTGGTCTCGGGCATGATCTCGGGCGTGGCACTCGGTATGATATCTACGGACTTTCTCGTAGAGAGCGGTTCGTCAACAGGTTGCGCGTCCATTGGCTGTGTTGCCATTGGCTGTGTTGCCATGGCTTGGCCGCTGGAAAGGTTCCCCTGGGAGGAGGAGGAACTGGACTGGCTTGAGGGGTTGGGGTTGTGGGCCACCATGAGGTCTGGTTGAGGGCTTCTTGTTGGCTGGGTCAATGGTGAACGGTCTGCAGGGATACGCATTAGGATTCGAGCGCATCAGGACTTAGGCGAGTTCCTAATTGCAGACCGTTGGCGTGAGGTGTGCTCAGGTCTTCACAACAATTCGATTGGAGGCTTGGTAGCCCTAACCGCTTGGGGTGGTTGCTGAGACTGGGTGATTCTGACGGGAAATCCGTGCTATGGGAAAGCACGGTTTTGGAGCTGATGCGACGGTTAGGCGACCGTCGTGTTCAGCTCGCGACTGACCTTCACTTTTCTATCTGTCGCTCCGAGTGTTGCAAGTCTGCTCAAGCAACTTCGCCGCTCGAAACCTTCATCGTTGCCAACACGATCTTGACGAGTTGTGAACGTCTTGCCTAGGAAGAACAAGGACTTGTAGACGTCATCGCGAGCGCATGTTCGCGTGGCAATTGCTGCTAGTTTTTTTTGCGCATTCGAAGCATCACCTCGCCGACAAGTGCACCGACATGTGCGCACTCTTCGTCGCGGATTTTCCAGTCGAAGCTGAACCGAACACATGCACGTGCGCGGGCGTCATCAAAGCCGATCGCCGTCAAGATCTTTGGTGCCGTCATTGACCCAGAAGAGCAAGCAGATCCGTGCGACGCTTGCACGCCAGCAAGATCCAAAGCCGGCAGCAAGTTGCGCCCTTCGACGTGGTCGAAGCACACCATGAGGGTGTTCGGGACGCTGTTGGTCAGGGGCGTCAACACTCTATGTGGGCACGAGCGGCCTTCTAGACCCCTTAGGAACGATTTGCAATTGCGTGCCATTGCGAGCGCGCGTTGCGGTTGTTCGGTGATTGCAAGTTCGATCGCTAAAGAATTCGCAGCCGCAAGTGACGGGCTCTGCGTGCCAGGGCGAAGACCAAACTCTTGTCCGCCCCCTAGCATGAGAGGCTGCAGTTTGCTTTCTAGGCGACGACCGAGCAGCACTCCGTGTCCTCGTAGGCCGCCAGCCTTGTGAGGCGACAGTGCAACTACGGCGTCGTTGGCGATGAGTTCGCGGATGCCGACGCGGCCGAGAGTTTGCGCGGCATCGATGACAACTGGGACATCACAATTACGAGCGACTTCAATTGCTGCTCCGATGTCTTGCAGCGTGCCAAGTTCGCTTTGTGCATGTACGAGACAAACTAGTCCGATTGTCTGCGTCGGTGCGGTGACAATTGCTGCGCCGTGTGCATCGATGTCCCACTTGCAAACGCCGCGCTGCTCGGCCGATTCACGTACCGCAGGGTGCTCGACATCGCTGATTAGGACGGGCAGCTTTAGATCGCCCAAACCGCGCACTGCCATGTTGGCGGCTTCGGTCCCTCCACTGGTGAACACGACGTCTCCAGCGGGCAATTCGAACAGGCTCGCAATGCGTTCGCGGGCCTGCTCCAGGACGCCGCGCGCCCGCCGGCCAGCGGCATGGGTGCTCGCCGGGTTGGCTGGGCAACGCTGTTCGGTCGCAACGAACTCAGCCAAGACTTCAGGCAGCACGGGGGCGCCTGCGTTGAAGTCGCAGAACCAGGGGCCTTCAGGGTTGTCGCTCAACTAAGCACACGTTTGTAGATGGATTCGTATTGGGAGACGATTCGGTCGGTTGAGAAGCACTCGATGGCGCGCTTGCGGGCCGCGATCGATTGGCTCGTGTGCAGTTCGGGGTTGCTCAGTAGTTCGATCGCCGCGTTGGCCATCATCTCCGGCTCCGAGAACGGCACCAAGGTGCCTGTGTCGCCAATGACTTCGCTGACACCACCGACAGCCGTGCTGACGCACGGGACACCACAACTCATGGCCTCTAATATGGATAGGCCGAAACTCTCGGTTTGCGAAGCGGACAAGAACAGGTCCGCTGTTGGCAGCACCTGCTCAAGGTCGTCGCGCATACCCAGGTGTTCGACCCGGTGCTTGCAGCCCAGGTCGGCGGCGACTGCGAGTGCGTGCTCCCGGTCGGGGCCGTCGCCCAACAACAGTAGTCGCGCCGGTATCTGCTTTTGGATCGAGGCGAACGCGCGCACGACGTCGGCGACTCGCTTAACTGGCCGGAAGTTGGACGCGTGCACGATAATGCGCTCGCCGTCTTCCCGTTGGTGCCATGGCTTGTGGTCGGTTGGCTTGAAGCGCTCTGTGTCGACAAAGTTGTGCACCACGTCGACGTGCTTCTTCACCCCGAACATCAGATGGGTTTCGTCGGCGAGGTGCTGACTGACCGCTGTCACGGCGTCCGATTGCTCGAGGGCGAATCGCGTCGGCCGTAGGTAGGCGCGGTCACTGCCGACGACAGTGATGTCGGTGCCGTGCAGAGTGGTCACGAACTTCAAGCTGCCGCCGCACATGCTGCGCGCAAGGAAGGCACTTACTGCGTGCGGTATAGCGTAATGGACATGGAACAGGTCGACCTTCGCCTCCTCCCGCACTTCGAGCATGCGTGTCGCTAATGCTAAATCGTAGGGAGGGTAGCGAAATAGGGGGTAGGCAGTCACTGCCACCTCGTGGAAGCGCAGGCCTGGGATACCACCGCGCAATCGACTTGGGCGGTCATAGCTCAGCAGGTGGAGTTCGTGTCCTCGCGCAGCGAGGGCCATGGCCATCTCGGTGGCGACCACGCCACTTCCGCCGACGGTTGGGTAACAGACGATGCCGATCCGCATGATGCGGATCCTACGCGAATCACAGCGATTCGCTTCTATCCGTCGCCATCACTTGTGGCAGTTCGAGCACCAAGAACAGGTCTTCGGCGTCCTGGCGCATCTGGCAGGTCCCGCCGAGTTCCTCGACAAACTCGCGCAAAGTCTCGACGCGGTCGCCAGCGTTGCTGTCGGGGTGGCTGCCGAGGCTTTCGATCTCGAACAGAACTGAACCGCAATCCAACCGGGTAGTAAGGCGCAACTCATCGCCGGGCCCGAGCGGTTTCACCGCTAATGCCATCGCTCGTTGTACGGCGACGTTCACCAGCGCGGCTGGGGCGACGACCATGGATGACTCGGCCGTCAGCGTCTGGCGCAGCACGATTGGCACGGTCAGTTCTTGCAGGCAGGACTCGGCGACGCGCGCGACGATCTGGTTGACGTTGGTTTCATCCGAGTTCATCTCGACGTCCAACATCGACTCGACCAGTTCATGCAGTATCCCAGTCTCATCTTCGAGACGATCGGCGGTGTCGAAGTCGACATCCTCACCTTTCTCTTGCAGGCGAAAGGCCTCTTCGTCGATCCGGCCGAGGCACTGGCCCAGCAGTGAGGTCAGCTTGCCGAGGTCGGAGTCTTTCGATGTCATGTCTCCGGTGCTATCGGCAAATCGCTGTTGTGAAATGAAGAGGCAACTCTACGAACGCAACAAATCCTCCAGCACTGGGTCAGCGAGGTGTGACTGCCTTGGGAGTTGTGATCCTCGCCGCCCACCCAGAAGCTCGCGCGCACCGTTGTCGCTGTGCTTGCAATCGCCGTAGCCCCACGTGCTGCCCAACGTCAGCCGTTCGGAACTCTGGCGATTGGCTTGGAACTGAGCCACACCGAAGCGCTGGCGACAGCCAACGGCTGCTGTCAGCCGCGCGCGGTTACGAGCCAGCAGCAGCTTCGGCGGCTGCGGGCGGCTCGTCCGGACGTTCGACGAGCTCATCGAGTGGCGCATCTTCTGGCTCTTCGTCTGACGCAGTGGCTGCGACATCTTCTGCATCCGGCTCATCTGCGGCAACCGCTACGGGTTCCTCGGGCTCCTCAACTTCGTCCTCAGCGACAGCTTCTGCATCCGGCTCATCCGCGGCAATCGCTACGGGTTCCTCGAGTTCCTCAGCTTCAGCGTCCTCGAGCTCAGCGTCTTCGTCCTCGGTGTCTTCGGGCTCGGTGTCTTCGTCGTCCTCGAGCTCAGCGTCTTCTTCGTCGTCCTCGAGCTCCTCAACTTCGTCCTCGAGCTCTTCCTCGAAATCCTCCTCTTCTTCTTCGTCGTCCTCCAACGCCGCAAGAGCCGCCGCCGCGACGTCGTTCATACCGATCTTCTGCATGAACTCAATCGCGAACGCAGCGTAGTCCTGGGCACCGTTACTGTCCGGCGCGTGCTCGAAGATCGAACGGCCAAAGCTCGGGGCTTCAGCCAGCTTGACGTTGTTGCGAATGCGCGACTTGGTTAGTAGGTCGCCGAAGTGTTCTTCGATCTCGGCGAGCACTTCCATCGACAGGTTGGTGCGCGAGTCGAGCATGCATGGCAGCACGCACGCGATCTGCAGGGTGGGGTTGAGCTGGGTTTGTACGAGGTCAATGACCTCGAGCAGTTTGGCCATGCCTTGCAGCGACAGATACTCCGCCTGCATTGGGATGACGACGAAGTCGGCCGCTACCAGCGCGTTGGCGCTGAGCACCCCGAGCGACGGTGGGCAGTCGAATAGCACGAAGTCGTAATGGTCCTCAGCCTTGCCCTTGTCGAGGGCGCGGCGAAGGATCGTCTCGCGGCCAATGCGGTTGGCGAGCACCTGTTCGACGCCAGCGAGCGAGGTGTCACTGGGAACGACAAACAGGTTGGGCATCGCCGTCTCCTGCACGAGTTCGGCCAATGGCGTGTCGTCGATTAGCAGGTTGGTCAGCGTGTTGCTTTCCATGTCCGGCCGCTTGTTGACGTGCACGGTCATGTTCGCCTGGGGGTCCAGGTCGAGCAAAAGTGCCCTTTGCCCATGATGTGCGAGGGCGGCGCCAAGATTGACCGTCGTGGTCGTCTTGCCGACGCCACCTTTCTGATTGATGACCGCGATGCGCTTCATATGGTGATCCCTGTCGGCATGTTCGCCCAGTGGTGCCAGTGGTGCGAGGTCAATCCTGTTGTTGGCGGCAATTGCGGGCAGTTGTTGGCAAGATTAGGCCCATGCGTCTCCGTGAGTTTCGCCCAACCGATCATGCACGCAAGGGCGTAGCCGCGCGTTGCTCGCGATGGCTTCGCTACCAACTGGCGCACCAGGTTGCCCGCTGATCGTGCTACCGGAAGTCGTGGACCGGCCCCTTCTAGGCGAATCACTGGGCTAGCTGCTGTCGGTTGATTAGCCCAGCAACCAGCTCAACTCAGTTACTGCCAACGGGCCGTCGTGCCAGAACCCTTCGCCGGATCGAACTGCGATCATCGCGCCCGTCGCTCGCTCGCGCACGATGGTGCGTTCAAGCAAGTCGAGTCCTTGCACCAAGTGTTGCGTGTTCCGCGGACCCAACTGCGAAGCGTAGCAACGCACGATGTCAGCTTTCTTGTCGGAGACGTCACTGATGTCGATAACGAACGTTGGCTCGATTGGTTGGTTGCCGGGGTAGCGCAGCAACGTGTGCGCGCGGTGAGGTGCGCCAAGACTTGGTTGGTAGTTGCGTAGTCCCGCCAAGAAGTGCGCGCGACCGATCAGTTCGGCGGCAGCTGTGTGGTCGGGGTGCACATCGCGCGCGTGCGGCGCGAAGATCAGTTTCGGGCGAACCGCGCGAATCGCAGCAACGACGCGGTTGGTTGCTTCGTCATCACTGCAGATGCCGGTGTCCGGCAAGTCCAGATTGCATCGTGCGGTGACGCCCAACGCATTGGCTGCCGCTTCGGCTTCGCGGTCGCGATCGGCGACCGTGCCGCGCGAACCCATCTCGCCGCGCGTGCAGTCCACCAGCGCGACCGTCCAAGCCTTCTGTTGTAGCCTTAGCAACGTGCCTCCACAGGCGACCTCGATGTCGTCGGGGTGCGGCCCAAACGCCAAGACGTCGCACGCCGGCAGCTGCGCTGGTTTCGCTACTGTCATCATAGCTCAAGCACTCCGTGTTCGGTGACGAACGGGTCTGCTGCACCGATCAACTCTTCGGCCAGTCGTGGCCCATATGAGTTGAGGTAGCTGAGGGGGCCAAACACGCGCTCTTGCACGCGGTTGCGCGGACGCAGCGAGTTGCACAAGCGGCGCAGTTGCTTGATGCCGGTGCCTTCGCGGTTTTGGCGGGCGTTGCGAACCTTGGTCTGCAGGCGTTCGAGTTCTTCTGCGGACTTGGTGCGAGCGCGGTCGAGTGCGCCAACCATCGAGGTGTCGATCGTCTGTAAGATCTTCTCGACGGCATCCAGGTCGGTGCGCAGTCGTATCTTGATGCTCTCGACCTTGTCTTCGATGTCGCCTTCACCGTTGTCGTCTTGCAGCAGTCTCTCGGCGAGTTTCTCTGGCGTGTTGTCGAGTTCTGGCAGGTCGAGCGAGAACCGCGTCATCAACCGTTGCATCGATGGTTCGACCAGCGTCAGTGACGAACGCGGCACGAATACCGGTTGCGGCACACCCAAGAACCGATAGAGCGGCGCGACGGCGGCGAGGTAGCTGAGTTCACCCGGACCAACAACGAAGCCGATCGTCGGCAAGCACGCGTCTTGCCACAGCGGCCGCAGCAGAACGCCCGGCGACAGGTTGCGGTGGTCGGTGATTTCTTCGCCATCAGCCAGTGGTTCCCGGCGATCGCCGCTCATCGCGAACATCATCGTCGCGCTTGGATCGATCGTGATGTCGACGCCGAGGTCGGTGAGGTCGTCGCAGGTTTGCGTGACCTTGGTGCGGATCTCGTCGGACTTGTCCCACCACTTCTTCAATGGTTCGAACGCGCACTCCGGCAGATCACGCGGTTCGATTACTAACAAACCGTGCTTGCCGAACACTTCGAACATCAAGCGCGCCTGCAGGTCGCCCATCGCTTCGTCGGGGTGCCTTGGCTTCAGCGCGGCCATTAAGTCATCGTGGAACTCGGTCTGCGGCAGCAACGGCGCAATCTGTTCGAGCAGTCGCTCGACGTCGCGGCCGACATGGATCTTGCGCAGCGATTCGTTGTGTCGCGTGATGTCGAGGCGGAAGCGCTGCACTTCCTGTTGTTGGTTGACGAAGAACGCGCGGTTGCCTTCTTCGAGGTCGTGATCGTCCGAGTGGTTCCAGAACAGCGGCACGCAGCGCGGCCCACCTTGCTCTTGGATCTCCTTACACAGCCGAATCGCAGTCGCAGCCTTATGCAGGCATAACAGCGGTCCACCAAACAACCCTGGCTGCTGGCCCGTGACGATGACGTGCGTTTCCGGATCGAGCAGTGCTTCGGCGTTGGCTAAGACCTCGGGCGGCGCGTCGTGGCGCTTGGCGTATGCGCTCAGCGACTCGACCAACTGGTCTCGTGGGATGACTCGTGGAGCACCCGTCGGCGCCCGCTTCAGTAGATCTTCGACGGACTGCGAACGCATGCCCAGGTAGCTGTTGAGTTCGCGGTCGTCCTCCAGGTAACGCTGGTGAACGGCAGACGTGCCAAGGCGGCGGAACGATATGTGGCGCAGGGTCGAGGTCAAAGATTCAGCTCTACTCGGAATCACCGATTGGGAACGGCCACTGCCCGGCATTCGGCGGCAAAGGTGGCACACGCCTGGTCGATACGATCGAGCCAGTCATTCTGTGCCGGGGCAAAACACTGCATGACGCCGCGGCTCTGGTTGACCAGCGCGCCGAGACCTCGTTCGTCGAAGGCGGCAGCTAGGTCTTCGACCTTGCCGCCTTGGGCGCCAACACCTGGCAACAGCAGCCACGAGTTGGGTAGTAACTTGCGTAGACGAGCCAGTTCTTCGGGCCAGGTTGCGCCGACCACCGCGCCAACCGCGTGGTAGCCGTGTTCCTGAGGAAGTTCGCTCCCCCACTGATTCACGGCCTTTGCGACTACGTCACAAAGTGGCTCGTTACCGATTCGCAAATCTTGAAAGTCCTTCGCGCCGGGGTTGCTGGTGCGGACCAGGACAAACACGCCGCGGCCGCCTCGAGCTGGCGGGCACCACTTCAAGAATGGCGCCACCGAGTCATTACCCAAGTAGGGGTGAAGGGTTAGCGAATCAGCAATTCGGAAGTGACCCTCGGCATAGGCTTCTGCCGTGCTGCCAATGTCGCCGCGCTTGACGTCGCCGACGATCAGTAGCCCGACCTCGTGCGCCATCCGGCAGACCTCTTCGTAGGCCCGATAACCATCGGACCCGTAGCACTCGAAGAAGGCGATGTTGGGTTTGACTGCCGGCGCATGCTTGGCGATCACCGGGAGTGCCTCCCCGTAGAACGCCACCATGCGCGCCGCTGGCGCCGCCCCGCGCATCAGTTGCTCCGGGAACGCGGACAGCCTCGGGTCGAGGCCAATGACGATCGGGGACATGCCACCGAGAACACGTTCTGCTAGATCACCGACGAAGCTTTGCACTGCCAGCCAGACTAGCCACACCGTGACACCGGAACACGCGTGAGCCTGAGGGATTCACATCACGAGCTTGCGAGACTTGCGCGGGATTGGTGGGTCGAGTGCCGTCAAGGTGCCGCACTGGACCCGCGCGAACCGTGATCTATGCGGCCTGGGCCCCTACTACTCTGGGAAATTGCGCACCGTCGCACTGTCGTCGCCGAGACGGCGTAGCAATGCGCGCGGCCAGCCGTCGTGTCTTGCGAGTACTTCGGCAGAGAGATCAGTCCTGGTGATGGAGGCCGCGCTGCCGTGAGGTCCCGAGCCGTTTGGTGAGCGTTCCCACGTTGTTCGAAAAGGCGTGCGATGAGGGGGCCTTCCCGTCAGTATTCTAGTTGGATGCGACGATGCCAAGGCACCACCTGCTCGTTGCGTAGAGGTCTGTAACAATCTTATTCGATATCGTTTATGGCGATTATCGAACCTGAACTCCGATGCCCGTTTCGAAACCAGGCCACACTCTGCAGGCGGATGCTTGCGACCCGGACTATCTGTTCGAGTTGCAGAAGCAGATTCGCAGCAGCCGTTACTTTGCCGTCAACAACCTCAATCGCGATTTCGTTGACACGCGCGGGTTCTCGGTGGTGTTTCGCCGTTCGGCACTGGCGCGCGTCATCGAGCAGTTCCCGTGGGCGGAGCACTATCTGAAGTTGGCGCTCCGGGATGACTGCAATGCGTTCTATCTCAACCCCCTGCAGTTGACCGAAGGTTCGCACGTCGCGCCGCACATTGATCGCAGCTTGCATGCGTATGTCACAGATGTGCTGCCCCCGCTGCAAGTCAGCGTGCTCTACATCGAAGTGCCGAAGGGCTTGCGCGGCGGCGGCCTCGTGTTGCGACGCGGCAAGAAGTTCCTCGGTCGCGTCACGCCCGCAGAGGGACTGCTGCTGCAGTTCCACGGTGATCTCCAGCACTCGATCGACAAGGTTGAGACGCCCGGATTGCGGTTGAGCCTCGTTTGCGAGCAGTACCGATTGGATGAGTCGGAGCTGGCGGGCATGCCCGATTATACTGTCGAGTCACGTGCGAAGTCGTACTGACCGGAGACGTGCCTGTTCCCACCAGTTGCCCGAACCCACTGCATCTTGACACAATGAGCACCCTTCTTCGGAGTGTGGCCCTAGCGCTGAGCACCCTTCTCATCGCGGGGATGGTTTCGTGCGGGTCGAACGTTCCCAGCACCATCAAGACTGCGCCCATACCTGCCCCCGCGTCGAAGCAGGATCCGAAGCCTGTCCCGACGTCCGAACCGACGCTAAAGCCCAAAGCTGCGCTCTTGCAAGAGGCGCCGCATCTGTTCTTGAAGCCGGACGGCGGCGTGCACGCGCGTTGGATTATCGATGGCACGATGCAGGGTCGTCAGTTCGCAAAAGGCGAAGCGATCGTCTTGAAGGAATGGGCGCACCTGCTCGGTGATTCGTTGCAACTCGAGGTTCCGACGCCGCCCAAGTGCAAATGGGATGCGCCGACTAAGATGCTGGCGTTGAGTGATGTCGAAGGCGAATACGACTCGCTGCTGAAGTTCTTGACCAACAATCACGTGGTCGACGACAAGGGCCACTGGGCCTACGGCAATGGCCATCTGGTCGGTGTGGGGGACATGGTTGATCGCGGCGATCAAGTCACCGAGGTGCTGTGGTTGTTCTATCGCCTATCCCTCGAAGCCAAGGCCGCCGGCGGCCATGTTCACTTCGTGCTCGGCAACCACGAAGCGATGATGATGGGTGGCGACGTTCGCTACACGAACCAGAAGTACTTCCACGCGGCGACGATGCTTGGCGTTACATGCGAAGGTCTGATTGGTGCGGACACCGTGATTGGTCGTTGGTTGCGCAGTTGCAACTGCATCGAGCGTGTTGGCGACTACCTCTTTGTGCATGCGGGATTGTCGCCGCCGGTGGTGGGCGATGCGCTTGATTACGACGGCATCAACGCCAAGGTGCGGTCGGTGCTGGGCATGAGGCCAGACACGTTGACTGACGTTGCAACATTGCAACTCAGTTGGGGTCGCGCCGGGCCACTGTGGTATCGAGGATACTTTGCTCGGCACGCGACGAATTTTGGTCCAACGCCCACAATTGCCGAATTCGAAGCGATTCTGAAGGCTTGCGAGGCTCGGCACATCGTTGTTGGCCACACCAAAGTCGCACGCGTGGCGACAATGTATGAAGGTGGTTTGATTCCGATCGACGTGCCCTGGACCGACCCGATGAACGTGCGCGGACTACTTGTGCGCGGCGATAAGGTCGGCCTGGTGAACATCGACGCGGCGTCATTCGAGTTGCAGTAAAGACTCGGGTCTGAAATGCATCTGCGATGAGCGGTTGTTCAGTCGACGCAGTGTTCTGGATTGTTGCGACGACTTTGTTGCGACAACCACGCCCGCTTACTTTGATTACTGGATCGGCGCGCTCGTGCTGCTGGCGCTGCTCGCTGTGTTGGCAGTTGATTTGTGGCTTGGATTGGGCAATTGTGCCATGGGGACCTTCATTCTGGTTGCGTGGCGCTGGCAGTTAGATGGCGCGTCCGAACTTGAGGAGGTTGGCTCGTTGAGAACGGGTGGTCACAGGTGGGCGGTGCCAACCGCCAAGGTCACCCCGCGCTGATTTGGCACCACTCGGCTCAGGGATTCTGGGAAACGTCGGAGAACGCTATGACAACCGACATTGGGGCATGATTGGCGGTGGCGCCGACCGCGCCGTTCTGTTCCTCTTGTCGCTCTATTCTCGCGACTGACTGAGGCAGGACTTCTCCATGGTTGTGATCTTTGTGCCGAAGGAATCGGCCGCCGGTGAGACCCGTGTCGCCGCCGTTCCTGAAACCGTTAAGGGCATGCAAAAGCTGTCCGTGACGGTGCAAGTTGAGCGTGGTGCCGGATTGGCATCGGGCTTTCTCGACTCCGCTTACGAAGAAGCGGGTGCCTCTCTGGTAGATGCCGATGGTCGCAAGACCGCCGACATCGTGCTCGGTGTTCAGGTGCCGACTGCTGCGTTGTGTTCGGCCCAAAAGGCTGGCTCGATGCTCGTCTGCACGCTGACACCAGGCAATGCACTCGACTCGATCAAGGCATTGCGCGACGCCAAGGTGACGGCGGTTGGATTGGAGTTCATGCCGCGCATCACTCGCGCGCAAAAGATGGACATCCTCAGCTCGCAGGCGACCTGTGGTGGCTACCGCGCGGTGTTGCTCGCTTCCGTTCATCTGCCGAAGATGTTCCCGCTGATGATGACCGCTGCTGGCACGGTCAAGCCGGCGCGCGTGTTGATCCTCGGCGCGGGTGTCGCGGGGCTGCAGGCGATCTCCACTGCGCGCAAGCTCGGGGCGATTGTCGAAGCCAACGACATTCGACCGGCGGTCAAAGAGCAGGTCGAATCACTGGGCGGCAAGTTCGTCGATACGGGTTCGCCACCGGATGCCGAGACGACTGGCGGTTACGCGAAGGAAGCGGGCCAGGAGTTCTTGAACAAGCAGCGTGAGATCTTGACCGCGCACATCACCAACGCCGACGTGTTGATCACGACGGCGCTGGTGCCGGGTAAGAAGGCGCCGCTGTTGGTCACTGCCGAGATGCGCAAGGCGATGAAACCTGGCTCGGTGATCGTCGACATGGCGGCTGGCCAAGGCGGCAACGTCGAAGGCAGCAAGTCCGGTGAGACTGCCGTCGTCGATGGCGTCACCATCATCGGTGACAACAACTTGCCTGCAGGCGTCGCGGCCGATGCGTCGCGCATGTATGCACGCAACACGTTGTCCTTCTTGGGCGAGTTTATCGACAAGGAAGGCACTTCCACGGTCGACATCGAAGGTGAGATCATGGGCGCGGTTGCCATCGTGCACGATGGCTGCGTGCGTCACGAACCCACGGCGAAGGCCGTTCAGAACTAAGGGCGAACGATGGACTTCTACTTTTTGATGATCTTCATCTTCGTGATCGCAGCCCTACTCGGGTTCGAGTTGATCACGAAGGTTCCCCCGACGTTGCATACCCCGCTGATGTCGGGCTCCAACGCCATTTCCGGCATCACCATTGTTGGTGCCATCATGGCGGCCAAGGCAGATCAAACAGTCTTGGCGCAGATCATCGCGTTCCTCGCGGTGTCGCTGGCAATGATCAACGTGATTGGTGGCTACATGGTCACCGACCGCATGCTCGGATCCTTCAAGAAGAAGGGGAAGAAGTAGCATGGAATACCTCTACCTGCTCGCGACGCTGTTGTTCGTCTTTGGCATCAAGCGCCTGACGAGCATCCGCACCTGTTCGCAAGGCAACCGACTGTCCGAACTGGGCATGTTGGTCGCCATCATCGCGGCGCTGTTGATCAGTGATTCGATCAATTGGACGGTCATCATCGCTGGCGTGGTGTTTGGCGGTGGCGTTGGCTTGTTCCTAGCCAAGCGCACGCCAACGACGCAGATGCCTGAGTTGGTCGCGGCACTCAACGGTTTCGGCGGGGTGGCTTCGGCACTCGTCGCGATCGGCAGTGTGCTGACCGACGACAATCTCTCCAAGGATGGCGCGTCGATCTTTGACTCGGGCATCGTCCCGGCCATCGCGACGCCGATTGCGATCATGATCGGCATGGTCACGCTGACCGGTAGCTTCATCGCTTACGGCAAGTTGTCGGGCAAGAAGTTGACCCATCCCTTCTCCGGAGGCGCACGCCACGTCTCCCACGCCGTGCTTGGCCTCGGTGCCATTGCGGTCTCTGTGTGGATGGTCACGACGCAGAGTTCTGGGCAACTGATCACGGCGATGATCTTGCTGTCGTCGTTGTCCGCCGTGCTCGGTGTCTTCCTAGTCATGCCGATCGGTGGCGCTGACATGCCTGTCGTCGTGTCGCTGCTCAACAGCTACTCCGGCGTTGCAGGTGCCTTCGCTGGCTTCGTCATCGGTAGTCCTCTACTGATCGTTGTCGGCGCCATGGTCGGTGCGGCCGGTTTGATCCTGACGCAGATCATGTGTAAGGCGATGAACCGTTCGCTAAGCAACGTGTTGCTCGGTGGCATGGGCGGCGACGAAGCCGTTGCCGAAGACGCTCGCGACTACAAGTCGATCAAGCAAGCTGGCCCCGAAGAAATCGCGATGGTGCTCGATGGCGCCGCGTCGGTTGTCTTCGTGCCGGGTTACGGCCTCGCGGTTGCGCAAGCGCAGCACGTGGTTCGTGAACTTGCCGACCTACTGATTGCTCGCGACGTGCAAGTGCGTTTCGCGATCCACCCAGTTGCCGGTCGGATGCCGGGCCACATGAACGTGTTGCTCGCCGAGTCGGACGTTCCGTATGACCTGCTGTGGGAGATGGAGCGCATCAACGGCGACTTCAAGAACACCGACGTGGCAATCATCGTCGGCGCCAACGACGTCGTGAACCCAGCCGCGCGCGAACCCACGGGTCCGATCGCTGGCATGCCAATCCTCGACGTGGACCACGCGGCCACTGTTGTCGTCATCAAACGTTCGCTGTCGCCGGGTTACGCTGGCATCAAGAACCCGTTGTTCGACAACGACAACACCTTGATGGTGTTCTCGGATGCGAAGGAAGCGCTCGAAGGCATGGTGCGAGAGGTCAAGGACCTCTAGCCGCCCGCAAGTCGCGATGGCATACCGATGGGGTTGCCGTCGCGTCCGCCCTATCGCTGGCTCCGCCGTTCGGGCGAGCCTACGGCGTGATTGTCATGCACCCTTAGCGAACGACTGTGCTGAGGATGCATCTACCGACGGATCCTGCAGAGGATCCGGCTTCGCCCGGGTGGCAGAGTGAACTGCTAATCGTCGAGACTTTGCGTCGGCTTGTCTGCCAACGCAGCTTCGGTGGCACTCGGAAGAGGCTCCGGCGGCGGCGCATCAACCATTGGCGGCCCAATTGCTGGCGGCGCGGCCCCGTCCGTGGTCACGGTCGGTGCCGTGCTGTCGACTTGGGCCTTCGTTTTGTCTTCGGGCGGTGGCGGGTCGTCCGAGAGTGCGTTGAGCGCTTCGAGGGTTGCATACACTGCGCGCGGTGAGACATCCCCGACCAGCCAACGCAACGCTTGCAGACCAAGGCTTTGGTCGAGGTCGGCATCTTCGGCATCCGGATACAGAACTGGTTCTTCCGGAACGCCATAGGCGAGCGGTGGCAGTTCGGTGTCTGGCGCGATTTGCTTGACCTTCGCGAGGGTGTCGTGCAAATCGACGCCACGAAGCATCAACAGTTCCCACGGCTTCTCGTCGAGGCGGCGTGCGAACAGTTCGTGCAGCGCGAGCACGTGGCGGCACGGCTTTTCGGGAAGGTCACACGAGCAGCCGTAGGTGACGCTACGCGAGTCGGGGAATAGCGGTTGGCCGATGACTCGTGCGACCAGGCGGTCGAACGAGCGTGGCACGCGGGCTTGCTCCAGGGCTTCGATGATCGACTTGCTGCGGCGCAGCACGCGAATCAGCGTCGGCCAATCCTTCATCGGCAGCGTGCGGATCTGCAGGCTGACTTCGTGGATTGAGCCCATCGCGCCTTCCATTTCGGCGCCGATGCCGCCGGGGCGGATGCGAACCATCGGCTTGCGGATGTTGGGCAGTGCTTCGAGAGCGGCGGCCAGACGTTGGTCGTCGATGTCGCGCGTTGCCTCGCGGCGCCAGCGCTCGCCTAGCGAGACGGACTTTCGTTCGCCAAGACTCACGTCATTGCCTCCGTGCGATCGAGCGTCAGTAGGCGCTTGAGGTCCTCGTTGCTCAGTTCGGTGATCCAGTTTTCGCCGGCGGCGAGCAGGCCATCGGCGACCTCGCGCTTGCGATCAAGCATTTGCTGGATGCGCTCTTCGAGCGTGCCAACGCAGACGAACTTGTGCACGAAGACGTTGCGCTGCTGGCCGATACGGAAGGCACGGTCAGTCGCTTGGTCTTCGACGGCGGGGTTCCACCAACGGTCGTAGTGGAATACGCGGTTCGCGGCAGTCAGGTTGAGGCCGGTGCCACCAGCCTTGAGCGACAGCACGAACAGGCGAGGCCCGTCGACGCGCGACTCTTGGAAGTCGGTGACCATGCGGTCGCGTTCCTTCTGCGGGATGCCGCCATGCAGGAACAGGACTCCTCGGCCATGGATGTTCTCGAAGTGGGTCTTGATCAACGACCCCATCTCCTTGAACTGCGTGAAGATCAGGCAGCGGTCGCCCTCTTGGTCGGCTTCGTCGACCATGTCGGTCAGGAAGTCGAGTTTGCCCGAACGACTTGGCAGCACACTGCCGTCCATCAGGTAGTGCGCCGGGTGGTTGCACACCTGCTTCAGGCGTAGCAGTGTCGTGAGGATTGCGCCACGACGTTGGATGCCTTCACCAGCCTTCTCGACTTCTTGCAGACCCTTGCGAACGACTGTCTCGTAGAGGATCGCTTGCTCGCGGCTTAGCGTCGCGGTGACGATCTGTTCGGTCTTCTCGGGCAGGTCGGCGACGATCTCTGGGTCGGTCTTGAGGCGACGCAGCACGAACGGTCGCACGAGGCGCGCGAGTGCCGACATCGAGCCTTGGCGGCGCTGCTTGACGATCGGGTGTTCGAGCGTCTGCGTGAACTGTTGGCGCGACCCCAACAGGCCTTCATTGAGGAAGTCCATGATCGACCAAAGGTCGAGCGGACGGTTCTCTAGCGGCGTGCCGGTCAGTGCCAGGCGGAAGTGACCCTTGAGCGTGCGCGCAACCTTCGATTGGCGTGTCGTCGGGTTCTTGATGTTCTGCGCTTCATCGAGCAGGACGCCGTCGAACGTCACTTCCTGCATGATCTCTTCGTCGCGTTGCAGCAGATTGTAGCTGGTCAGCACGACGTCGTTGGTCTCGATCACCTTGCGGAACTCGTCGGCCGTGTTGGCGCGACCCTTACCGTGGTGCATGTCGACGATCATGCTCGGCGCAAACTTGTTCAATTCGCGGCGCCAGTTGCCGAGCACCGAGACCGGGCAGACAATCAAGATCGCGTTCTTGCTGTTGCGCTGCTTGCGCCAGTCGAGCATGACTGTGATCGCTTGGATCGTCTTACCGAGACCCATGTCGTCGGCGAGGCAGGCTCCGAAGCCTTGGTCGACGAGGAAGTGAATCCATGCGTGACCGCGAGCCTGATACGGACGCAGTTCGCCGATGAACTCGGGTGGCACCGGGCGATTCTCGACGGCGCGGATGCGTTCGAGGTTCTGCAGCAGGTGCTCAAGGCGCGGCGTGCTCGCGATCGATTCCATCGCGAGACCGTGCAGGTGAGAGGCACCGCCGAGGCGCAGGCGCAACGCTTCGAAGAAGCTGATGCGTTCGCCGCCGTCGAGCATGCGCTTCTTGAAGTCCTTGAGAGCTTCGCGGTCCTTCGGTGACAACAGCACGGGGCGCTTGTCGATAAAGACCAGTGGCGTCTTGGCGTCGACGAGTTGTTCGAACTCACTCTGGGTGAGTTCTTGGTCGCCGAGCGCGAGGCTCCAGCGAAACTCAAACCACGGTCGCGGATCGTTGTCCTGGCCACTGCCTTCGACGATCGCGACGCGCGCCGACAGACGCTGCATCGCCTCGACGCCAGGCAGTGTGATCTCGAAGCCTTCGTTCTCGAGCAGCGGGATGTGGTCGAGGATCTGGTCGAGTTCCTGTCGGGTCAGGCTGGCGCGACCGTCGCTGAGGTTGCGAGCGCGACGCAGGGCCGGCAGCTTCTCGGCGACACGATCGAGGGTGTCTTCGACGCGGTGCACGGTCTCGCCCGCAATCTCGTTGCGGAATGGCGACGCTTGCAGGCGTTGGTGGAGGCTCTCGATGGTCTCGGTGTAGGCGACATTTGGCACCGGGCGAACCAGGATGGAGAGGCCCCACGGGACACCTTCTTCGAGGGGCGTATCCGGAACTAGAATCTCCAACACCGGAGTCATTGGCGTCTGCCAGAACTCGCGGGGCAGTCGTTCGGCAGACTCGTGTAGCGGCGCTGGCACTTGACCGGCGTGGGCTTGCTCTGCCAGTAGTTGGTCGAGGGCGTGGCCGATGAAGCTGACCAGGAAGTTGCGTTGGGTGACCGCGTAGACCGGATCATCGGGCACTGCCGTGCGTGCGGTGCAGAGGTTGCCCGGCACGAGTTCGGCGAGCGCTGCAACGACCCACTGCGTCTCAGTGGTCCAGAATGGCACGTGCTTCATCACGCCTTCTGGCGCCGGTGCGAAGTCACCTCGGGAGACCAGCTTGCTAACCAGTTGGCTAGCAGCCGCGAGCAGTCGAATGGCCGGGGTTTGGGTGGCGGCGTTGAGTGACAGCAACCACGGGACGGCCTGTCTCAGCGGAATGCCTAGCGCGGGAATCGTCCAGAGTCCTGGAGCGATACGCCCGGAACCCTTGTCATCTTCGTTAGCCGATGTGGGCATGCCCGCCATCGGAGTGAGTTCCGTTTCTTCGGTTGGGAGCAGTAGCTGCGCGTTGACCGTGGTCGCGCCAGCGACTAGCTCGGCTGGCAGCTTTGCCCGAAGTGGCTCGACACCTTCGTCGGACCACAGAGCAATCCGCGCATCGGCGGGCTGCCGGGTGTGCAGATATGCGACGTGCAGGTTAGTGAGGTCCGTCACTCTTAGCCGGTTGGACCCACGCACCATCGACAGGCTCGGAGTTGGTGGTGTGAAGTTCGTGGTCGAGTCGACGCGTGAACTGGTCTGCTAGCGTGAAAATGAACAAGAGCGACAAGAACAGGAACGAGCTCAGGAACATGAGCTTGTTGACTGCAGTGTCCCACTTGAGGTGCATGAAGAACGCGATGACGAGCGACGCCTTAACACTCGCAATACCCATCGCGATCAGCATGTTTGCCGAGCCGAAGTCGAACTGAGCGACTGCGACGGTGATGAACGTCAAGAACAACAGTGCGAGTAGCACCGTCATGAACATTGCCGGGCTCGAAACGTGCGTGTGGCCCATATCCAGCTCACCTTGAGCGTGGCCATCACCGTGCGTGTGGTCTGACATCTTGGGAGCCTTAAGGAACGAGGTAGAGCAGCGGGAAGAGGAAGATCCAGATCAAGTCGACCAAGTGCCAGTAAAGGCCAACCAAGTCCACCGGCAGATAGTAGCCGGCGTGGTAGCGACCCATGGCCGTGCCACGCATGACATAGATGATCGCGATGGCGCCGATGATGACGTGCAGGCCGTGGATTGCCGTCATCGTAAGGTAGATGGAGAAGAACATGTGGCCGTGCGGCACACCTGCCATCACACCATCGTAGTCCTTGAACCATGAGACTTGGCCGGAAGCCATGTCATAGCCGTCGAATAGGTGGCCGAAGCAAATTAAGCCGTGCTCGTTCTTGGCTTTGTATTCAATGAACTTGATGACCATGAAGCCTGCGGCGCCGAGCACCGTCAGGAACAAGTAGATCATTGTCTTCGACTTCTGGCTGGTCTGCGCCGAACGCACGCCCATTGCCATGGTCCAAGAACTCAGCAGCAGTACCGAGGTGTTCAGCGCGCCAAGCCTCCAGTCGAGTTGCTCACCGCCGACGCGGAACGTCTCGGGGAAGAGTTCGTGGAAGTAGAAGTAGGCTGCGAACAGTCCACCGAAGAGCAGGATTTCCGTGGCAAGGAACAGCCAGAAGCCGAGCTTGCCCGCCTGGAACTCTTGCACCGGCGTACTGAAGTGGTGCGCCACCGTGTGCGGGACGAACTCCGGCCCTGGGGCCGGAATCACGACCGCGTGGTGATCATCGTGACTCATGAATAATCCTGTAGCGAATGTTGGTTGGCTTGGCTTCTCGTGCGCAGCGACTAGTTGCAGTCGCGCTGCATCGAGTCGTAGTCCAGCGTTGAGTAGTCGTAGACCTCGTGCACGACCTTCGGCTCATGGTCGAAGTTGAGGTGCGGCGGAGGTGTTGGGGCGATCCAGTCGAGCGTGACACCGCCCCATTGGTTCTCCTTGGCCTTCTTGCGAATGAGCAATGAGGCGATCAGGTAGATGACCATCATCGCGACACCGGTTCCGAGGATCATCGCACCGATGGTGGATGCTTGGTGGTATGGCGCGTATTCCGGCACATAGGTCGCATAGCGACGCGGCATGCCGCGACTACCCATGACGAACTGCGGCAGGAACGTGGCGTTGAAGCCGACGAAGATGAGCGCACAAGCGATCTTGGCTTGGAACTCGTTGTACATCACCCCGAACATCTTCGGCCACCAGTGGTGAAGGCCGGCGAAGAACGCCAAGGCGATGGAGCCCATCATCACGTAGTGGAAGTGGGCGACCACGAAGTAGGTGTCGTGCAGGTGGAGGTCGACGTTGAGTGCGCCGAGGATGACGCCCGTCAGACCACCGATTGCGAAGATGATCAAGAAGGCCAGCGTGTAGAGCATCGGCGAGTTCAGGGCTACAGAGCCCTTCCACACCGTTGCCACCCAGGAGAACTCCTTGATGGCTGTTGGGATCGCCACGAAGAACGTCAGGAAGCTGAACGCGAACAGCGCGTAGGTCGACTGACCCGACGTGAACATGTGGTGGCCCCACACGAGGAAGCTGATGATTGCAATCGCGATCGAGGAGAACGCGATCAGCTTGTAGCCGAACAGCGGCTTCCGGCTATGCACACTGACCAACTCACTGATGATGCCGAAGGCCGGCAGCACCATGATGTAGACGGCTGGGTGCGAGTAGAACCAGAAGAAGTGCTCGAACAGCACTGGGTCACCGCCAAGGCGCGGATCGAAGATGCCGATGTTGTAGAGGCGTTCGAACGCAACCAGCAGCACCGTGATGCCGAGCACCGGCGTCGCGAGCACCTGCAGGATCGCCGTGGCGTAGATCGCCCAGACGAACAGCGGCATGCGGAACCAGGTTATGCCTGGCGCGCGCAGTTTGTGCACCGTGACGATGAAGTTCAGACCGGTGAAGATCGAACTAAACCCGAGGATGAAGATCGCCATCCCGATCGTCACGACAGCGCGATCAGTGTAGAGCGAGTAAGGAGCGTAGAACGTCCAGCCGGTGTCGAAGCCACCGAGCACGATCGCGAGTACTGCAAGCACAGCGCCGATCAGCCACAGGTAGAAGCTCAACAGGTTGAGTTTCGGCAGCGCGACGTCCTTGGCGCCAACCATCAACGGCATCACAATATTCCCGAGGGAACCGGGGATGGCCGGGATCACGAACAAGAACACCATGAAGGCGCCGTGCAGCGTGAAGATCTGGTTGTACTCGATGTTCGTGAACAGCATGCCTTCCGGCTCCCACAGGTGCAGACGCACGAGCAGGGCGAACATGCCGCCAGAGAGGAAAGCGATGCTTACCCCAATGAGATACATGAGGCCGATGCGCTTGTGATCAAGCGTTAGTGCCCATGACTTGAAGCCCTTCGAACAGTTCAGGTAGTTCTCGCGCGGCGGGGCCGTGGGAGGAGTCTGAACGTCAACGGCCGGAGTGTTGGTCGTCATTGGTGTTGCCTCTAGTTGTCGGCCAGCGACTTCATATACGCGATGAGACACGCGATGCGTGCGTCGTCGAGGTTGTCGAACTTCGACATGTTGCGTCCCCGGTATGGCTCTTCGGCGACGATCTTCTGGGTCGGGTTCTTGATGGACTCGATGATGTAAGCGTCGTCGACGGTGATGGTCTTGGTCACGCCATCTTCGATGACTTCACGTTTGCGGCCGACGTAGTTGTCGCCATCCTTGGTGAACAAGTTGAGCCACGATGGGCCTGTGTCCATCATGGTCGTGGCGCTGATTTTGTGGCAGCTAGCGCACACTTGCCCGGCCAGTTGGGCGCCGTAAGCAATGCGGTCTTCGAGTGGGTCGTCTGCGGCTGGAACCACGTTCCACGGCTCTTCTTCCATGGTGGCGCTGTCGACAACGTGCAGCTTCGCATACATGCGCGAGTGGTTGTTGCCGCAGTATTCCGCGCAGAACAAGTGGAAGGTGCCCTTCTTGGTCGGCGTAAACCAGACGCTCGAGTAGCGGCCGGGCACGATGTCGCGCTTGACGCGCATCGACGGCGCGTAGAAGGCGTGCAACACGTCGGTTGACTCAAGGATGAACTGCACCGGCTTATCGATTTCGACGTAGACCTCGCTGATGCTCTGCGTGCTGTTCGGGTAGGTGAACGTCCAGAACCACTGCTTGGCGGTCGCCTTGTAGGTGTTCTGCTGCGCTGCGTGGGGCACCGTCAGCATGTCGAGCGAGCCCTTGAAGCCCCACGCGAACATGATCATGACGATGATCAGCGGAATCACGGTCCACACCACTTCGAGCGGCGTGTTGTGCGTGACGTTCGACAGCGGCTTTTGGTCCCACGTCTTACGACGGTGTGCGACTACCGAGTAGAGCAAGACGCCCGTGATGATCACGAAGAACACGATGCAGACCGCGTACGTGAAGTAGAACAGCCCGTCGACGTGGTCGAAGTTACCTGCCTGTACAGGCAGTTGACCCCAATAGTCAATTTCGGGGGCTGGGACATCCGCCCATGGCGTGTCGTTCTTTGGAGGATCTTGGATCAGGTAGTTGATCACGGCTGCACTCGGTTCTGGCTTTGCTTAACCCACCGTGGAGGTGGCGGGATTGGCTAGGCCGGTTGCTGAAGAAGAAGAAGCATCGGACTGTGCTTTGCGGCGTTCGCGGCGAAGCATGATCCAGATCATCGAGGCAAGCACGATGACCGTTACGGCGCCGCCGACGCGCATCAGCGTCATCACGGCAAGTGAATAGGAGTTGGTTCGTGGGTCGAAGGTCAGGCAGTTGAGCTTGACCTCATCCCAGAACGTGCCGAGCGTGCCTTCACTGGCTTCCACCAGGGCGAGGCGTACGTCTTCGGGCTCGAAGTAGGTGTTGACGATGACGCGGCTGACCTTGCCTGCGGGCGTGAGGAAGATCAACGACGGCGGGTGTGCAAACTGCTTGGTGGCTTCGGACCAGTAGAACTGGAAGCCAACGCTCTCGGCCAGCGCCTTGGTGTTCGCTTCCTCACCGACCAACAGGTGCCAAGCGTCGTCGCCACCGGTCTTCATCAGACGCGGCAGGAACACACCCTTGCGGTTGGCGGCGATTTCGGCCGTTTCGTTCGGGTCGATGGACACGCTGAGGATGCGGTAGTCCTTACCCGGCTGCAGGTCGGTGTCGCTTAACGCATAGAACGCTGCGTCGAGAACCTGACCACACATCGCCGGGCAGCTGTAGTAACCGAGCATCAGCACGATGGGGTGCTTGCCGGGGAACAGTTGCCGTAGCTTGAACGGGTAGCCACGCTCGTCGGTGAACTCGAGTTCGCGGTCGACCATGGCGCCGATCTTGTCCAACTGCTGTGCACCCAAATCGATGGACTCGAGGTCCCGCGAAGGTGAGTGACCTGCTCCCTGAGCGACCGCAAGCGGGCTCAGTAGCATGGCGGTCAGCATGGTGGAAAGTAGACGGTTCATGGCTGTTGCGAAGTCAGGTTGCTTGTGTGAACTCAGAGACTGTGTGGCTTAGCGGCGCAGGCCGTTGACGACGTCGTCGATGTTCTTTTTGGTGGGGTTGCCACCGTGAAGGAACTCAAGTTCGGCTTTGCGGACGTCGTCAA
>CALCZA010000015.1 GCA_937906475.1 uncultured bacterium
TATACGAATCACCCCGTCGTCCATTAGGACGGCGGGGTTGTTTCATTTCTAGGGGGCAGTTTGGTGGGCATATGTGAGTGTGCACGGCTGTCGGTCGAGAGGTTGGCAGTGTTTGAGCATGCTGGTGTGTGTGCTTCTGATGGGGTTGCCGTCACTCTGTCGCGCTAGGCGTGGGGCCAGATGATGCCGGCCGACCTGACCGGGCGCATAAACTCGATCTCCACCACGAGCCATGTCGGGGCACCGCTTTTTGAGGCGCCTGGTGTGGTGGCTCCGCCGCTTGGCTAGTCTTGGCCGCGAATGACCAACGGTATGCGGATGCCCGGCGTGCCCGAAGCGCAGCAGGATCCAGTGCTGAAGCGTTACCCGCTGCGGCGTCATCGCATCCCGGTCGGTGCCGAGCAGTTGTCGATCGTCATTCCCGATGATCGTGCTTGGCTGCGTCAGGGGTCTTGGGCTGCCGACGTGCTGCGTGGCAAAGAGCCGCCGTATTGGTGCCGTATCTGGCCTGCGGCCGTGTCAATTGCCCGCCACTTGAATCGCGTTCATGCGACTGTTGGCCCAGAAGTGCTGGATGGTTTGCGGGTTCTGGATCTCGGCTGCGGGGTCGGCGTACCAGGAATCCAGGCCGCCGCTCTCGGAGCCCAGCTATGTTCGGCCGACTTCGAGTCGGATGCCGTGAGATTTGCCACGTGGAACGCGAAAGCGCAGCCTGGTTGCGCATATCCGCCGACAACCCAGCAGGTGGATTGGTCACAAGAGGTTGTCGAAGGCACGTTTGATCTGGTTCTGCTGTCCGACGTTACCTACCACGAAAATCACCATGCGCCGATTCGTCGGCAACTTAAGCAGGTGCTGGCCCCCGATGGCTGCATCTTGCACGCGGACCCAGAACGTGAGTTGTCGACGCAGTTCTTGACCGATCTCGATGCCGACTATGCACGGCTGGCTTGGTATCGGCGAACCGCCTTTTTTGAGCACGACACGCGAGTACGATTGACACTGCTTGCGCAAACCACCGAACACCTAGATCGTTGGCGTCAGCGTTTGGCAGTACCCGACGATCTTCCTGAATATCCGCCGCCGCCGCATGTTGCTGCTCAATGAGTGGCTCGGCCGCCGCGGACCCGAACTGCAATGCACGATAGAGGACCTGCGAATACATGAGTGTGCAGCTAGAGAACGTCACCATTCGTTACGGTGAGCACTTGGCGGTCGACGACCTGACGGTGACCTTCCATCAGGGATCGATTGGACTGCTCGGGCGTAACGGTGCCGGCAAGAGTTCGGTGCTCAAGGCGCTACTTGGCCTTGTCCGCCCAGCCAGTGGCAAGATTCGCTTCTCCGGCCTGCCGCCGGATGCGAGTGCGGCGGCGGTCCGGGCGCACGTCGGCTACATGCCTGAACGGGACGCGCACTTGCCACAGGCCACCGGCTTCGAGATGGTCAGCTTGCTTGGCATGCTCAGTGGCTTGCCTCGTCGCGATGCGTGGCGTCGCGCGCACGAAGTGCTCTACCTCGTCGGCCTCGAAGAACAGCGTTACCGCCCGGTGTCGGGATACAGCGCTGGCATGCGCCAAAAGGCCAAGCTGGCGTCCGCGTTAGTGCACGATCCAAGCGTCTTGTTCCTCGATGAACCGACGAACGGCCTCGACCCGGGTGGCCGCAGCGAGATGCTTGAACTCGTTCGGCAGATGAGTCAGGAGCTTGGCAAGTCGGTAGTCTTTTCGACGCACATCCTGCAAGACGTCGAAGCGGTGTGCGATTCAGCCGTCGTGCTCGAGCGCGGCAAGGTTGTCGCGCAGGGCAATATCCAAGAACTGACGTCAGGTGGCGAGCGAGAGCTGCGATTGCGCATCAATCCAGTTCCTGGTCCTAGCGACAGTGCCGCGAGAGTTCTCGAAGCTCTGCAGGCGAGCTGGCGAGCAGACGCGCTCGGCGATGGTCGCTTTGCGGTGTGGTTGCCGGAAGATCAATGCACGAGCAGCGTCTTCGCCGCCGTGCGCAAGACCTCAGCAACCGTGCGCAGTATGCAGCTGAAACGCCGTTCCCTTGAAGACGTGTTCTTGACTGCTGTTCGCGGTAGCGGGGGATCCTCATGAGCCTCGCACATCACTACCGTCCGCTCGAGTGCGAGCGTGTGTCAGGGTTCCAACGCATCTGGCCACTCGCGCGTCAGGAGATGACGGCGCTGTTCCGCACCAAGTGGGGTGTCGCGCTGTACTTCGTCTGCCTGCTCCCGTCGCTGGCCCGGTTGGTGTTGTTGTTGATCATGCTTGGCGCGGTCGATCTCGGTTCGCGATCGGTGGCCGGTCGCATGCCGCAGGCGATGGATGACATGAATCCGCACCGGGCGGCGTTCTACTTCGAAGGCTCTCTGAGCACGATGCCGGGCATGATCTTCTTCTTGCTGCTGACCTCGGTTGTTGTGTCGCGCTGTGTCGCTCGCGATCGCGCGACCAACGCACTGGAGTTGTATTGGACTCGTGGCATCTCGCCATGGGGCTACGTGTTCGGGAAGTGGTTGGGTGGCTTCTTGCTGACGGCCAGCATGACCGTGGGCATGCCGTTCTTGCTTTGGATCACCGGCTGTTTGCTTGCGGAAGACTGGTCGTTGATGACCGACACGTTCGGGCAGTTTGCGATTGGCTTGTTTGGAATCGCATTGATGACTGCTGTCTGGACGGCCATCGGAACCCTGATTTCGGCGATCGCCCCGAATGCGAATCTCGCGATGGTCGCGTGGAGCATGCTGTTAGTGGGCAGTTCCGCGGCTGGCTTCGTGATCTCGCAGTCTCTGGACGAGTCTTCGTTGCGATCTTGTTTGTCGTTCTGGGACGCCGGGCGGGTTGTCGTGCGCAGTCTCGCCGACCTGCCGCAGCGTGATGTTTCGCTTCCTGGTGCCTTGTTGATGCTCGGCAGTTTGTTCGGCGGATTGCTGTTGTTTGCTAGGCGGCGCATGCGCGTCGTGGAGGCGCTGCAATGAGCGATACCCCACCGATTGTGTTGGAGTTCGACAGCGTCACCAAGTGGTACGGATCGGTTGCTGCACTGCTCGATGTGTCGTTCCAGGTTTGCACCGAAGTGGTCGGCTTGGTCGGCAAGAACGGTGTTGGCAAGTCGACTTTGATGAAGCTAGCTGTCGGATTACTGAATCCGAGCCAAGGCGCGGTGCGGGTGTGTGGCAGTGATGCTACGACGCGTGAAGCGCGGGCCCGCATTGGTTTCTGTCCGGACTTCGATCGCCTCTACGAGCCGCTTTCTGGCGTTAAGTTCGTCGCGTGGATGTTGCGCTATCACGGCGTTGCCGCCCGGGCAGCAACCATGCGTGCCGAAGAAGTGCTGACCGAGCTTGGCCTCGCCGAGGACATGTATCGGCCGATCCGTGAATACAGCAAGGGCATGAGGCAACGCGTGCGTCTCGGCCAGGCGCTGGCACACCGACCGCAGTTTGTGCTGCTCGATGAACCGATGACGGGGCTCGATCCTGTTGCGCGTGCTGAACTGGCGGACCTGATTCGGGGGTTGCCGCAACGAGGTGTTGGCGTGCTGGTCTCTAGCCACGTGCTACACGAACTAGAAGCGGTCGTCGACCGCGTTGTGTTGGTGCACCAGGGACGGCTGCTGGCTGATGGCAAAGTCGAAGCCCTGCGTGACCAGTTGCCAGAGCGACCACATCGTCTGCGGTTGAAGGGCGCACGCCTGCGCGAACTAGCCTCGCAGTTGACAAACTGGCCCGAAGTAGACGGAGTGTCCTTCCTTAGTGATGGCCTCGAAGTCTCGCTGTCTGGACACGGCGCCTTCTACGAACGTTTTTCCGACCTCGCTGGCGATTGGCAGGGCGGGATTCACGAACTCATACCACTCGATGACGATCTCGCTGCCGTCTTCGGATATCTGGTGGAGTAGCCTCGATGACGACGACTACTAATTCTGCTGCTGGTAACTCCGGCTTGGCGCGCGCCGTACCGAGACTTTCCGTGTTGGCAACGATACTGGAGTCCGCTCGGCAGACTCTGGTGATGCTGCGCTACCGTCGCATCTTGTGGGTGGCTCCGATCGGCCTACTGCTACTGTTTGCACTCGCGTTTGTGCTCGCCGGCACGGCGCGATCTCGCAGCGATGGTGCGCACCTATACAGCGTGTTCGCATGGTGGGGGCTTGCGACAGTCGTGATGCCGTGGGCGACTCTGTTCCTCGGCGTGCAAGCAGTGCACGGCGAACTCGAAGATCGCACCAGCCAGTATCTGTTCTTGCGCCCCGTGCATCGCGTGCCGCTGTTTCTGGGCAAGTGGCTGGCGATTGCCGCGGTGAGTAGTGCTCTGGCATGTTGCTCAGCCGCCGCTCTCTACGTCGCCGTCGCCAGTCGGGAGGATCTGTGGCCGGATGGGCGCGAACCATGGTTGTTGGTGTCGTTCTGCATTGTGCTCGGACTCGGCGCCACTGCCTATTCAGCCGTTGCGGTGTTCTTGGCCGCAACCTTCCGACGCCCACTCGCGTGGGCCGCGTTCTTCGTGGTCGGGTTGCAGATGCTTGCGGCCAACCTCCCGGTCTCGGCCGGCTTGCGGCAGTTGACGATCACTGATCCATTGCGGCGCATGACGCTCGACTTGATCGAACCCAGTCGCAGGTTGGCGCGCGCTCTGTGGCCCGCCGAGCGCAACGAAGCGCTATCGATCGAGAACGGCACGGGTGCCTTCCTGTTGGAGTTTGGTAGCCCGCTTTGCAGTCTACTGATCCTGGTTGTCGTCTGCTTGACGCTTGGATGCTGGCAGTATGCACGAACCGAATACGAGTCGAGGAACCGCGATTGAGTGGCGGCGGAGCGCTACCTGGCAGCAGCCTGCTCTTGCCTGATGAAGCGCGCGAACATGGTGCTCTGCTGTCGCAGGTTGCGTGGTTCAACCGACTGCGCTTGATCGTGGCCGCAGGCGTCATCTGGTTGTGCGCGCTGGCGACGCACGCCCTCGATTTGATCACCGACCCGTGGCCGCTCTACACGCTCGGCGCGGCGATTGTTTGCGTCGATGGCCTCTACATCTTGCGCTTCGCGCGCTTGCAGCGCAGTCGTTTGTCGTCGGTGCGACGTCACGTTTACCTGCAGATCGCCGTCGACATCATCATCTTGACGGCGTTGCTTCACTACTCCGGTGGCATCACCAATCCGTTGGCGCTGTTCTATCTGTTCCACGCGTTCATCGCCGCGTTGGTGCTGTCGGTGCGTGCCGCGGTGATGGTGGCCTTCGCCAGCATGATGCTGCTGCTGGTCTTGGGGTTCGCCGAGCGCGCCGGCATCATCCCGCATTATCCGCTGACGGTCGGTCTGTTCGATTTGCACGCGGTCGATCCAATCGGCTTGTGGCTGCTCGTCTTTGCGTACGCCACCACGCTCGCGTTCTCGATCTACTTCGTCTCGACCGTGCTGGCGCGGCTCAAGCGGCAAGAAGGGGAATTGGTTAGCATGGGCCGGCACTTGGCTTTGAGCGAGAAGCTTGCGTCTGTGGGCACGCTCGCCGCTGGCGTCAGTCACGAGATCAATAACCCGATCGGGGTCATCAAGAACAAGGTCAAGATCCTGCGCTACCGCGTCGAGGACGGCGACGATCAGACCCAACTGCTCAGCGAACTCGATGTGGTTGACAAGCACGTCAATCGCATCGCCAAGATCACCGATGGCTTGCTGCAGTTTTCACGCGAGCGCCCGTTCGAACTGCGGCCGCTCGACCTTGCCAGCTTGTTGCGGGAAGCGGCCGACTTGGTGCGGGTACCGTTCCAGTCTGCTGAGGTGGAGCTAAGAGTCGCAGCGGCGGTGCTCACTGGAGTCGTCGTCAACGGTTCCAGCAACCACCTCCTGCAGGTGCTGATCAACATCTTGCTTAACGCGAAGGATGCGTCGCCGGCGCACTCCATCGTCGAGTTGTCGTGCTCGCATGTTGGGCAAGAAGTGCTGCTCGAGGTTCGCGACCACGGTCAAGGCATCGAGCCCGAACTGCTGGAGCAGGTCTTCGACCCGTTCTTCACGACCAAGGACGTTGATAAGGGCACCGGACTCGGGTTGGCGATCAGTCACGGCATCGTCTCGCGTCACCACGGTCGCATCGAAGTCGAGAGCGAGGTGGGGCGTGGCACCTGCTTCCGCATCGTGCTGCCAGGTCGCATGTCCGAAGTTTGAACAACTCTTGACGAACTATGGGTAGCGTTCTTGAAAGATGTTGACACCAACGGATAGCAGCCAAGCGTCAAAAGTTCGTTGTCACCGGTCGGGCTCGTCGCTATCCTCTGGAGCGTGTGTTGGGCGGTCGCCAAGGGAGGGACCGACAGCATGGGCCGTTCGGGCTAGGCACTCGGACGGTTCGACTCTGGTCACTTCGTTTTGAGTTTGGTTAGGCGCGCGCGACTGACGTTGCTGACGGCTTTGGGTCCGGGAGGGCCTTAAGTCGGGAACGCCAAGGCAGGCAAAGAATGAGGTACTGAGGTTTCTGGGCGCCGCCGGCTCGCAAGAGCTGGCGGCGCTTTTTTGTGCCCTGATGTTTGCAGGGGGCAGTGCGCTGATGCCCCGTCCGCTGAAGTAGGTCGAGGCGCATTCTGCTCGAGCCAGTTAGCTCGGACCCAGTTGGTCATGCGCCGCCGCATGAACAGCTTGCGCCGGCTGCAACTCGCCAGTGACCGGAACTTGCCATGGGGCAGCGGTGGCACGCAGTTGTGCCACGCAGTGGTGTATCGCTGCTTTCGGCGCAGGCCTTGGTCCGCGCCACCAGGTTCCAGAGCCACTTAGCGAGTGAGCAACCGGTCAGTACACAACCGGTCAGTACACAACAATGCCTCGCCGTTTGCTGTGGCGAGGCATGTGGTGTCCGCCGTTGTGGCGGTTGCGTTGGTGGGCGTTAGATCTAGCGCCCTCCAGACGGCTACAGCTTCACGTTGGTGATCTGGTCAACGTGGAAGTCGTAGCTGAACTCTTCATCGACGTTGATCAAGCGGCCAGTGCCCTTGAACTCGTTGAAGATGATTGCTCCTGACATCGAACGGCCGTCCTCGAGGGATAGCTCGACCCAGTCAGCTTGACGGGCGTTCATGAGAAGATCGTAGACTTCGTCGCGCGTGCGGCGTGCGGCTTGTCGTGTTGACATATTTTTAGGTCTCCTGCATCACCCGTGACCCGGGGTGCTGCTGGTGTTGGTATTCGGCCTTTCAGGCTTGGATGAATGGTTGCTGTATGGGCTTTTGGCCCGATCTAATCAGCGATTAAGTCACCAGGGGGGTCGGCAAGAGTGTGAATAAGTATCTGAGGAGAGGCTCAGCAAACTCGGTCACACTCACTCTCTGGCTTCGCAATCGTTGGGTAGCAGTTCGCGTCAGGCTTCGTTTTCAGCTGAATCCGCGCCATTCCCGGGCCTAACGCCCATGGCAACGGTGATTTCAGCCTGGATTAAAAACTGTGACCAGGACTCGAACTGCGAACGAGTCTGCCACAGTTTGGCGAACTCGGCAAGGTGGGTAAAGCCTCCTCGCATCTTCGAGATTTCACGGATCCCTACCATTTCACGGGCGAAGCCCAGCGGGGCCGGAAAGTCGATGCAGTAAGCCAGTCCGGCATGAACCTTGCCTACTTCGGTGCTGTCATCGTTGATCAACCCAAGCAGCCTAGGCGCAGGGATTAGGTCCGCGGCAGGCAGGAGCAACTCCTCGGAAAGCTCCCGACCCAGGGCTGTTGCAAAGAATGTACGGGCTTCGGTTTCACCGGATTCCTGGGGGCCGGCCGTCGATGCGGCGACAATATCCTCAGGTTCAATGTGCCCGCCCAAGCCGATGGACCACGATTCATGCAGCCGGGTCTCGCCGCCCTTCTTGGTGCGCTGGACGGCGAGCACACCCCGCTCCGGGTCCTGGCTACCTTCTGACCAGTCGCCGCAGCGCAGCATGCAGTAGGGGATCCACTGCTTCCACGCGGGGTTAGCCTCGGCTTCCTCGCGGTCGACGAAGCGACCAAGCGAGAGGGCCTGGGCCAGAAACTCGTCGCTGTTCTGAAGGCGGTGGTAGCCCTGCGGCCAATCCCCGCCGAAGAAAGCGTCGCGGTCGACGACGAAGACCTGAGCGCGTGTCATGACGCGACTCAGCTCTTCTTCTCGTCTGAGCCCGAGTTGCCGGAGCCCTTGCTGAGCAAGTTGCGCAAGCTCGACAACGACGTCGCTTCACCCTTCTTGCCGAGCTGTTCGGCGACTTCGCGTTCCGGCTCGATCGTGTAGACGCGCTGTTGGCCCGAATCGCGCCGTGGTCCGCGATCGTCGCGCCCACGGTGTTCGCCGCCGTAGCCGCCGCCATCGCGACCGCCGCCACCGTCACGACCGCCACCGTCACGACCGCCACCTGGCGCGCCGCGCCGGCCTCCAGGTGCTCCGGGGCGACCTGCAGCTGCGCCTGGTCGGCGTCCTTGTTGTGCTGGCTCGCGCGGACCGCCGCGTTGGCCTTGCCCTTGCCCTTGCCCTTGGCCTCGACCGCCTTCGCCGCCGCTGCGTGGGCCACCACGCTGGCGTCCGCGGCCCTTGCCTTGCTCCATGCGCTCACCGAGCGTTGGCAGGCGGCCTTCGGCGAGGTGGCGTGGTTTGTGCATGCTCAGCGAGATCTTGCCCTTGGCTTGATCGACGCCGAGTACCCAGACGGTGACGACTTCGCCGACCCGCAGTGTCTGGTCTTGGTCGCGCAAGCGGTTTTGCGGGATCTGCGACATGTGCACTAGGCCGTCTTGGCCGATGCCCAAGTCAATGAACGCGCCGAACTCGGTCAAGCTCGCGACGCGGCCCCTCAGCTCCTTGTCTTGGTGCAAGTCCGCCAGCGTGTTCACGCCTTCGTTCGAAGCGGCGATCAGTTCGCCGCGACGATCTTCGTTGGCGTGACCCGTCAGCAGCAGTACGTCGATCAAGCGGGCTTTCGGCCACTCTTCGGTCGTCAGCTTGTCGAGGTCGGTGTCGCGTAGGCTCTTGCCGATTAGGTCGGCAGGTTGTTCGCCACGTTGCTCGGCAGCAGCTTTGACGATCGCGTAGTCATCCGGGTGGATCGGCGTCGCATCGAGCATCTCTTCGCCACCGGTGAGATGCACGAACGCGACGATGTTGCGCCAGCACGCTTCGTTGATGCCTTCGACTTCCTTCAGCGCTTCGCGGCTCTTGAAACCGCCGTGTTGCTTTCTGTGCTTGACGATCGCTTTCGCGCGCTCGTGGCCGAGACCGGGAATCATCTGCAGCACTTCAATGCCTGAGGTGTTCAGGTCGCAGCCGACTTCGGCGATGCAGGACGACTTGACCCGGCCCAGTTCGCGTTGCAGCGTACCTTGGTGCACGTCGTCGAGCGTCTGGCCCAGGCCGAGGGTGCGCACTTCCATGCGCGCCAGTTCGAGCAGCGGATCCTGCAGGCGACGGCCTAGCGAGATCGCGGTGCGAACGCCTACTTCGACGCCCGGGATTGCCTTCTTGCCCGTGGTGCTGGTCGCGTAGATCGTCGAGGCGGCCTCATCGACCGGGACGACCATTGGCATCGGCGTTTCGCCGAGAGCCTCGCGCAGCTTCGTCACGACCTTTTCACTGCCTGCTTGGCGTCGGCCGTGGGGGATGGCCAGTGCGTGCGGTTCGTGGGTTTTGATCAGCTCGGCCAGCAAGCCGATGGCGCCTTCCTTCTGCTCGTCGTTGTCCGTTGGCAGCGTCTTGTGTTCGCCGACCGAGCCGTCTTCGTTGAGCATCGCAACCCAGACGGCCTTGCCACTGGTGCGTATCGCCAAGACCTTCTTGCTGCCAAGCGGCGGTGCCAGCAGTTGCGAACGCAAGTTGCGGCCGTAGGTGCGCATCGCTTCGCGGTCGGCCTTTTCCTTGAGGCGGCGGCGAACGTCGTTACCACAGAGCTCTTGCAGGCCGCGCGCGGCGTTGTCGAAGACTAGGTCATAGAAGTCGCCTAGTTGCGTTCCGGGCACCGTGTCGCTGGCATGCAGTTCGCGCAGTAGCTTGCGGTGGCGCCCGTCAGGCAGCGTCAGTTCGAGCTGGAGTAGCTTCTCGCGCTCTGCCTTACGCAGCGCGAGCATGCGGCTCGACGAGATGCGGTTGATCGGCTCGGCGAAGTTGTAGAACTTCTTGGCCTTGCCGCCGTCACCGTCGGGGTTGACCGGCTTGGCGCGCAAGATACCGCGGCGCAGTTCTTCGCGGAAGCGTGCGCGCGTCGATGGCTCGTGGGTGATTTTGTAAGCAAGGATCATCAGCGCTCCTTCGAGCGCGGCCTCCGGCGTCGGCAGTCCGTTCTCGGCGGAAACGTATGGCCCGGCCAGCTTGGCCAGGTCAACGTCCGGAACGGGCTTCGCATCGATGACCGGTTCGATCCTCGGCTCCTCTTCGGCTACCGGCTCAGCGGCGGCTTCTATTGGAGCTTCGGGTGTCGGTTCGGTGGTCCCATCGTTCGAAGCGTCCACCTCAGCCTCGGCAGTTGGGGGCTCTGCGGGGACATCTGCGGGAGCCTCTGCGGGAGCCTCTGCCTGAGCCTCTGCCTGAGCATCTGCGGGAGCATCTGCTGGAACTTCGCTGGCTGCTGCTTCTGCAACGGGTGCCTCGGTTGCCGTTGCTTCTGCGACGGGTGCATCTACTGCCGGTGCCTCAGTAACAGGCGCTTCTACTGCTGCAGCATCCGTCGGAGTTTCGGCAGTCGCATCGCTCGCGGTCGCGGTCGCGTCGCCGAGGGCCTCAGTTGGAGCCGCGTCCGTCTTCTTTGGCCTGCGGCGCTTGTTGACCTTCGTCTCAATGGGCTGTGGCTTCGGCACCGTTTCGGTTGCCGCGTCACCAAACTGGCGATGTTGGATTGCCAGTGCCAGCGGTTGCAGGCCCTTCTCCTCCATCTGCATCGCGATGCCACGGCGGCGTGGTCGCATCGATTGATAGTAATCGTCGAGCAGATCCTGGTCGGCCGTGTTGGCCAGCGTCGCTTCGAGTTCGGGCGTCTTGCGCCCTCGCTCTTCTGCTTGCTCCAGAATGGTGGTGCGACGCTGCTCGAGTTCGGTCAGCGCGTGAAAGCGCTCCGCGATAGCTACGAGACGGTCTTCGGAAAGACCGTCGAGTTCGTAGCAGCGGTAGCGGGAGAGGAAAGCGGGGGTGGCGTTCTGCTCGAGGTGGGTGACTGCTACCGCGACAAGGTCGGGGCGGGTGTCAAACTCTGCACAGAGACGATCGAGGGTGGCTTGTGATGCCATGTTGTTGATTTGCGCCGGGAACGGGTGGCGAGTGGGTCGCACACGATAGCAACCAGCGCCCGCAGCGGGGACGCGTTTGGGCGACAAATCGACGGAAACCGCATCAACAGTTGCTGGTCTGGCGACGTCGAGGTTGTTCCCATTGCGGCAAACCAGCAACATCCCCAGTCGTGACCCAAGCCGTGGACCGCAGTAGCATTGAGCGCATCTGGATTCGCACCCCCAACTGGCTGGGGGATTTTGTGATGGCGACTGCGACCTTCGCGCGCATCCGCAAAGCGTTCCCATCCGCCCATGTGACCGCCGGCATGCGCCCATATCTGCGCAATCTCGCGTCCGGAAGCGACTACTTCGATGAGATTGTGGAGACTCCGAAGGGTGGCGGCTTAGGCGGGCTGTTGCGGCAGGTGCGGGAGATGAAGCGCAGTCGCTTCGATCTCGCCGTCGTGCTGCCCAACTCGCCCACAACCGGGATCATCCCGTTTTTGGCCCGCGTGCCGCTCAGGCTGGGCTACACGCAGGGTCGCCCGTTCATGATGAACGTTGGCACGTCGGCCGACGTGCGCCGGCATTGGTGGCAGCGTCGCGAAGGGCCGCGGCGGCATCCCAACCCAATGCCCGATTACTATCACGATTTACTCGACTTGATCGGCTTGCCGCCTGGTGGCAGGCATCCGGAACTCGCGGTAGTTGCAGAAGACGACCGTTGGGTCGGCGAGCACTTGCGCAGCTTGGGCATTCCCGAAGAGCAGAAGTTGCTGCTGCTGGTGGTTGGGGCCAACTTCGGCGCTAGTAAGCTGTGGATGCCGGAGCGCTTCGCGGCGATTGCCCGGCACTTCCAGGATAAGCACGGCATGCGGGCGTTGGTCTTGGTGGGGCCTGCCGAGATCGAGTTGGGCGAGCGCATTGCCAAAGAAGGCAACGCCATTACTCTGACCAAGCCCGTCCTGCCGCTCAACGCGTTGAAGGCGTTGGTGCGCCGTGGGGCATTGATGGTGACCGGCGACACTGGTCCGCGTCACCTCGGCAACGCGTTTGATCTTCCCGTGGTATGCCTGATGGGTCCCAACGATCCGAACTACACGAACTACTGCATGGAGCGCACCGCGTTGATTCGCAAGGATCTCGAGTGCATGCCGTGCCAGCGCAAGATCTGCCCGCTCGGCCACCAGCAATGCATGAAGGACATTACGGTTGATGAAGTCGCCTTGGCCGGCGAACAGTTGCTGGGATTGACGTCGTAGCCTGCTAGCACGTTCGCTAGTTCTTGGTTGTGGATGGGGCGTCGTTAGCTGCCGGGTGCGCCGCTGGCCGATGCTGAGCGGATCTCGGGCCCGCCCGGCCTCAACGAATGCGCTCGGTGCCTGAACTAGGCGGTTACGTTGCCTCCGCCCGGCACTATAGTTGCGAAAGCCCCCATGTCCGATGGACCTTTCCTACTGGTCGTCAGCCACGACGATAAATCCGAGACTCACGCGTTCCACAAAGACGTCGTGAGCATCGGCCGATCGCGTGAGTGTGACTTGTTCTTGCCCGACCGCTTGATCTCCCGCATCCACTGCCGGGTCGAGCGGCGGGACGGCGTCTTTGCGCTCGTTGACGCTGGAGCCCAGAACCCTGCCAAAATGCACGGAAGGCCGGTCTTGCGATCAGAGATCAAGGTCGGCGATTCGTTCGCTGTTGGTTCCTACGAAGTCACGCTGAGCGTGCCGGTCATCGAGAACGCTTCGGTCGATGAGACGCATGCCGGCGGCGACAACGGGCGCGGCGCGCAGGACTTGGTTGCGTTCTTGCAGATTGCGCGCGCGCTCAACGAAGAGCAGGACCTGGCGCGCTTGCTGACGCAGATTGTCGATGCGGGCATCCAGATCTGCGGTGCCGAGCGCGGCTTTTTGTTGTTGCCGCAAGGCGAAGAGCACTCGGTTGAAGTGGCGCGTAATTTCGCCCAAGAAGAGGTGTTGTCGCCGGAGTTTAAGATCTCGCGCACGATCGCTTCGCGCGTTATGGCGACCGGTGTTGCCGAGTTGACCACCAACGCGCAAGAAGACGATCGCTTCCGCGACTTGCAGTCCGTTACCGATCTTCGTTTGCGCAGCGTGTTGTGCATTCCGATCCGTATTCAGAACGAGATCGGCGGTGTGATCTACGTCGACAACCGACTCCAACAGCAAGTCTTCCAAGAGCGCGAGAAGATGCTGTTGATGTCACTTAGTGACCACGCCGCGACCGCGATCGTCAACGCGCGTTCGATGGAGCAGTTGCGCACTAAGCAGTTCGAACTGCAAGCGGCGCTCGATCGGGTTGACCAACTCAACGGCGCGCTCAAGGGGCAGTTGCAAGAAACGACTAGTGAGTTGTCGCAGATCCGCGAAGAGATCAGCGGCCTCGGAACGCGCAGCAAATACGATTACAAGCAGATCGTCGGCACCGGCAGTGCCATGCGAGCGGTGTTCGCGCTGCTCGATAAGTACATCGATGCGGAAGACCCGGTGCTGATCACCGGCGATAGTGGCACTGGCAAGGAGTTGGTGGCGCGCGCGATCCACACGCATTCGAATCGCTCGCAAAACACGTTCGTCAGTGAAAACTGCGGCGCGTTACCGGAATCGTTGCTCGAGAGTGAGTTGTTCGGCTTTGTGCGCGGCGCCTTCACCGGGGCGACCGCCAACAAGAAGGGCATGCTCGAGACCGCGAGCGGCGGCATACTGTTCCTCGATGAAGTCGGCGACATGGCGCTCGACCTGCAGAAGAAACTGCTGCGCGTCCTGCAAGAGGGCGAAGTGCGGCCGCTCGGCAGTCAGACGACCATCAAGGTCGATGTGCGCTTGATCTGCGCGACCAACCGCAACCTCGAACTGATGGTTCAGGAAGGCGAGTTCCGAGAGGATCTCTACTACCGACTTGCGGTGCTGCCGGTGCACTTGCCGCCGCTTCGCGATCGCAAGGAGGACCTGCCGCAGTTGGTTAAGCGCTTCCTTGGCGACTTGCAGCGTGAAACCCAAGGTCGCGTGCGTGTCTCGCCGGACGCGATGGAGAAGGTCGTTGGCTACAGTTGGCCCGGCAACGTGCGCGAACTGCAGAACGAGATCCGGCGCGCGGCGATCCTGTGCGACGGCATTATTCTGGAGTCGCACCTGAGCAGTCACGTTCGCGAAGGTCGGCGTGGCCCGGGTTCCGTGCTCCTCGACGATGGCCTAGTTCCTGCCGAACGTGGCACAACCTTGCCGGACATGGTGCGAGATCTTGAGATTCGCGAGATTCAGAAGGCGTTTGATCGCGCCCAGGCCAACAAGAGCCGTGCGGCGGATTTGTTGGGCTTGTCGCGCTTCGCCTTGCAGCGCAAGGTCGAGAAATACGAACTCGATCAGAGTGGTCGGCCGGTTGTGGCTCCAGACGATGACGGCGCGTCTGACGGCAACTAGCTGGGAGGCGGTCGGGTAGTAAGCGGTCGAGTCGCATATCTGGAACGACGGCGCGCAGTATTTGTGCCATGATGGGTAAGCGGTGACGAACTTCGACCAACCCTTTGAAGACTACGAACTCCTCGATCGCGTCGGTGCAGGCGCGATGGGGACGGTCTTCAAAGCGCGCCACAAGCGGCTGAACCGCATCGTCGCGCTGAAGATCCTCAAGCCGTCACTGGCGCGCGATAAGCGCTACGTCGAACGGTTGCGCCGCGAAGCTCGTATCGTTGCGTCGCTTAGTCACGCGCACATCGTCACCGGCTATGACCTCGGCGAAGAGGGCGGCTACCACTTCTTCGTCATGGAGTTCGTCGAGGGCAAGTCGCTCCGGCAACTGTTGACGGAGTGGGGCATGTTCTCAGAGGACTATGTGCTGCGCGTGGCTCGTGAAACCGCGATGGCACTCGACCATGCATACCAGCGCGATGTCATCCACCGCGATATCAAGCCGGGGAACATCCTGATCGACGAGGTCGGCCGCGTCAAGCTGACCGACATGGGCTTGGCAAAGGGACCGGCGGACCTGACGTTGACTCGCGATGGTGCGACCGTCGGCACACCGATGTATATCTCGCCGGAGCAGGCGCGCAATCCGCAAGACGTCGACGTGCGCAGCGACCTCTACTCGCTCGGCGCGACGCTCTATCACATGGCGACGGGCGTGCCGCCGTTCTCGGGCGACACCATGGCTCAGTTGATCACCAACGTGCTCAACGAAAACGTCGTGCCGCCGGATGAGGCCAACTCGGCGGTGTCGCCTGGCATGTCGTTGGTGATCCGCAAGTTGTTGGCCAAGAACCTGATGGTTCGCTATCAGACGCCCCGAGAATTGCTCGATGACCTCGATCTGATCGAGAAGTCTCAGCCGCCGGCAGTCGATCTTGGTCGTCTCGAGGCTGCGAACTACGAACCGAGTCGTTGGTCGCGATTCTTGTTGATCGCGATGACGTTCGTGTTGGTGTCCGGCGGAGCCTGGTGGTTGGGCAACCAAGGGGCCGATTCCGACACCGCGGCGCCGAGCGCTGAGGTTTTCCTGGCCAAGCTGGACCGCGAACTGCAAGCGCTGCCAAGCGGCGGTGCTCGTTATCTGAGGCTCTCGGTTGTGACCGACCCGCCGTCTGGCAGCGTCTTGCCGCTCGAGCGTCGCCGCAAAGAAGTCGTCGTCGAGTTGCAGCAAGCAATCGACGATGTGGTCGATTCGCTGAAGTTGATGCGGCAGTCGAGTATCGATATCTGGTTGCACGATCCCATGCGCTGGCCCGATCTTGCAACCTTCGAACGGGAGCGGCTGGATCAGAAGATCCGCGAACGAACTGGCATCAGCCTCGCGCAGATGCCATCGGCGGTGCGCACGTTGCGCATCGAGCAATTGCAGCAAGCGGTTGCGACGATCATTAGCCAGCGCGACGCCGAGTTGCTGGTGCGGTTCAACCAGTTCTTGACGACGCAGTTGCCTGGGCGCGCCAACGAACGATTGCGAGCCAGCGACTTCGCTGGTGCCGATGTTTTGTGGCGTGATGCCTTGCGCACTTTTTGTAATGGTGCGGACCGACCGTTCCCGGAGCGGTTGGCCGAGCCGACGCGCTCGATGATGCAGAAGAAGCGCGACGCGGCCAAGCTGCAGGCGCTCACGGTGTTGAAGCTCGAGGAAGAGAAGACCATCGACGCGCTGCAAAAGGAGGTCACCGATACGGTGGCAATCTTCGTTGCACGGCTGAAGGATCCGGATCCGGCCGATCCGTGGATCGTTTCGGAAGCGTTGCAGCGGTTCCGTTCGAATCTTGGCCACTACTGGCCGCCGGCTGACAACTTCCGCCTGGGCAACGACCCGTGGCCCGGCGTCGAACAGCAGTTGATGAGCGCCGAGCACGCGGTCGAGTTCGCCATGAATGAGCTGCAAGGTCGACGATTCGACGCGCGCTGTGATCTTGCGTGGCGGGTCTACTGCAGCGGGGATGCAGTGGCTGCGCGGTCGGTGCTTGACGACATGGAGCCGGCCACCAACGCGCAGCGGCAGGAACTTGCCGGCCACCGCCGCTGTTTGGATGCGACTCAGCAGGTCGAGCAAGCGATCCTGCAAGCTATTGCCGAGCAGTCGGCGCCACTGGTTGCGTTTCGGTCGGGTACGGCAGTCCCCTACGTGCTTCGCATCAAGCCCTTTGGTGAGGCTCTGCGTTTGTTTGGCGAGACGGGTGGCCAGCGCGACATGCGCCTGCGCTTGACTGAACTGCGCATTGGCGACTTGCTGGGGCCAACCAAGCTCAGTGCGGAAGAATCGGGGCCGGTCAAGAAGTTGGCCAGTGTGCCGCGCATGCTTGGGCTCGCCGTCTTGCGGTTGGTGGCCGATGATACCGATGGTCTCGAACGCCACGTCAGCGGCCTGCACAACGCGGACCGTACCTTGTTGCTAGATCACGTGTGGCCGCGCATCGATCGAGCGCGCGGCGTGCGCAGTGACCAGCGCATCGATCAAGAAGCGCTGTTTGTGGCGCTCGAGAAGGCGCTCGGCAACCTCGAGCAGGGCGGTTCCTTCACCGCGCTGAGGATGGCGTTGTACGCCGTCGACAGTATCCCGCGGGAGAGCTGTAATCCCAAGCAACAGCGCCTGCTGCGCGAAGCCCACAAGAGCCGCGACCTTTACGAGCGCGAACGTGGCAAGTTGAAGGAACTGCAGGGTTCCGCTCCGAACAATGCGCTGGTCGACGTGCGCGTCCGCGATGGCGAACTCGATGCCGCGGTTACGTTGCCGGCCAAAGTGCTGCACGGTGATGCCGGCTCTGGCTGGGAAATCGTCGGCAATGAGTTGGAGTTCGCTGGCGGTGGTGGACTTTGGAAGGAGCAGGCAAGTCGCGCACTGCATGGCAAGACCGGTCACGAAGCTCGCTCAAAGAACACGCGCCTCGAACTCGAGATGAAGTTCCCCGAGGGTGACAACCGTTGGTACATCATTGAGTTTGACGGCATCACGATGATGCTCGTGATCGCTGCGAACAACAGTGTGCAAGTCGAACTAATGGAAGGCGACGCGCTCGACGAATCGGCCGCTCGCAAGGCGTTCGAAAAAGCTCTGCAAGGTGCTTGGGCGCCGCCCGTCGCGTATGCGATTCCCGGTAGTTTGCAACGGTTGACGATCGATGTCTCGGCGACGGCGCCGACTCAGGCCAACGTGGTCGTCAAGCTTGAGAATAAGGAACTTTGGCGCCGGTTGTTCAAGTGCGACCAGAAGCATGCGCCGGACTTCGTCTTGCATGCGATGCAGGAACTGCGGGTGTTGCGTGCAACGGTGCACGTCTTCGGCCTGTGACACTGGCCTCACTGGCCGCCAGTTAGCGCGGTGGTGCCGCGAGCACCGCGGCGCTTTGGTTGAGCTTTGCCGGTGCCAGTTCGATTTGACTGCCCACAGAGATTCGGCGAGCCAGGTCACTGATGCCGCGATCGTGCGCTATGGCGCTGGCGTGATCGGTCACTTGCGTCGTCTCGTCGTATTCGCGCGCTAACAGTTGTGCCGCCAACGCTGCCATCTCGTCGCCTCGATAACGGTGCAAGTGCGCGAGCAACTGGTAGTCAACGGCCGGCGTCGAATCGTTACGGCGAGCGCTGTGCAGTAGCTTCTCGGCGGTGCGGATGTCGCCGGCGAACAGCAGGCCCAGCGCTTGGGGCCGAAGATCGGTTGGCTCGGTTGCGGCGAGAGCGCACGCTTCCGCCAGCTTGGCGAACTGCGCCCGGATAAAATGGTCGGGTTCGGCGAGCAGGCCACGGCGCAGGTAGGTGGCGGCTTGCCTAAGTTGGCCCTTGTCGGCGGCCAACAGCGCGAGTTCGCGGAACAAATGGCTCGGTGCGGTTGGTTGACGCGCTGCTCGGCGAAGCAGATTGCCACGGTGATGGCCATTGGCGGAGGCCTTCGCGGCGTGCAGCAATCGCGATAGGCGCCATGCCGCCAGGTTCGTCTCGGCCAAGCCGGGGCCGCTGCCATCCAGCGAATTGGCAAGCAGCAAGGTTCGCTGTACTACCGAGATCAGTCGTTGGTAGTCCGGTGCGCAAGCGGTCAGTCGCAACGTGCAACCGAGTCCCGACGGTTCGACTTCGACAAGCACGCGGCGGTAGGTGCGCCCGCCAAATCCCGGCAGGGTGTTGGTCGGCAGCGTCACCGGTTCGACGACCGCGTGCTCGTTGTTGGCGCGCACCATCAAGCGATGGCTGGCAATCGGGAGCCATTCGTTGCGCGAGTTCGCCGTCAATTCGATGGCGAACCTGCCATCGCCGCGCGCTTGCACTGGGGCGCCGCTAGAGCGCGCGACTGGCTCGGCGTGCAACTCGACGATAAGTGCCGCAGCGACCAGGGCGGTCGCTGCATCCGCAGGGATGTTGACGTGCCATTGCGTCGATTGCTTGGGGTTGCCAAGCCATGTGCTGCAACCGCTGCTCATGACAACGAGTAGTAGCAGCAATGCTTGATAGGTTCGGTCGGAAGGAGAAGGCACGGCTTCTCAGACTTCGGGTGCGGGCGGACGGTTCTATAGGCACGGCGAGCGGCGGTCCCCACCTGAGACGCGGCGGCGTCAGTCTTCGGCGATCACGAACGCCGTTGCAGTGATGTCTGTGTGCGTCAAGCTCACATGCCATCGGCGGATGCCAAGCGCCTGCGCCCGCTTGTGTGCCTCGCCGGTGACCACTAGTTGGGTGTCGCCGCTCGCTACTCGTTGCACTTCAATTTGTCGGAACGCCAAACCCTCGGCCCAACCAGTTCCGAGGCACTTCATCACCGCTTCCTTGGCGGCAAAGCGCGCTGCCAGCGATTCTGCCGGGTGGTTGCGCGTGCGGCAGTAGTCGCCTTCTTGTTCGGTGAATACGCGGTTGACGAAGCGGTCGCCGCTGCGCTCATACAGGCCGCGAATACGTTCGATCTCTACGGCGTCGACACCGATCGCGATGATCATGACCGCTGCTCCTGGTGGTTCGTTGGTTGCGCGTGTGTGGTTGGCGCCGGAAGTGCCGTCAATGGGTGAACCGCGCGATTCTTGTCGAGCACGAAGGCTTTCCATGTGTGCCCGTCAGTGATCATTTGCACGCACTCCGTCCACAGTTGCTCGCGGTCCCGAATAGACGGTGCGGTGCTGCCGTTTGGGTGACTGTGCGCGAAGCCGAGGAATGTGTCGCCACCATTTCGCAGCTCGTGTTCGCATTGCGAGAACGCGACGCTGTCGACGGCAAACGAAGCGTCACCGTCGATCGCGTCGTTTGGCAACATTACGACCCGGCGAACCTGTGCGTTCGCACCGGCAATACAGCCGCCAAGCACCGCCACGATCTCGCGGGGCGCGGCAACCCGTGCCGCGTGCAGCAACAACGCTTCGGCTGCCTGGGTGCATTCCATGCTGGCGAACATGCTGACACGCTACGCGGCTGGATGCGCCTTCGCCAACGCGGGCTCTCGTAAGTGTTGCGCCGGCACGCCATGATCCGGTCATGATCGAGTATCTCTACGGCACTCCTCAGCCGCACCGGCCGCCGATTGGTCCGTTGTCGCCCGCGCTCCAGCGCAGCAGCACGGTTGGCCAGCCAGATGCGGAGACGTTGCGCGCGGTCGGGGCTGGAGAGCAGGGCGGCGAGTTCTATCAGCGCATGGGCCACGTCAATGGCCGGGCCTTTGAGAGTTTGGTCGCGACGCTTGAGGGGGCCGATGGCGCCGTATCCTTCGCCAGTGGCATGGCGGCCATGAGTGCGGCCCTCGGCGCGCACCTGTCGGCTGGCGACCGGGTGTTGATTGCCGAAGAGGTCTATGGTGGCACCTCGGCGTTTGCGCTGCACGACCTGGCGCGCTTTGGCGTGACCGTTGATCGCTTCTCGTCGCTAGACCTCAACAGCCTGCGAACCCAACTTGCTCGCCCGGCCAAGATGGTCGTGTTTGAGTCACCGATCAATCCAACGCTGCGAGTTGCCGACATTCCGGCGATCGCTGCCATGGCCAAGGAACACGGCGCGATGGTGGTGTTCGACGGCACATTCTGTCCGCCGCCGATCCAAAAAGTCTTGCCGATGGGCGTCGATCTGGTCGTCCACTCCGCGACCAAATTCTTCGGCGGCCACTCGGATGTGCTCGCCGGGGTTGTTGCCGGACCGCACGACCTCCTCGATGCCATTGAGAAGTGGCGCCGCCGCACGGGCGGCTTGCTGGCTCCCGATCCGGCATGGTTGTGCCAGCGATCGTGGCCGACCCTAAATATGCGTTTGCAGGCGCAGCAGGAGGCCGCCTTGCAGGTAGCTCAGGGTCTGCAAGAAGACGTCGCCAGTGGCCGGATCGCGGCGGTGACCTACCCGGGGCTACCCGATCACCCGGATCGCGCGATCATTGACCGTCAGATGCATGGGGGCGGCTGCGTCTTGGCGATGGAGTTCGCGGGCGGCCTGAATCAGGTCCTGTCAGTCATCAACCGCCTGCAAGTGATTGCTCGCGCCGCAAGTCTCGGTGGCGTCGAGTCGCTGAGCACGGTTCCGGCCTACACGACGCACGCGCCGTTGACGCCGCAGCAGAGGCAGGCCGCGGGCATTTCGGATGGATTGCTGCGGGTCGCGGTCGGGCTGGAAGGCGCGGACGTGTTGTTGGCGGACCTGCGCCAGGCAATTCGCGGCTGACGCCCCGTCTCCGGGGACCCGCGCCCGCGTTTGCCCGCCCAGGTTTGGGGATTGTCGGGGCCGCAGATTGTTGGCAATTGGGCTGCGGGACAGGTGTTGGCCTGTAGCTAGTGGCGGGATCTGGACTCTGTTCCCGGCGCGTTGTTGGCCTTTGTCCCAGCGCCCTGATACCTTGCCTAAATGACAGGCCCTCCGAGGCCTTACTGCAAAGCTATGTCGATCGCAGCCATTGTGAAGTCGTTCCCGTTTACGAGTGCCCTGAGTGCCCTGACCCTGACTGCTGCAATGGCAAGGCCTGTCGCGGCCCAGGCTGCCAAGCCGGCGAGTCATAGCCCTCAGAACTCTGGGGTCGTACAGGCTCCGGTTGTCGGCGTCATCGATGTTGCCAAGGCGATCGATCAATACCCCGTCTACATCAAGCTTCGCACTGGCGTGGACGCCAAGTTCGCGAAGTACCAGGAGCAGCTCAAAACCCAGTCGAGTCAACTGCAAGAACTGCAGGTCAGCATCCAGCTTATGGGGGAAGGCGTTCCCGAGCGGGCTGAAGCGGAGCACCAATACAAGATGGGCCTGCAGACTCGGGACTTCCGGCGTAAATACTTCAACGACCTGCTCGCGGCCGAAGAGCTGCGCATGATGTTGGAGGTCTACGAAGACCTCGACTTCGCGGTCGCCAAGGTGGCCAAGAAGAACAGCGTCTCGCTGGTGCTTCCGAAGCGCGATATTCCGCTGAGCCAGATGCCGATCGCCGACATGCAAAATCGCGAAGTGCAGGGGCGCGTCGAAGTGTTCCAGCGTCGCACCGTTTGGTTCGCAGCCACGGAAATCGACATCACCGGCGATGTTATCAAATACATGATGACGCCGCTGCCGGCTCGCACGTCACCAGAACGTGCCCCCGCTCAGCCGAAGCCTTCCGCTAACGGCGCTGGCCCCATCAAGAAGGACTAACTGCGTGGTTGCCAACAGCAAAGTAACAGTTGAGCCGGCGCGCATGCAGCGCACGTTGAAGGGTCCAGTCGAGTATCGCGGCGTCGGCTTGCACTCCGGCAAAGAGATCAAGATCACGGTTCGTCCAGCGGAAGCTGGCAACGGCGTGACGTTCGTGCGCACGGACCTCGATAACCAGCCGGTTGTGCGGGCGCACGGTGCCAACATGAAGGCGCGTCAGCGTCGCACCTGCATCCAAGATGGCCGCGCCGAGGTCTACACCTGTGAGCACCTGCTCGCGGCGCTGTATGCACTTGATCTCGATAACGTCGTGATCGAGATCGATGGCGAAGAAGTGCCGGGTCTCGATGGCGCAGCGGGTGAGTTCTTCCGCGGTCTGCAGGATGCCGGCAGCGTCGAATCGCGCATGCCGCGGGCGACCTACGTGGTCAAGCAGCCGATTTACGTTCGTGAAGGTTCGGCGAGCATCGTGGCGTTGCCGGGGTCCGGCAAGTTGACGATTGAATACCACCTCGACTACCCGGACCTGCAAAGCAACGGCAACGCCAGCCACGTAACTGGTGCCAAGCAGATCGTTGGCTTCGAGATGTCGGCGGACAACTTTGAACGCGATATCGCGCCGGCGCGGACATTCGTGTTCCAGCATGAAGTCGAAGCGTTGCGCGCCGCTGGCCTAGGCAAGGGTGCCAACCCGCAGAACACGCTGGTTGTGGGCCCCGATGGCCCGCAAGAGAACACGCTGCATTGGGATGATGAGCTGGCTCGCCACAAGATCCTCGACTTGATTGGGGACATCTCCAACGCTGGTGTCGATCTCGATGCGCATATCATCGCGACGCGGTCTGGCCACGCTCTCAATATGGCGTTGGTCAAGCGCCTCCTCGAGGAGCGTGAGCGCGAGCAAGAACAGGGCGAGGTGCCGAGCGATACTGGGCTCGAAATTCGCGACATCCTGAAGCTGCTGCCGCACCGCTACCCGTTCTTGATGATCGATCGCGTGATCGAGCTGGACGGCTTCCAAAGGGCCGTCGGCATCAAGAACGTCACGATCAACGAGCCGTTCTTCCAGGGCCACTGGCCCGAGCAACCGATCATGCCAGGCGTGCTGCAGCTCGAGGCGATGGCTCAGTTGGCCGGCGTCTTGTTGCTACGCAAGCTGGAGAATACCGGCAAGCTGGCGGTGCTGTGGAGCATCGACAAGGTCAAATTGCGCGGTGCCGTGGTCCCAGGTGACCAACTGCGCATCGAGGTCGAAACGATCCGCGCGCGACCGGCCGTCGGTCACGTTCGCGCTCGCTGCAAGGTTGGCGGGCGACTGGTTGCCGAGGCGGAGCTGAAGTTCACGCTGGTGGACGCCTAAGCGCGACCCCGAATCTGTGAAGCTGTTGGCGGGGGCTTTGCTGCCCGTCGAGTTTGTTGTTTGTAGTCCCGGCTCTCTACTGACGGGCACTGTATTGACGTGCCTGGCTCGCCACTATGTCTAGCGATAAGAAGATCAGGTTTGGCGTTGTTGGCGTCGGCCATCTTGGCAAGCACCACATGCGCTTGCTGGAGGGGCTCGATTGTGAGCTTGTTGGAGTTGCCGATCCGAGCGAGGAGGCGCGCAAGTTTGCCGAAGATACGCACCAGGTGCAGACCTACGCCGACTACCGCGATCTGAAGGGCAAGGTTGACGCGGTGACGGTGGTTGTGCCAACGGCGATGCACCGCGAAGTCGGTTGCTTCTTCTTGAACGAAGGCATCGACGTGTTGGTCGAGAAGCCGATCGCGCGCACCGCCGCCGATGGCCAGGCCATTGTCGACGCCGCCAGTGCCAACGATTGCATTCTCGCGGTCGGCCATGTCGAGCGCTTTAATCCCGCGCTGCGTGCGGTTGAAGAGCTTGGCAAGAGTGCGCGCTACATCGAGTCACACCGCTTGGCGCCGTTCTCGTTCCGTTCGACGGACATCGGCGTGGTCTTGGACCTGATGATTCACGACCTAGATCTGGTGCTCGCGTTCGTTAAGAGCCCGATTAAGTCGGTCGAGGCGTTTGGTGGAGCGGTGTTCACGCCGGCCGAAGATATGGCGTCGGCGATCATCAAGTTTGAGAACGGTGCCGTCGCGCACCTGACCGCCAATCGCGTCGCGTTGAAGCCGATGCGTAAGATGCGAGTTTTCAGCAAGGAGGGCTACGTCTCACTCGACTTCCAAAGCGCGCAGGGAATGCTCGTCAAGAAGGCGCCGGGTTGGGACTTCGAGAAACTCGACATGAAGAGCCTCGACCGTGCGGAAATGGGGGACCTGTGGAAGTTCGTCTTCGATGGGCTACTTCAGGTGGAAAATCTCCAGTTGGATACGGGCAACCCGTTACTGGCCGAACTTGAAGAGTTCGTCAACTGCGTCAAGAATCGCACTCGGCCGACTGTGCCGGGCGAAGAAGGCGTTGCCGCCGTCGCTGCCGCCGAAAGGGTGCTGTCGGTGATCGCCGAAAATCGCTGGGAGTGACAGAACGTCAGGCCTCGTTCCCGCCCGGTTTCTGGCCGGTTGGGCGTATCTACATCGCAAGCGATCGAGTCCTTACTTGCGCAACGCGATACACTGCCTAAGTTGCCTTACGAGGGCCTCGCTCTGCGCTGCTCGCGCTTGCACGCGGGCCATTAAGTTGAACCGATGCACATTCGCCGGGCACCGATCCTGAGGGCCAGGCGGGATCAGGAGGCATAGCTGCTTGCGGCTGTGTCAGCCTCTTCCCAAATACCCCGGGGGGTGCCCACCTGAACCGAAGGGTTCAACCGGCCACCGTCGACGGCAGATGTGGAGCGAGGCCTCTCGTTTTTTTTTGCGGCAGCACGTCCCGGTGACACGGAATCACGTTGTCACCGGACGCTTGCTCGACATCGCCGCCAGAACCGTTACCGTCCTCGCTGGCAATTGACTCCACGGTCACACCCCCTCGGTCGGGGGTGGGAGTCTAGCTAGGCACTACGCGTTCCAAACGGGGCGCGTCAGCGGAGGTGGTTATGCGTCAGTTCGTGCTCGGTCTCATTGCGGCAGCACTCGCATGGTGGGGTTACGATAAGTGGATTGCGAACCCGGCCCATGCCGGAAGTCCCACTAACACGGTAAGCGGGCAGACCGCTGGCGGAACGGGTCTCGCAGGCGCCGGTCTGGCCGAGATGCTGAATGGCAACGCTCCGCCGCTGCCAGCGCCGGCAATCTCGCCGCCGGTCGAAAGCCTGCCAATCGAGTCCGGAGATGCGCCCACTGGCGGTAACCAACCCGCCACCGATGTCGGCGAGTTGCTGCTGCGAGTCGATGCTGGCGACGCAGGTGCGATTGCACATGCGTGGCAAGCGGTCGCGTCGCGGCAGTTCGGTGACGAGCACGATCGCGTTGTCGCATCGCTTGCGCCGCGCGGTGACGACTTCGCCACGCAGTTGGCAGCCCTCGGTAGCCACAACGCGTTCTTGCACAGTCCGGAAGGTCGTGCCGCTTCGGCCAGGACCTTGACGGCGGCGATGGCTTTGCCCGACCACGAAGCCGTTAAAGCTGGTTCGCAGTTGCTGTTCTTGATGACCCGCGGCCGCATCCTTCGTTCGGACACTGCGGTGCGCGAAGCGGTCGACGTAGCGTATCGCCAGCACCTCATCCGCGTGGATCGCTGGATGTGCAACCCGACCAACGTTGCCGGCGCGCGCAGCTACACGGTGCAGAGTGGCGATTACCTCGACGGCATCGCTCGCAAGTTCAAGAAACAAGGCATCAAGGTCGAAGCGGGCACGATTGCTGTGCTCAATCGCATCAGCAACCCGAAGCATCTTCGCGCCGGGCAGAAGCTAAAGGTGCCAGTCGCCCCGGTGTCTGCCGTGCTCGAGAAGCGTAGTTTCGCGTTGATGCTGTTCGTTGGCGATGAGTTGCTGCGCCTCTACTGGGTCGGCCACGGCGAGAACGATCGCACGCCGTTGGCGACGTTTACCGTCATTGCCAAGCAAGCCAAGCCCGATTGGACAGCTCCGGACGGCAACGTCTACGCCTACGGCCGCAAGGAGAACATCCTCGGCGAATACTTCATCAAGTTCGGCCACGATCAATACTCGGGCTTCGGTGCGCACGGCACACCGATGAAGGACACGATCTGCACGCAGTCGTCGATGGGTTGCCTGCGGATGTTCGATCAGGACATCAAGGAACTGTTCTGGATCCTGCCGCGCGGCGCCAAGGTTGTCGTGCAGGCGACCGAGTCCGTTCACTAGCGGACCCGTCGTTACGGCATGCCCGTGCGCTAATGCGGGGGCGTAGGTTCGCTAGCGCCGCCGCCAAGGTCTAGACCCGGAAAGGCACTGATGCGCCACGTGTGCTCAAGCCCGATCGCCTCAATGTTGGCGGCCGCGAGAGTCTCGCACGAGTAGTGGAGCACGCGGCGGCCATTCAGCGCCACGATCGACATCGGCGGTTCATCGCTGACCGGCGTGATATTCAGGAGGTCCACCGCAGTCGCCACTTGGCCGCCAACCGAGGCCATCGCCTTGGCTCCGGATACGCCCTCGCGGCGGTAGCGAACTTCCCAGTGGCATTGACGGGCCAGTTGGAGCTTCAGCGATTGGCCTTCGATGTCTAGATCGATGCTTGCCATGTCGGCGCCCGATCGCGTGGCGCCGGCGACGGTCGCGTAGCCAGCCAGGTGCAGGCCCGGAATCTTGTCGCGGAGTAGCGGCCAGATCATGGTGGTCGTGTCCTGGTCGACCCCGAGAGAGTTTCGCAAGGGCTCCGAAAGGCACTGGTAGACGACGCCTGGGTCATCACGTCGCAATGCCTCAAGGAACGTTCGCACGGTGAGTTCTGGCGTGTCGAAGCGCACCGATACCCACTCAGTTTTGTCTGGCCCACAGAACAAGCGGGTCAGCGAACAGCAGCTTTGCAGCGGTAGGGCCAGAAGAGCTGTGACCGTCAGAATTATGCGGCGCATTCAGAGCATCGTGCCGATCTTGATGCTGCGATGCCATCGATTCGTTGGCGCACCGCATTTGGAATCGTCCCGACCTGAGCGGACCGTTTGCCGATCGGGAGTTTTACTGGGGTTCAGTAGCTATACTGCTCTGCCCACACTCGGGGCGCTCAGCACCCCGCAATTCGCGAACACTATGATTACTTTGCTCCACTCCATCGCCTTGGCCTCCCTGCTGGCAGTAACTGCCGTGGCCCAAGTAGCGCCGACCAAGCCCGGCAAGAGTTTGAAGTCGACCCCAGTCGGCGTCTCACGCGCGCCCTCGGGAGGAAACCAGTCGGCCCGCGGCGGTAACTCGTGGTTCCCAGTCACAGTTCGCGAGCTGGGCACTTTCTATGGGAAGGGCGAAGCGGTCGGCACGTTCAACTTCAAGAACCCGCACAATGACGCCGTCGAGTGGCGCAGCATGCAGCCGAGCTGCCAATGCGCCAGCGCTGAGATTCGCATCGCCGATCGCATCTATCGCGTCATTGCCAAGCCGAAAAAGCGCGTCGTGCGCGTGACTAAGATCGCTGGCAAGCCGGACAAGTTGGAGAATGTTGGCAGTATCACGGTCGGCCCAGGCGAAGAGGGCGTTATCGAGACACGCCTTAATATGCACAACATCACCGGCGTCAAGAGTGCGACGTTGTCGATTCACTCGACCGACCCGGTTGAGCCGCAGCTCAAGTTGACGTTCCGGGCCACGGGTGCCGCGTTGTTCTCGATCTCCCCGAAGGAGGTCAACCTCAACAAGATGACGTGGAACGAAACCCGCGAGTTCACGGTCATTGTTAGCGGTTCGGCGACCAAGGATTGGGAAATCTACAGCATGGACGATGCTGGCGAAGCCTTCGACGTCAAGTGGGAGAAGACCGGCAGCGGCAAGGTCACGACTTACAAAATCACCGGCAAGTATGGCCCGGTGATCGACGAGAATGGTGGTGGCGGTGTGTTGAAGTTCCGCACCAACCTGAATGGCGCTGCCTCCTTCAACGTGCGTGTGCTGGCATTCGTGCAGGGCCCGTTGGAAATCAAGCCTGGTGGATTCCTGACGCTGGGCCTGATTCGCAAGGGCAAGGCGGCCACTAAGAACATCGTCTTCGAGCCGAATGATGGCACGGACCTGAAGGCCACTGCCCTCGTGTTCGAGAAGACGAGCCTCGCCAAAGAGTTCATTACGGCGACGCAGCGCAAGGATGGCGACAAGCTGATCATCGACTTGTCCGTTTCCGATAACGCGCCGACCGGTCTCGTCAAGGGTGAGCTGGTTGTGAAGTTGAATCACCCGTTGGTCAAAGAGAAGCGGATCATCTTTAACGGGTTCGTTCGCTAGATAGCGAACGGACGGCTGTTCTCTCGGGTTCGTTCGCTAGATAGCGAACGGACGGCTGTTCTCCTCTCGGGTTCGTTCGCTAAGCCGAGCCCGCGGCAGCCCAGAGTTCGTCGCTGCGAACTCCGCAATGGACACCGAGCAGGCGCCACGCGCCGCCGGGTCGAATGGCAAACGCAGACGCCCGTACGGCTGTCGCGTTGCCCGCCATCCATCGGTATGGTGTGGTCTCATCCGAAAGCGTCTCCTATGGGCCGACACGACCTGCCAAGCGCATTCTCCGAAGACGAACTTCGCGCGTACATGAAGGCCATCCTGGCCGACGTGCATGCCCTCGAGCGAATGCTCGACGAAGACCGCTTCGAAACCGGTATCCGCCGCATCGGTGCTGAGCAGGAGATGTTCTTGCTCGATCGTTCTGGCCGCGCTTGGAACGGTGCCGAGCAGATGATGCAGGCGCTCAATCACAAGCAGTTCACCTACGAGTTGGCGCAGTTCAACCTCGAGGCGAACCTCGAGCCTCAGTTGTTCGGCGGCAAATGCTTGTCGAAGATGGAGACCGAACTGACCGATCTGCTGCAGATGGCGCGGCGTGAGGCGGAGGCGCAGGGTGGTGGCATCGTGCTCAGCGGTATCCTGCCAACGCTGCGCCGCTCGGATCTCTCGATCGACAGCATGGTCCAGAATCCCCGCTACCTGGCGCTGAACGACGCCATGGCGCGGCTTCGCGGCGGAGAGTTCCAGTTCCACATCAAGGGCGTCGACGAATTTGAGATGACGCATGACAACGTCATGCTCGAGTCGTGCAACGCGAGTTTTCAGGTGCACTTCCAGGTTGGTCCCAAGGAGTTCGCCAAGCTCTACAATACGGCGCAGGCGATCACCGCGCCGGTGCTGGCCGCTGCGACGAACTCGCCGATATTGCTTGGTCAACGTCTGTGGCGCGAAACCCGCGTTGCGTTGTTCCAGCAGTCGGTCGATTCCCGTTCGGCCGCGCACCAGTTGCGCGGGCGCCGTCCACGAGTCAGTTTCGGCGATGGTTGGGTGCGTGACTCGGTGCTCGAGATCTTTCGCGAGGACATCGCGCGTTTTCGGGTGATGCTCGCTAGCGATGTTGACGAAGATCCAGGCGCCGTGCTCGATCGTAATGGCGTGCCGGAGATGACGGCGTTGCGGCTTCACAATGGCACGGTCTACCGATGGAATCGTGCCTGCTACGGCATCAGTGAGGGCCAACCGCACCTGCGTATCGAAGCGCGCGCGTTCCCGTCTGGTCCGAGCCCGGTCGATGAGATGGCGACTGCCGCGTTCTACTTTGGCTTGATGGCATCCGTCAGCCAGGAGTTCGAGGACGTCAGCAAGGTCATGTCGTTTGACGACGCCAAGGGCAACTTTGTTGCGGCTGCGCGACTTGGTCTGCAAGCCAATCTGACCTGGTTTCACGGCCGTGAATACACGGCGCAAGACCTGATCCAGAATGTGCTGCTGCCTAAGGCGCGCGAAGGCCTGCAACATGCCAAGGTCGATAGCGGCGACATCGATAGGTACCTCGGCATCATTAGCGAGCGATGCTCGCGCGGCCGCACCGGTTCGCGGTGGCAACTCGATTCGATGAGTGCGATGGGCGAAAAGGGCACCAAGGAACAGCGCATGACGGCGTTGGTGCGCTCGATGCAGAAGCACCAGGAAGATCTCGATCCGGTGCATACCTGGGCCCTTGCCGATGCCGGCGAGTTTGAAGGTTGGCAAGAGAGCTACGCGCTGGTTGGTCAGTTCATGACGACGGACGTGTTTACCGTGCATCCTGAAGACGTCGTCGACCTCGCGGCGAGCTTGATGGACTGGCGCCACATTCGGCACGTGCCGGTCGAAGACAACGACGGGAAATTGGTTGGGTTGGTATCGCACCGGACTCTGTTGCGCATGGTTGGCCAGGGCATGCGTGGCACCGAGCGCGCGCCGGTTGCCGTTAAGGACATCATGATTACCGATCCGGTAGTGGTGACGCCGAACACCCCGACACTGGAAGCCATCGAGAAACTGCGTGAGCACCGCATCGGCAGTTTGCCGGTAGTCGAAGATGGGCGGTTGGTTGGCATCCTCACCGAGCGCGACTTGATCCGGGTGGCTGCAATGCTGTTCGAGAAGCATCTCCGCGAGAATGATGCTCAATGACGGACTTTGTGGCGGCAACCACGATGCAGTCTGAAATCACGATGCAACGCGAGCTTGGACGGTGGGACTCCGGCCAGCCGGGTCCGACGCTGTTGGTCACTGGTGGTGTACACGGCAACGAACCGGCCGGGGTCTACGCGGCGCAGCGTGTGCTCGCACAGTTGCAGGAACGGGCCCCACAGATCCGTGGCCGCTTCATTGCCTTGGTTGGCAACCTGCCAGCGCTCAGTGAGAATCGAAGGTTCTTGTCGCGTGATCTGAATCGCAGTTGGGACCAAGAGTCTCTAGTAGTCAATCAGGCGCGCGGTGAGCAGGAGCGTTCACCGGAGGATCGAGAGCAACTGGATCTGATCGCATGCTTCGTTGAGGTCGAACGGTCTGCGTCGGGGCCGTTGGTTTACTGCGATTTGCACACTAGTTCTGCCGCAGGCTCGCCGTTCTTGTGCCTTGCCGACACCATCGACAATCGTCGTCTCGGATTGACCACCGGCGTGCCGATCATTCTCGGCATTGAGGAGACGATTGCCGGCGCATCGCTCGAGTGGTTTGCCGATCGCGGCATCATGGCGTTCGCCGTTGAGGGCGGTCAGCACGAGAGTGACGAAGCGATCGCGAACCACGAAGCGGTGTTGTGGGGCTTGTTGGTTAAGCTCGGCATACTGCCCGAAGGCTTTGTCGACCTTGAACCACACCGTCAACGCTTGCGCCAGGCGGTGGGTTCTGCGCCGCCGATTGTCGAGATCGTGCATCGCCACGTGATTGCGTCGGCCGATGCGTTCCGTATGGAGTCTGGCTTCGTTAATTTCGCCGTGGTGGCAAAGGGGCAGTTGCTCGCGAAGGACCGTCACGGGGATGTCTGCGCTAAGCACAAAAGTCTCGTGATGCTGCCCTTGTACCAAGAGCTTGGCGACGACGGCTTCTTCCTGGCCCGCCGCGTGCGGTGGTTCTGGTTGTTGTTAGCCAAGTGGTTGCGCGCGTTCCACGTGGCCGCACTGCTACCACTGATGCCGGGGATCCGTCGTGATTCTGATGATCACGACACGATGTTGGCGAACCCAAGGGTGGCACGGTGGTTCGTTGTCGAATTTTTCCACCTGCTAGGCTTCCGTAAGGAGACGGAGCGTTTGGGCTGTTTGGCGTTCCGTCGGCGTTGCTCGCGCCGGGTCAACCGCAGTCTCTGAGCACGGCTTCGCGTGCTGCCCTGGCGTGCTGGTCTAGGAGGGTAGACGAAGCCTAGCGATATGAGGCGGCAGGGTTGCCGCGTAAGGCACGCGGCCTAACTCTGTGCGAGGTCGTAGAACGATCGGTCGAGCACCTTCGGGCACAGGTCTGGCGGCAGCAGTAACGTGCGTGCCCCCCAGATCTCGCTGAACACGCGGTACTTCAACGCCGTCTGATCGATGTAGTCGACGCCGTCGCTGCCACCTGTGCCGATGCGCCGTCCAATGACGCGCTCTACCATGCGCGCGTGTCGCTGGCGGAACACCAGGGACGCTTGCTCGCATTCGATCAAGCCGTCGATGATCTGACCCGGCCAGCTTAGTAGCGGCAGTTCGCGGTTGCTGTCGACGAACAAGATCGCGGCACGCAACCTGCGCACGAATGCGCGGCGATCATCGGGCACGTCTTCGGCCTCGAGGTGTCGTTTGGCGCCGCGCAGTTGGCCGTTGTAGCGGTCGCGCAGGCGCTGCTCGTCTTCCTTGGCAAGCGCCTGCACAGCGATCGCGTGTTGTATGGCGCGCTCATGCAGTTGTTCATGGCCGCGGGAATACTGATTGATCCACTCGGCGACGACCTGCTTGTCGTTGTCGTCGTCTGGTAAGCTGCCTTGGATAGGAGTGCGGTAGAGCCACGCACTGACGGCGTCCTTCAATGTCGGAGTGTCTCCGATACGACGCATAACTTGCGCGTGTGCTGGCGAAGGAGAGCCGTCGTGGCTGCGCAGGGCATCGAGGTAGCTGCCTTCCTTGCCGAATGGGATGCGGTCTTCGTCTTGCAGTCCCATCAACACTTCCATCTCGCGCATCTGTGCCGATTGGAAGCCGCTCGCCGGGTTGAGTTTGTCGCGGAACATCAGGTAGTCCTGCGTGCTCATCGTCTCCATTAGGCGGAACTGCTGTCCCGCTTGTTCGAAGCACATCGTAATGCGTTTGAGGCTTTGGGTCGCCCCGGCGAGAGCGTCCTCCGGCACCCGCGGTTTGGCGAACAGGTCTCGTGCGGCGACGAGTTCGCGCAGGATCAGTTTGAACCACAGCTCGTCGACCTGATGGATGACGATGAAGCGAACCTCGTCGTTGCTGAGGTCGCTTTCGCTTTCGTCAATGCCGCTCTGCAGCGACAGCAATTGCTCGACGTGGATGTAGTCCCAGTAGTTGGCCTTCTTGGCTGGCATGCACGGAATCTAACCGCAGTGCCGCCAACTGCCATACGACGGATGGCCTCGGCGAACTTTGGTTCTCTTTGAGAGTCGCCGCTAGCCGCCGTCAGCCGCCCTGCCGGTGTGGTGGTGGGCCTCTGAGGTCGTGGATCTTCGGGTGCCGGCTTTAGAGGCCGGACTGCCAAGCTGGCTGGCTCTTGGCGGCCGGACTCTAGACCCGCTTTAGCGGGACGAGAGGTTGAAGTTGACTGCCGCGCGCTCCTGGCCGGGGGCGATGATCAATTCTTGGCTGCTTTGCTTCATATCCAGCAACGTCATGAATGGGTTGTCCGCCGAGTGGCGAGCTGCCGTGATCTTGTAGGTGCCAGGTGGGACGCGCTTCAGCATGACGAAGTGGCCGTCGCCGTTACTGAGCGATTTGGTGCTAAACAGCCGGCGTCGAGCTTGGGCCATCGCCTCGGGCGTGTTCGGTTGCGCGTTGGGCACCGCTGGACTCGCCGGAGCCGGGATCGAAATGACGACCTTGACCTGGCCAGCGGGGATGCCGTCGATCGTCGTGATGCCTTCGAGCAGCGTGCCCTTCTGTAGTTGGATGACGCCGGCATCGATGATCTCGCCTTCCTGAGTCAGCTTAATGTTGACCTTGGTACCTTCGCAGTAGCTAGGGTGCGAGATGCGCAACATGTAGTCGGCGAACGACAGCTTGGTGATGCGGAAGCGGCCTTGCTTGTTGGTCTTGACGGTTCGCGTCGTGTGCTTCTCCGGAATCATCGAGCGGAACATCTCGAAGATGCCGGTGCTAGCCGCGAGGCCGGCGTTCATGTCAGATGTGACGGTCGCGCCAGCTACGGGCGTGCCTTGGTCGTCGATGACCGTGCCGCTGATCTCGCCGCCCATTGTCAGCACGACGGTGACTTCGATCGGATCAGCGCCTTGCTCGACGGTGAATGGTTCCGACAGCGTCTTGGCGTGGGTGCTTTCCATCAACTGGAAGCGGAACAGGCCCGACGGCAGGCCGTCGATCATTGCCCATGCATCGCGGTAGTTGCGCGGGTTGATGGTGCGGTCCGGGAAATCGATGACGTTGCCGATGTTGTTCGGGTTGTTCGGGAACGAGCGCTTCAGGCTCAAGCGGTAACTCTTGACGGCTCGGCCACTCGTAGTCAGCACCTTCAGGCGCACGCTGCCGCGCTTGGGCATGACGATTTTTTGATCTTCGTCCGTAAGCACGATTGGCACTTCGACATTGGCAAAGCGCTTTGCCGACACCTGTAGGCGGTACGGGCCACCGCGTAGTGCGGCCAGTTCGAACTCACCTTCGTTATCTGCGTAGACGGTTTCCGTCTGCGGCGTCTTGACGCTGAGGCCCGTCGCCGTCACCTTGGCACCCGTGATGCGCTGGCCAACATTGTCGACCACGACGCCCGTAATGCTACGGCCGCGCTCGATCTCAAGGTCGATTACGTTCAGGGTGTCGACGCTGATCTGCTGGCTGAGCAAGTTAGTCGTCGCGTAGCCATCGGCTTCGACCTTGATGTTGATCCGTCCGGTGCGCGGCGCGTTTTCGAAGCGGTAGTTACCGGCGTCATCGGTCTGCATCATGATGCCGTGCTCGCGACCGGGCGTCGCCGACATCGCGTGGGTGCCGTTGGTCGAGTTGAGGAACACAGTCGCGTTGACGACTGCGGCCTTCGAAAGCACTTCGACGACGCGGCCTTGAACCACGAGGCCTTGCTGGAGTTCGAGGTCACCGGCGTCATACCAGTCACCACTGCTGACGCTGATCGGCGACTTGATGATCTCGGGGTGGGCGTCGCTGATAACGCGCAGGTCGACTTTCTTGCCGGCCTTGATGACGCCGAGCGCAAACGAGCCGTCTTCGTATGTGACTGAAGTCGCGAGCGGCGGCGATATCTGACCGGTCTTGTTCCGCAAGAACATGTCGATCGCGTTGCTCATCGCATTCTCGAGCAACATCACCGTCACACCGACTGCGGGTTGGCCGTTGGGCTGGAACACCTTGCCCTTCACGCCTTGCTCGGCATCGGAGTGGGAGTTGCCGGTTGCTCCGCTGGCTTCAACTCGCAGTGGCTCACTAGCCGCGTTGGTGGATTCTACGACCTTGGGCTTCTCTGGATTCTGGTCCTTCGTCACCACCTCGGCGGGTTGGGCACTCGGTGGCGCGACCTGCGTAGAGACGCCTTGATTAAAGAAGTAAAAAGCCCCGCCAGCCGCAGCAGCGAGGAGCAGAAGGAGAAGGGCTAGTTTGGCGACGTTGGACACGGGAATCTGTCGGAAGGCGGGGTTTCAGTTTGCGGCGGGCACATTCAGGTTGTGTTCCACGATATCTTGCCCTGCGGGCACGATGAAAATGGTCGACGAGCGCTTGAGCTGCAACAGCTGTTGGAAGATCTCTGAGTCGGGTGAGGTGGTGCCAACAACTGCTGCACGCAGTTCATAGCTACCCGGCGGTATCCGACGAGTGAAGCGGTAGCGACCTTCCCCATCCGTTACAGTTTCTAGACGGAGTGACTTATCGGCAGGGGCGGTCTGTTGGGTGGTGAGCACCACCTTTATCTGTCCCGCAATGCGCCCCTGCGAGGTCGCGAAGCCCGTAATGACGCTGCCATGGGGCATTGTGATCGGTGCTAACCTTTTTTCTGTCGGTTGTTTACCGTCGATTTGGCGAATAAAGGTGCGGCACGCATCCGGGTGGTCGATTTGCAACTGGTAGGTCGACAGGGCCATGCGCTCGAACTGAAAGAAGCCGTTGTCGTCGGTTTTTTGGGTTCGTTGGGTTACGCGCTTTGGCACCCAGCGGTCCATCATGCGCAGCATCGGGCTATCGGGCATCGTCCCCGGCGACTGCGTGGTCACGGTCGCGCCGCCCAGCGGCGCGCCGCGACTGTCGATTACCTGGCCGAGCAGGCTGCAACCGTTGGTGACGGTGACTTCGATGCGCTGCACGCTGCCTGGTTGTTGAGGTTTGGGCCTTCCCGGCGCGGTTTCAGGTAGTTGCGCAGCCCGAAACCGCACCGGCAGGGAAAAGCTCTTGGCGAAGTTATCGGCCTGCACCTCACAGACATAGGTGCCGTCTGGCACGTTGTGGATCACGGCGTAATCGTTGTTGCCGTCAAGCCGTATCCGCTGGTCGCGCACTTCGTGGATCGAACCGAGGGTGCCATTGGCCAACGCCTGCGCGTCGAGCGGGGCGTTGTGGTCCTTGGGAAAGAACCGTCGCAAGCCGACGCGGTAGTTGCGCAGCACGCGTCCGGTCGGAGCCAACGCGGTCACGTGGATGCGATTCTGCGGCACCATCGTCAGGTGCACCACTTGGCCAGGTGTGACCTCTGTTTGCTCGGTCGCGGCGAACCCGGCAGCCGTCGCTTTGACTGTGTGTGGCTGTGCTCGCACCCCGTGTAGCAAGAAGGTGCCACGCTCATCACTGACAGTTACCAGCGGTGGCTGATTGGCCTGCTTGGGCCACGCTTCGATCCGGGCGTTGACGATTGCGAGACCGGTGCTCGTGCGCACGTCACCAGCCAACGTCTTGCCCGGAGACAGTTCGAAGTCGACTTGCACCGGACCGTTGCTGTTGAGTTCGATGTCGTGCTTGACGACGCGCGCGAACCCGGGGGCGAGCGCGGTCACCAGCACGACGCCGCTCGAAGGCGCGTTTTTGAGTTCGTACTCGCCGTTCGCATTGACGTTGGCGATTAGTCCGCCCGAGTCGCCAGGTAGGGCGCGCAACGCCGCGTCGGCGAACGCGCCGCCACTCGAGACCTTGACGGTCGCTTGTGGTACTGGCATGCCGAGCTGTCCCTTGACCGTGACCCGGCCGCGAATCGTCGTGCCGGTGCGCAGGATCAGATCGCCGAGGTCGTGCCACGAGTTCGGCAGCAATCGTAGTCCCGTCATGCGCACCGTCGCGTGGCGCGGTGACAGCAAGAATAGGTCGTAGGTCTTCTTCTGGGCTACTGCCAAGCCGACCGCGAACGTGCCATCCTGTGCGGTTTCGGCGCTCGCCATGGGGGCCAGCAGGTGTGGTTGCTGGTTAACCAGATGCAGCAGCATGGGGTCGTTGCTGGCGCTTTCGACCAGATAGACGGTCACTCCCATCAGCGGCCGGCCGTTCGCATTGACGGCAGCGCCTCGCAACCCTTGGGGCTCACTGCTGCTGTCGGGGGTGCTGGTGCGAATTACGTCCGGAACGGTTCTGCGGTCGCCGCCGGAACTGACGGCTGGCTTGATGCTGGGGTTGGAGTCGTTGCCTGTTTGTTGATCGGTGCTTTCCCCGGTGCCAACGTTCGCATCGGGAGCCGGCGCGTCCGTCACTTCGTTCGGCCACGCAATCGCAACGATCGCTAATAGGCACAACAGGGTGATGGTTGGCATCGGCCAAGTTGCTTTGGTTCGTGGGGGGGCCGGGTCGGACATGTGATTCAGATTACCGTAGGGCGATATCGGTTGGAGAGCCCACATCCGACGCGTATGTCTGCGGATTCTTCCGTATCGCAGTTGTCGGCGCGGCTATGCGTCTCGGATCATACCGTTCGCGATGCCGATGACGGGGCGCTCGTCGGTCACGCAGCACGGCATCACCTTCCCGTTCGCGAAGCCGACCTCAGCCGGCCAAACGACACGCAGGTGATCGATTGCTAGAAGTAGCTGTCGCTGGCTGCGGCGATCGGGGCGCAGGTCGAACCTTCCGGTAGCACTCGATCGTGGTCGTCGTGGTGCGGCGACATATGGGATCTTTATCGCTCGCAGTTTTGAGTTGGCGCCAGAGCGTTAACTCGCGAGTGATCGCAACTCTTGAGTTGACTGATCGCCCCGTGTGCCGGGTTCGGGGAACGTTCTCCCAGACAGCGCGAGTCGCCGCGGGTATGGTCACGCAACCGGATGATCCGACCCGCGCCCTTTCTAGATAAGCTCGCTGTGATCGCTGCCGGCGGAGCGGCGGTCTGGGGGCTGTGGTGTTGGGTTGAACTGCACCCCTGGTTAGCCACGAGGCTGCGCGACGACGCTTTCTACGAGTTCGTTTGGGCGGCCAATCTGTTCGAAGGCCGGGGGGCCGTCGTTAGCGATGGCGTGACGACTAGCGGCGTACAATTGCTGTGGAGCCTAATGCTCGCAGGTGTGGCTTGGTTGTTTGGCAGAGCCGATGTCTTACCGGTCCTTGCTCCCTGGTTGGGGTTGCTATGCCATGTCGCCACCGCGTTCGTTGTCGGCAGGTTGTCTCGGGACCGGGTGACTCGTTGGTGCTTGATGTTGTGTTGGCTCGGCCATCCCCTGTTATTGCGCGAAGCCGAGAACGGCCAGGAGACGGCGCTCTGCGTCTTCTTTGCCGCGACCATCGTCGTTCTGCGTGATACCCGTGAACGCTGGTTCTTGCCGCTGTCGGTATTGACGGTGTTGGCACGCAGCGACTTGTTTGCGCTGGTGTTGATGCTGTCGCTCTGTCGCCATCGGCACGCCAAATCGGTTCGCGGTTGGTTGGCAGCAGTGCCGGCACCATTGCTCGCGCTGTTCGTTCCGAGCGCGATCAACTACTGGCTCGGTGGTTCGTGGCTGCCCGATTCAGCGTTGCCGATGGCGTGGTTGTTTCATACCAACCTGACCGAGGCTTCGGGGTTTTGGTCGAACCAGTGGTGGTTCACCCGGCCCGCGCTGCTTGGTAGCCCGTTCGCGACCGCGTCGGCATTTGGAATTGGCTTGATGGTGTTTCAATTGATCCGACCATGGTGGCCAGCCGCGCTGCGCTTCGTGCCGGCTGTGCTGGTCGGAGTTGCTAGCGCGCTCGGCGTGCACGACTTGTTGACCGCTGGTTGGGCGGCGCTGTTCCTCGCACTGTTTCCATCGGTGCGGCTGCGGCGGCTGTCGCCTCGTCTGTTGGCGGTCATGCTCGGCCTCTCGGCTATCGTCGTATTGCACTGGGCGATGCGCTGGTATCCGCGCGACTACTACTTGGCACCGTTGGTCATCGTCGGGTTTGTCGCGATGGCACGCTTTGGCCGGTGGCGAATTTTACTGTTGGCGTTCGCCATTGTGCAGATCCAGGACAGTTGGCGCATCATGCCTGAGCCATTGGCGGGCCAGCAAGAGATGCAGTTGGCGGGACTCTCGCTGCACACGGTGTTGCCAACGGCAGAGCGGGTGGGCTGTTTCAACAGCGGCATCGTTACGTTTTGCACGGGACCACTCGCGGATCGGACGGGCGCCGATGGTCGCCGCGGCATCGTCAATCTTGATGGTGTCGTTGACTCGCGCAGTTTCGCTGCGCTTCAGAACGGGCGGTTGTCGCAGTGGCTTGACGAGCAAGGCGTGCGCTTCTTGCTCGACAATCCGATGCAGTTCGAGCTAGACCCGTCGGTGCCGCACGCATCGGGCATTTACTTCGGTGACGGATTCGATCCAGCGAATGATCTCGTCGAAGTCGCGCGCTTCGACGTTCCTCGCGTCAGGGACTCGTTGTCGCGCGGCGACAGCGTGCGTCTCTACTGGCGTCGCGGTCGCGGCGAGATGCCGGCAAGGCCAGTGGCCTCGGGCGAGCTGAAACCGATGCCACCGCGGTCTCGAAGTTCAACGCACCCGGATACCGATAGGCGCGTGTGGTGGGGCGCTCGTCCCGGGGACTCGCTAGTCTTCGTTCATCGGGACGGTAGCCGTGAACTCTTAGCCTCGACGGAGGTCGAGACTGCCGTGCTGATGGAGCTGTCTAGCGACTTTGACGGGCACCTAGAGATCGAGTCACGCTGACGCAAGCTTCCTAAACGCGTTCAATTGCGCTCAACTAGGAGGCAGCAATGAATCGCTTCACTCTCAGCGAACAGTTCTTCCGCGATCAGGCTAGCGCCGCCGCGAGTGGAGGACTTTCTACCGTTCTCAATCGTTTCAGTCTGGTCGCTCGCATGCTCGCTAGCGAGATCATGCGCGCCGGCTTTTGCGGCAAACTCGGCTATACCGGCACGAGTAATGTGCAAGACGAAGAAGTGCGCGAACTCGACGTCATCAGCAATGACACGACCTTGCAGGTGTTCGAGAACGTGCCGATGGTCGCCGCCATCGCCAGTGAGGAGATGGAGGACATCCACATCATCCCCGGTGGTGAGAACGGCAAGTACCTGATCGCGATCGATCCACTCGATGGTTCGGGCAATGTCGACGTCGCTGGTCAGATGGGCACGATCTTTGGCGTCTATAGGCGTCCAGACGTCAGCAAGCCGGTTACCGCCGATGACTTCAAGCTGTCCGGCCGCAGTCTCGTCGCTGCGGGTTACGTCCTGTATGGCCCGTGCACGATGATGGTCTATTCGGCGGGCGGTCCGGTGAATGGCTTCACGCTCGATCGTTCGATCGGCACGTTCTTCCTGACGCACCCGGATCTGAAGATTCCTGAAGGCTCGGGCGCCTACTCGATCAACGAAGCCAACGAGCCGAAGTGGGACGAAAACACTCGCAAGATGGTCGCGACGTTCCGCACGCAACAAGCCGATGTCGGTCAGCGTTCTGGTCGCTATGCGGGTGCGTTGGTCGGCGACTTCCATCGCACGCTGCTCAAGGGCGGCATCTACATGTATCCCGGCGAGGTCAATAAGCCGAACGGCAAGCTGCGCCTGCTCTATGAGAACGCGCCGCTTGCGTACCTCGTCGAGCGTGCCGGCGGCGCTGCTAGCAACGGCGAGATGCCGATTCTCGATGTGGTCGCTGATAGCTTGCACCAACGCACGCCGCTGTTCATTGGTAGCAAGGGCGATGTCGAAGAAGCGATTCGCCGCATGAACGGCTAGTTTCGCTGGCGGATTTAGATCCGCGCTTCCAATACGGGGCGGATCACCCCCTTGCTGTCCGCTGCGACGCGGTCAGCCTTCTCTCGCGCCGCCGCAAGATGGCGAGTCCGTGCGCGACCTTGAGTTCTTGCCGGCGCCAGCAGGCCGGTTGCCAGCGTCCGAAACGCCTGGGCGTTAAGGCTGGGTTTGGCTTTGGGCTCTGAAGGTACAAGCAACGGCCCGGATGAATCCGGGCCGGCATAGCAGTCAGCTGGCTTGGTGCCGCTGCGGATCGATAGGTTATTGACCGATCAGGGCGCGACCACCGCGACTTGTTCCTTCGAACGTCAGTGGCGGCAGCGTGAACACGATGCCTTGGGAGTAGACCGACTTGTTGACCAATGAGCTGTTGAGCGGAATGGTCAGGTCAACGGTCACCATGCTGCTCTGCGCGAACATCACCTCGAAGACGTCGGCGGAGGCAAGCAAGTTGCAGCCGGAGAGGGAGATGATGCCGAGATCGAGTGGCAGCGGCAGGCCGTTCCACTCATCGTCGGACAGGCCGAACACGACGATCACCGCAGGTGAATTGCCGAGGTTGTCGTAGGTGAGGGTCAGCGTGGAGCCGATGTTCGGGACCGTGCCGGACAGGCCCACTGGCCCAACCGACGTGTCACAGCCAGTCCCGTAGAGAGTGAAGATGCCACTGGCGTCGCCGGTGTATGCCCAGGTGTCGTTGTTGAACGACGTGCCGTAGCCAGCAAACATGGTCACCGTGCCGTTGGTCGGGTTATAGGCGGAGGCCATTTCCGTCAGGGTGGTTGGAACGGTGATGCCGGTTGGGATCTGCTCCCATTGATCGCCAGCGTACTCGAAAGTCTGAGTTTGCTGCTGCGTGCCATCGAAGCCGCCGAAGTAAACCGTGCGACTCCGGTTGGAGTCGTATTCCATCATGCCGCGGAAGCGCGCCGTCGGGCTATTGGCTGGCGTGACTTCGATCCAGTCGTTGCCGTTGTATTCCCACGTGTCACCGTAGATCGTGGCGGAGCCTTCGTCGCAGCCGCCGAACAAGATGGTGCGGTTACGCGAAGCGTCGAAGACCATCCCCATCTCTTCGCGCGGTGCCGGAGCGTTGAATGTCGTGACCTGGTTCCACGTGATGCCGTTGAACTCCCAGGTCTCGTTGTTTGCACCCGAGTTGTCGCGGCCGCCGAACAGCACCGCGACGTCGCGGTTCGAGTCGTAGGCCATGCCATAGAGGAAGCGCGGGCTCGGCGCATTGGGGGTTGGCACGTTGACCCAGCTGGTGCCGGTCCATTCCATCGTGTCATTCGCCAGACCATTAATGTTTGGCGAGCGACCGCCGAACGTCAGGATCGTGCCGGTGGTCGTGTTGGTCACCATCTGATGGCCCCAACGTGGTGGCGTTGATCCGGGGGGAGTCAGTTGCCCCCACGTCGTCCCAGGGGCTCCAAGTGCCCACGTGTCGTTTAGTACTTGACTCGGCGTCGACGCCAAGCCGCCATACATGATCAACCGGGCGGTGCCGGGATGATACGCCATCGCGGCAGCGCGGCGTTGGCCCGGAGGTGCCAAGGAAGTGATCTCCTGCCATTGGGCAGGCAGGGACGCGGCAAGGACCGTAAGGAGCGGCAGGACTTGGGTGGATCGCATAGGTCGTAAGTTGCCGGCGTAGTGGGGTGTTCCTGGACCGGATAGGATACATAAGAATCTAGCCCAGAGATGGCGTTGGTGCTTATCCGGCTGTGCAGAATGTAATCATGTCTGAATCCGTCGACTCAATCCACGTCACCCTTCGCTGCTTTGCATCTGTGCGTGAAGCCCTTGGCACCGAGGTGATGCTTATGGAGGTCGCCGCGGGCACCTCCGTTGACGGCTTACGCAAAAAGATCGGCGCACAGCATCCCGCGCTGCTGCGGTTGCCGTTGGCGTATGCCATTAATCGGGATTACGCCAGGGCCGATTCGGAGCTCAAGGACGGCGACGAGGTCGCGTTCATCCCGCCGATCAGCGGCGGCGCCGGCGCGGCCGACTTGTATCGCTTCGATCTCGTCGATGGCGTGATCGATCCGCGCCCGCTTGAAACCGAGTGCCGGACCGATGCGGACGGGGCGGTCGTGACGTTTGCGGGCACGACGCGCAACCACAATGAAGGCGCTGAGGTGCTGTCACTGAGCTACGAGACCTACACCGAAATGGCGCAACGTGTCATGTGTGGCCTGTTTGAGGAGGCGGTCAAGCGTTTCCCCATCACCCGCGCCCGTGTCGCTCACCGACTGGGCGAGGTCCCTGTCGGCGAAGCTTCGGTCGTCGTCGTGGTCGCTTCTGCGCATCGCGGCCCGGCGTTCGATGCCTGTCGTTTCCTGATGGATCGTTTGAAGAACGAGGTGCCGATCTGGAAGAGCGAAAAACTGAGGGATGGCGATGGCGAGCGTTGGATTGGCGACTTGCCGAAACCAGGCGGCGCGAGTTAGCCCGCTCGTTGGGAAGTTGCCGCGATTGACGGTGGCCCGAAGCAGGCATGGTTCCGGTGCCCGCGGCACGCTACAACGGTCCTCCGTATGAAGATTAGCCATGTTTCGTCCGCGGCAGCAAGCCGTGGAGACGCCGTTTACGTTCTCGCTCCCGATGGTCGTGCCGATGCTGGCGATGCGCTTAAAAAAGCGCTGCAGCAGGCCAAGGCGACGGGGGACCTGAAGACCAGCTTCCGCGCCGTCCGCGTGTTCCATCAGCCCAAGGGTTCTGCTGCGAAGCGCCTTGGCGTGGTTGGGCTCGGCAAGGTCGCCGACATCACCACCGAACGTTTGCGCCGCGTCGCCGCGGTCGCGCAAGGCAGTGCCGCGAGCCGTGAGTCCGCGTCGTTCTCGTTGCTGGTGCCGGCGAGCGCGATCAAAAAGGCCAAGCCGTTCGCTGCTGGCCAAGCGATCGCCGAAGGCATGGTGCTCGGTGCGTATCGTTATGACGCGCCGCGCAAGGAAAAGCCGAAGAAGGCGCACGCACTGCAAGCGCAGGTCGCTGCGGTTGGTCTGAGCGCTAAGGACGAAGCAGAGTTTGCGCGCGGTTTGAAGGTTGGCATGAAGTCGGCGCAAGGTGCTGTGTTCGCGCGCGACTTAGAGAATCAACCGGCCAACATCTTGACGCCGACGACGATGGCGAAAGCCGCGAAGAAGTTGGGCGGCGGTCGCCTGACCGTCAAGGTGCTCGACGAGAAGGCGATGACGAAGCTCAAGATGGGCGCGTTGCTCGGCGTTTCACGCGGCAGTGTCGAGCCCGCGAAGTTGATCGTATTCGAATACAAGACGCCGGGTGCCAAGGGCAACGTCTGTGTCGTCGGCAAGGGCCTGACGTTCGACAGCGGTGGCATTAGCATAAAGCCGCCGGGGCGCATGGATGAAATGCGTTACGACATGTGTGGCGCTGGCGCGGTCATGGGTTTGTTCCATGCGCTGAGTAACGGTGCGCTCGGCAACTACAAGCCGAAGCGCAACATCATCGGTGTCATTGCCGCGGCCGAGAACATGCCTGACGCGGATGCGCAGCGCCCCGGCGATGTCGTGACCTCGATGGATGGCCATACGATCGAAGTGCTCAACACCGACGCCGAAGGTCGCTTGGTGTTGGCCGACGCGATCACCTACGCGAAGAAGTTCTACAAGCCGGAGAAGATGTGTGACCTCGCGACGCTGACTGGCGCCGTGGTCGTGGCTCTCGGTCACGAGATGTCCGGCATCATGGGCTCGGACCAGAAATTGATCGATGACCTGATCGATGCTGGCGATGTCGCCGATGAGCCGTTGTGGCAGTTGCCGCTGTGGCAGTGCCACAAGGATCAGGTGAAGAGCAAGTTCGCCGACCTAGCTAACATTAACTCGCCGGCGCACGGCAATGGCTCGACGGCCGGCGGTGCGTTCTTGAGTTACTTCGCGGGTGACACGGCTTGGGCGCACCTCGACATTGCGGGCGCGGCCTACGGTGGTCTGACCAAGGACTACTACAAGGGCGGTGCGACCGGCACCGCGGTGCGCACGCTGCTGCACTGGATTCGCACGCTGTAGGAAGCGGTTGCTGTGCGCGAGGCCTACGGGCGCTCGCGCACAGCAGGTAGTTGCCGGCGGTGCGTCAGTGGTTGGCCCTGTTCGAGCAGTTCGATTTGCGGCAGAGCCGACTGTTGCCGATGCGGCGCGGCGATGCCCACCGCCAATTCGCTCATGGCCGGGATGGTCATGGTGCCTCCCGAGGTTGCCACGATGGCGGTGCGATCGTCGGCGATCTGCACGTCATACCAACCGCGTTCGATCAAGGGGGGCGCAGGCAGGAAACTGCCGCCAGGCACCTGCACGGTGAGCATGTCTAAGTGCAGCGCGCCGGGCATCTGGTTGTCGATGTGCACGACGTTACGCTCGTCCACGGTCGCGCGTGGCAGCCTCAGCTTGGTCGGCCACGCGGGGTCCGGCGCGTCGTCCGCCGCCAGTTGCAATCGATGGATCGAGCCAGCCGCAGACTCGCTGCCGCGGTCATCGCACAAAAGGTGCGCATCGGCGAACACCGCTTCGTCTTTGCTGTCGACGAACCCGAACTGTCGCACTCCGTCGAGCAAGACCTCGACTTGCTTGGTGGTCGCATTGCGGTGCACTTCGATGTGGTGGAATCGACCTGGATCCACTGCCGTTGTGCCCTTGCCTAAGTTCGGGAAGAACTCGAGCACCGCCTGGCCGTCTTGTTCGCGCAGATAGAGACCGGTGTCGGTCCCGCGGTTGGCGAAGTCGACGAGCTTGCCCCACTTGCCATTGCCGTAGGCGGAGAAGGCGACCAGGCAGTCGAGCCGGTAGCTCGCCTGGCGTTCGGCGCTTAGCCCCGTGATGCGCAGTCCGTGGTTGTTGCTAAACGCGTAGGTCTGGTCGTTGTTGATGCCGTCAAGTCGCTGCAAGACGAGGTTCGTATCGTTGCTCTCGAGTTGTATCGGTGCCTTGGCGACAGGTGCTTGGTGCTCGCCGGACAGTTCGATGCCGCGCATCAGGATGGCGAGGTCGTGCTCGTCCGCGCGGCCACTGCCATCGAGATCGAGTTCTGGCTGGTCGGCTGCGAAGCGTGCGCGATACATGTCGAGGTCGGTGCGGTTCAGCGCGCCGTCGCCGTTGAGGTCGCCGCGGATCAATGTTGGCGGAAACGGCTGCTCGGCCAGCGCGACGCGGCATATGCGTAGCTCATCGAGGTCGCCATCGAAGCCTTTCGTGCCGTCGGCGCTGCGTCCGATGTGCAAGAATCCGGCCCCTCCGCCGCTCGGTCCCTTGGCGAATGGAATGGCTTCGCCCAGTTGCTGGCCGTCGACGAAGAAGCGCACCGTGCGTGCCTCGTGGTCGCGCGTCGCTCGCAGTCGGTGCCACGAACCGATCTGCGTATCGGCGGCGATTGTGCTGCGCACGCTCTGGTCGGTGCCTAGTCCTGATTCCCAAGCGAGCACCAAGTGGCGGTTGTGGTCGAGTTGCAGCGAGTAGCAGGTGTTGATCGCTTCGCTGTCCACCCGTGGATGGGGGCCGGCGGCGCTGTATTCGACCAATGTGGTGCCGTGTTCGCCCGGTAGGGCACGCATGCGCATGGCAATCGCCAGCGTTAGATCCGCAACGATCGCGAGTTCGTAATCGCCGATGGCGGCCGTCGCCGCATGGCCGTTGCCGTGCACGGACAACGCGCGACCATAAACGCCGTCGGTGCTCGACGCATCGCCAATGAGTTCACCGTGCACGCGCTTGGTGCCCAAGCCACTCGCGGTGTCGAGCACCACGGAGCCGTGTTCGAAGTCGTAGCTGGCAACTAGCGGCGATTGTGCGATCGCATTCGGGTCGTGCAGCGTGAACGAGTCGAGTGAATCATCGAACGACCAGCCGTTCGTGGCGCCGTCGAGATCGCTGATGAAGTTGGCCTGCACGGTGCCGTCGGCAAATACATCGACGGACAAGAACCCGTGGTGGCTCTGCTGCAGTCGGCCTTCGAGCCCGCCGCCACCGGTGCCGGTGACCACTTCCCACGTTTCGGGTCGCTGCGCGTCCGGCCTACTCGGTTGGAACAGGTGCCAGTGGCCGGTGAACAGCGCGTGGGTCTTGGTGCTCTCAGTGGTGATGCCTTGCCAGAGTTTGCCAACCGTGCCGGCGATCGTTGGCTCGAAGCTGTCGAAGGTCACCGGGTGATGCGTGAAGGTGAAGACGTGCTCAATCTCCTCAGCCTGCTCGGTTCTGCGCAGCACTTCAAGAAACCAATGCAGAGTCCGGTCGGCGAGGTGTTGGGCACCGTATTTCTGCGTGTCCGTCGTCAGGCTGATGAAGCGCACGTTGCCGACGTCGACGAAGTAGTCCATCTGGTCGAGGCCGCGCTTGCCGTTGACGGTGGGGCTATCGGGCAGCCATGCGTTTCCGTCCGGGGTGTTGGCGAATGTCGAGCGCCAGCGTTCGTCGCCGCCCGATGGCAAGTCGTGGTTGCCGGGCGTCATCAGGATGCGATTATATCCTGGTGCGAACGCCGCAGCTTGCTGGATCCATGACTGCCACGAGCCGTGCTGCTTGGCGTCGACGGACCCGGTCGAAACTAAATCTCCAGGGATGATTAGGTATTCGGCACCGTGGCGATTGACGTCTTCCAGCAACGTCGAAAATAGGTGCTGGCCCTGCGTGTCGCCAATCACCGCGAAGCGCAGCAAGCGGGGGGCTTGCGGTTCGCTCGGCACGCTGTTGCAGGCCGTGGCCAACAGGAACAGGGCGATTGGCAGGATGCGCGACAGGTCGGGGCGTTGGTGCATGGAACTGCAAGCATCGTAGCGAGTCAATTGCTCGCCGAGCTAACGCTTGTCACAGCTTCCGGCCCCCGGCAGACTCGTGCTGCGCGCAAGCCCTGCGCACAGCACACTCATGGCCGATCACATCGTTCCGGTTAAACCGCACATCGCGCGCCACGCGCACGTGGGGTCGTTCGAGCAATACCAGCGCATCTACGACGAGTCGATTCGCGATCCGGCGGGCTTCTGGCGGCGGCAAGCGGAGCGCATCGATTGGTTCCATCCGTTTGACCGCACTTGCGAAGTCGACTTCGACAAGGCGGAGATCGCGTGGTACCTCGGCGGCAAGTTGAATGCTGCGCACAACTGCATCGACCGGCACCTGAGCGAGCGTGCCGAGCAAACGGCGATCATCTGGGTTGGCGATGAACCCGGTGAATACACGAACATCTCCTACCGCGAGTTGCACGATCACGTCGGCCGCTTCGCCAATGTGTTGAAGCGCTACGGAGTCAAGAAGGGCGATCGCGTCTGCATCTACCTGCCGATGATTCCCGAAGCGGTCTACGCGATGTTGGCTTGCGCGCGTATTGGCGCGGTGCACTCGGTGGTCTTCGCCGGGTTCTCAGCGGACGCGCTTCGCGACCGCATTGTCGATGCCGATTGCTGTGTCGTGTTGACGGCGAATGAAGGCCTGCGCGGTGGTAAGACGATCCCGCTCAAAAACATGGTCGACGAAGCGATCGCCGAGTTGCCGTTCGTGCACACGGTGTTGGTTGCCAAGCGCACCGATACCGAAGTCACGATGAAGGGTGGCCGAGATCGGTGGCTGGCCGATGAGATGGCGCAGCAGCGCGCCTACTGCCCAGTGGAGTGGCTCGACAGCGAAGATCCGTTGTTCGTGCTCTACACGTCCGGCTCAACTGGCAAGCCGAAGGGCCAGTTGCATACGACGGGCGGTTACCTGACCTACGCGAGTTACACGCACGAGTTGGTGTTCGATTGGCATCCCGGTGATGTGCACTTTTGCGCGGCCGATGTTGGCTGGATCACTGGTCACAGCTACATCGTCTACGGCCCGTTGGCGAACGGCGCGACCACGGTGCTGTTTGAATCGACCCCCGTATATCCCGATGCCAGCCGCTACTGGCAGGTGTGCGAAGACATTCAGGCGTCGATCTTTTACACGGCGCCGACGGCGTTGCGCGCGTTGCTGCGCTTTGGTGACGACCCGGTCAAGAAGTACAGTCGCGATAGCATTCGCGTGCTCGGCACGGTTGGCGAGCCGATCAATCCGGAGGTGTGGCAGTGGTACCACGATGTCGTGGGAGAGAAGCGTTGCCCGATCGTCGACACGTGGTGGCAGACCGAGACGGGCGGCATCTTGATGTCGCCGCTGCCTGGCGCAACGCCATGTAAGCCTGGTTCGGCGACGTTCCCGTTGCCAGGTGTGCAACCGATGCTCGTCGATGACCAGGGCACCGAACTAACAGGCAACGATGTCAGTGGCAACTTGTGCTTGAAGGGTAGCTGGCCGGGGCAAGCGCGCACGATCTTCAACGACCACGCGCGCTTCTATCAGACCTACTTTTCGATGTATCCAGGCAACTACTTCACCGGCGATGGTTGTCGCCGCGATGAAGACGGTTACTACTGGATCACCGGACGCGTTGACGACGTGCTCAACGTGTCTGGCCACCGTCTTGGCACGGCCGAGATCGAGAGTGCCTTGGTGGCCCATGAGTTCTGTGCCGAAGCGGCGGTTGTCGGCTTCCCACACGATCTCAAGGGGCAAGCAGTTTACGCCTACGTGATCACGGGCCAGGCGGCCGAGGGCGTGTCCGCCGATGCAATCGAAGCGGCGCTCAAGCAGCAGGTGCGCAAGGCGATCAGTGCGATCGCGACGCCGAATCGCATTCAGGTGTGTGCCGGTCTACCCAAGACGCGCAGTGGCAAGATCATGCGTCGCATCCTGCGCAAGATCGCCGAAGGCAACTATGACGGCCTTGGCGATATCTCGACGTTGGCTGAGCCGCAGGTCGTCGAGCAGATCATCGCTGGCCACAAAGTTCCGTAGGACAGAACGTGGACTATCTGCCCAATCTCGATCCTGAATTGCACGAAGGCGTTTACGTGTTTACGACGGTGCCGCTGTCCGCCAATACGGTTGGCCTCGACGTGGTCGCGACAATGCGCGAGCGGGAAGGTTTGACGCTAGTGCTGCCGGAAAAGCAGGCCGTGCAGCAAGGCTTTGACCTGGCGTTCCGCTGTGCGTGGATCACCCTGCGGGTCGATTCGGCGCTCGAGGCGGTTGGCTTGACGGCGGCGTTTGCGCGTGCGTTAGCTGACGATTCGATAGCGTGCAACGTCATCGCTGGTACGCATCACGATCACTTGTTCGTGCCGGTTGGTCGCGCGGCAGATGCGTTGCAGTGCTTGCGCGACTTGCAGCGGCGCGCGGCTGGCGACTGAGTCAGTGCAGCTTGACTTGTCAGCTTAGCTAGGTGCGTCGCCATTCGATCGACATGGGCTCGCCGACGTAGTCGTTGCCAGTCGACTTCAGCACGCGGAAGAACGGCCGCGAGCTTTGCTGTTCCGGGTCGAAGTAGATGTGCAGCACGTTGTCGAACCCGACTAGGTAGGGAGATGGGTCGAAGGTGTTGGCGACGTTGCCACCGGACGGCGGCACCATGTCGACAAACATCGGGGTCGTGCCTTCGTAGCGCATCATGTCGACGATCGCCGCGATCAGGAATCGTTGGTCCTGGATCAGCGGGAAGCGATCTTGCAGGCGATAGATGTTGTCGAACGCCATGCGCACAACTGGTAGTGGCGTTTCGCCGGCGTGGCCACCTTGAACCAAGCGAATCAGATCCCACGTGAACTTGCCCGGCGTGATGAACTCTGGGTGCAGGTAGACGACGCGGAAGTTGGGGTGGAACTTACCGTTTTCGTTGAGGCACACGGCAAGGGCCGGTTCACGTTGGCAGATGCGGCGAATTGCATCGCGATCTTCGCGCGTCGAAACGAATAACGCGCGCTCGCCAAGTTCGATTCCCTTAGCGAGAAAGCGCAACGCCAGCAGTGTGGCGCGCGTGCCTGGCTCGGCGAGCAAGATCGTCGACGAATGGCGTGTCGGTCCACTGCCGTCTAGGAAGGCGCGGTTGAGGTCGGGGTGGCCGAGTTCGATCGGGGTTTCGCCGCGTGGCGGAACGGAGAACTGTGCTTGGTCGCGCGCCATCGACAGTTGCGCTGCAACCGACGGATAGATGTGGATTCCGGGACCGCGTTCGTTGCGTGCGCCGAGATAGACGTCGCGCGTGATGCCGCGGCCGGCGATCGAGAATTGATGCACGCCGCGGTAGTAGTACTGATGGCGCGCTTTACTGATCTCAATGGCGCGAACCTTGAAGTCGGTGCGTTCTTCGCGGAATGCCAGGTGCAGCATCAAGTCCGTGGAGAACTCCTCGGCGGACGGTAGCCGCAGGTCGCGCGGATGCGCCTCTTCCATGACGAAGATGCCGTGGATCTTGCCGTCGAGAAGGCGGCTGCGGATTTCAAGCAGGGTCGCACGCTTCTCGAAGTATTCGAGGTCGGTCAGTAGCAATCCGACGTTGTCGATGACGACCATGCGAACCGGCGCGACGCGGCGATGGTTCTCAATCTCGGCGAGGATCCACTCGATATCGACCGTCGTGCCACGTGCGTTCTTTTGGGTCAGCGCTGCCGGTTTGGCCTGCGTCAGCACGAGTTGCGCCGTACCGCCTGGGGCCGTCTTCGCGTTCAAGACTAGCTTGTTGGGGACTTCGCGCGGTTCAGTCGTGATGTCCGCCGTTGAGCGGAACCAATCGAAGTCGAACGCCAGCTTCTTCTCGATGCTGTCGGGGGAGTGTTCGACTGAGTAGTAGAGGAACGTGCCGTCACCGGTCGTCAGCCACGCACGCACCACCATCTCGAGCGCGAGCAGGGTTTTGCCAGTGCCAGGACCACCCCCGATGCAGGCGAATGCTGCGGCATCGTCGGGATAACGGATGCCGCCACCTAGGATGCCGTCGAGGCCGTCAATGCCGGTTTTCAGGATCGCGAAGCTCACGTCATAACAGTAGGCATTGTGGCCTTCCGGAACCACACAGGAGTGTCGTCGGCCGAGTTGGCGGAGTGGTTGACGAGCGTTGCTTTCGTGTTAGACGCACCGAAGTGCTGCGCGGGTTGTGGAAGTCGTGCGTCCGGCAGGCCAAGATTGTCGTCGTGCTCGAAGAACCGAATGACTTCTGCCGCCTTTGGCTGCTCCGCCACCCCGAACTAGAGACTGGTGCCGCCGAACTTGCCGTAGGCGCTGGTCCGGCCGATCTCAGCCGGCGCGGTCGCGCCCAGATCCTGCGCTGGATGGCGTTGCTGAAGGACGTCGAGGTCGAACTCGTCACGAGTGGCCCGCAGCCGCAGTGTCACGATCCCGCGCGTGGGTTGGCCGAGAGCAAGAAGCTTGAGGTCGTTGTCGACTCTCGCCTGCGTGATCAGGAGATGGGGCAGTGGCAGGGACGTTCGTGGCAAGAAATCATGCGTGACCAGGACGGCGCCGTGCGCACGTTCTTCAGTGAGTTTGGCGATACCGCGGCGCCTGGTGGCGAACGTCTCGGCGAGGCCGTCGAGCGCATGCTGCAGTGGTGGGCGGAAACGGCACCGAAGGTCGCTGGCAAGACGGTGGTCGTGGTCTGCTCCGGCACGATTCTGACGGGCTTCGCCGCGGCGATGCTTGGCATGAGGCTGTCGCGCTGCCTGTCACTGAACCTACCGTTTGGCGGCATCGGCATGTTGGATGCCTTCGAGAACGGCGTGCGTGTCTCCGCATGGAACGCCGACGTTTGGCACTGAGACGTCTGGCACTGAGACGTCTAGCACTGAGACTGAACTCGTGCGT